>CAIOTK010000082.1 GCA_903861185.1 uncultured Opitutia bacterium | reverse complement strand
GCCCGCGGTCGTGTCCCCACTGATCCCGGCGTTGACGACCTTCCAGGGCGTGCCGGAGGCGCGCAGGCGGGCGGCGATCAGCGCGGGATAGGCCTCCATCGACGGTTCACCTAGGCCATAGCCGGCGGTCAGGCTGTCGCCAAGGAAGACGACCGTGCGTGGGGCGTCGGTCGCGGGCGCCGCCCACGGCAGGGAGGGAGAAACAAGGGCGAGCGCGAGCAGGGCGCCGCCGCGGAGCAGGCGGCGGCGGGCGCAATTGGGTCGGTTCATCGGCGGCATCGGCTGGCGTTCGGTCCGGGCGTGTGTTTGGTGGCGCCCAATGAACGGCCAGACGATGCTGAAAGTCGAGCGGCTGACCCGGTCCTACGGCGTTGCCGGCGGGCGGCGGTTGACCGTCCTACAAGAAGTGAGCTTCTCCCTCGCGGCTGGGGCGAGCCTCGCGATCGTCGGCCCGAGCGGTAGCGGCAAGACCACTCTGTTGGGTCTGTGTGCTGGGTTGGACCGGCCCTCTTCCGGGGAAGTCGAACTGGCGGGGACGGCGATCGGCGGGCTCGGGGAGGACGCGCGGGCGCGGGTTCGCAACGCTCACGTTGGCTTCGTCTTCCAGAACTTCCAGTTGGTGCCGACCCTGACGGCCTTGGAAAACGTCCTCGTGCCTTTGGAGCTACGCGGCGAGGGCGGCGCGACGGCTGAAGCGGAGGCCCGGTCGCTGCTCGCACGCGTCGGTCTGGGCGAGCGCCACGAACACTATCCGGTCCAACTGTCTGGGGGTGAGCAGCAGCGCGTGGCCCTCGCCCGAGCCTTTATCAACCGGCCGCGCATTCTTTTCTGCGACGAGCCCACGGGAAACCTCGACGGCGCCACCGCGCAGGCGATGACGGAGCTCATTTTCGGGCTGAACCACGAGCGGGGGACGACGCTGGTGCTGGTGACGCACGACCTGGAGCTCGCTCGGCGCTGTAGCCGTATCCTTCGCCTGCGCGGCGGGGCGGTGGTTGCGGATAGTACCGCCTGAACCGGATGCGGACGCTCCCCTTTATCCTTCGGCTGGCCTGGCGCGATTCCCGCGCCTCGCGGCGTCGCCTGCTCCTTTTCTCCTCGGCCATTGTGCTCGGGATCGCGGCGCTCGTGGCGATCGGCTCGCTCGGGGCCAACCTCGACCGCGCCGTCGACGCTCAGGCCAAGGGCCTGCTCGGGGCGGACCTCATCATCACCAGCCGCAATCCCTTCAGCGCGGAGATGCTGGCGCACGCCCGCGTGCAGTCGGCCGCTGTGGCCCGCGAGCAGAGCTTCTCCTCGATGGTCGTCTTCCCTGACGCCGGGGGGGCGACGCGGCTAGTGAACGTCCGTGCCCTTGAGGGCGGATTTCCGTTTTTCGGCGAATTCACCACGGAGCCGGCGGCGGCCCCGGGGCGGCTGCGTTCCGGTGAGGCCGTCGCGATCGTGGAGGAGACCTTGCTGCGGCAATTCGAGGTGCCGGTCGGTGGGCGGTTACGGCTCGGCCGGGCGGAGTTCACCGTTGCCGGAGCACTGCGGAAACTGCCCGGCGAGTCCACCGCGTTCTCGGCCACGGCGGCGCCGCGGGTGCTGATCCCGGCGGAGGCGCTCGCCGCCACTGGGCTGGCCGAGCGCAGCGTGCTTGTGCGGCACCGTCTGATGCTGGAGTTGCCCCCGGAGCGTACCCCTGAGGCGGTGGCCCGTTCGTTCCGGGAGCGGTTCCGGAGCGATGGGCTGGGTTTCGACACGGTGGCGGAACGGCGGCGGAGCCTCGGGCGGGCGCTGGATAACATTGAGGCGTACCTCGGGCTGGTCGGTTTCGTCGCGCTGATTCTGGGGGCGATCGGCGTGGCGAGCGCGATTCACGTGCACGTGCGCCAGAAGCTGGCGACGATCGCCGTGTTACGCTGCCTGGGCGCCTCAGCGGGCCAGAGTTTCGCGGTCTACCTCGTGCAGGGCGTGGCGCTAGGGCTGGCCGGCGCGCTTGCCGGGGCCGCCCTCGGAGTCGGCCTGCAACTGGCGCTACCGCGGCTACTGGCGGACGTGGTACCGTTCCCAGTGGAGTTCTTCGTTGCGTGGCCGGCGGTGGCGCGGGGGATCGGCGCGGGCGTG
>CAIOTK010000081.1 GCA_903861185.1 uncultured Opitutia bacterium | reverse complement strand
GCCGTTGGATTTGGGATTGCCTCGTCCCCGCGGGCTTCCCACGGTCTGCGGTCCTGTTGGACGCTTAGCTCAGTTGGTTAGAGCACCTGCTTCACACGCAGGGGGTCCGCGGTTCGAGTCCGCGAGCGTCCACCATCTTCCGCGGCGAGCCATAGGCGGCCGTCGGATTCTGGGTCGGGTAAAGGTTAACTTTGCTGACAGCAGGCAATGGGGCCTCGTATGAATGGGGAATGAAGTCCGTGCTCCACTGGCTGGCTTTGCTCGCGCTTCCCTCCGTGGTCCACGCGGGCGACATCAAATTGAGATCCGGGCTGGTCCTGAGGGAGGCGCGCATCGTGCAGATCTCCGAGAAGCTGGTCACGATCGTGCATCTGGGCGGATCGATGGGCGTCGATCCCGCCGAGGTTGATCTCGAGGTTCTCGCGCGGGCCCACCTCGAGTTGGAGGACGAGATCGCAGGGCGTGCGCAGAGGGCCGCGGCCGCGGCGGCGAACGCCGAGGAGAGGATGGCTCGGATCGAGGCCCTGAAGGCGGAACAGGCGAAGTCGGCACCAGCCTCGGTCGGGAATCGCACCGGCGCTGCACAAACGGTGCAGGGCAAGGCCCCCCAGTCGGCCGGGGCGGGGAAGGTGGCTCGGTCGACGGTCAGCCCCTCGAGCCGGGTGCTTCAGCTCAAGGCGGCGTTCCCGCCCAAGTCAGTCGGCACCGCAAACGTCTTCATTCCTCGAAGCGGGCAAGGTGCCCGTTCCTATATTGTTTCGAGTTCCGTGACGAACCTTCCAGATGGTGGCAACATCTCCACGCAGGTGGTCAAATCCCGGGTTCAGGGCCGGGTGGAACCCTTTACCTACGATGTGCCTGCACCGGATGTTTGGAATTGGTACCGCAGCATGCTGCAGACGACGACGCTGGAGGCCCTCCCGCGCACGCTGCAATTGATAGAGACTCGGATGGTGGAAGATAGACAGAAGGCGCAGGCGGCTTCCGGTGGGTCATCGATGAGCGTTGCCGCCCAGGCCAAGCACACGCTGGTCTGGTTCGACAAGGCGCTCCGTCCTCACCTGAACGAATGGCGCGCCTTGTTACCGTGAGTCCGTGCGAACGGCGGCGCTGCTACGCGAGGGAGAACCGAATGCACCGGTCGCCGGGATTACCTGGCCCCGTGCGTGAAGGATCTCCTCGTATCTCGGCCCGACTAACTTTGGCGCGGGATTAATCCTCCAGATATGCCCCGCCTGCGTCGTCTCCGCGCCCTGGTACTCCTCGCCGCAGCAGCGCTCGCACCTCGGGCCGCAGCCTCTGAGCCCGCGCCGGTGACGTGGACGGTGGACGGCGTGGCCCGCGAGGGGCTGCTGGTGCTCCCCGCGGCGCCGCCCGCGGCGGGGGCGCCCGTGGTGCTGGTGTTTCACGGGCACGGGGGCACCGCGCGGAATGCGGCCCGCTCCTTCGCGCTGCACCGGCACTGGCCCGAGGCGATCGTCGTCTACCCGCAGGGCCTGAACACGCCCGGGCGCCTGACTGACCCCGAGGGCCGGCGCCCGGGCTGGCAGCACGCGGCGGGCGAGCAGGGTGACCGCGACCTCAAGCTCGTGGACGAGATCCTGGCGCGCCTCCGGCGGGAGCACCGCGTCGACGAGCGCCGGATCCACGCCACCGGCCACTCGAACGGCGGCGGCTTCACCTACCTGCTCTGGGCCCAGCGCGGCGGCGCCTTCGCGTCGTTCGCGCCATCGGCAGCGGGTGGGGCGGCGCTCCTGCCTGCACGCGGCCGACTTGAGCCCCGGCCCGTGCTGCACGTCGCGGGGCGCGCGGACGCGCTGGTGCCGTTCGCCGCACAGGAGCGGACGATCACGGCGGTGCGGCAGATCAACCGCGCAGGTCCCGGCGAGCCGTGGGCGCCGGGGTGCACCTATCATCCATCGCCCGTGGGCGCCCCCGTTGTGGCGTTCGTGCACGACGGCGGCCACGCGTTCCCCGCCGCCGCGCCCCCGCTGATCGCGCGTTTCCTGCGCGAGCATCCCCGGCCCGCTTCGCCGTGAGCGCATGCCAGTTTCCCAATCCGATGCGTTCCCTGCCGCCCCTGCTGGCCCTCGTTACGCGATTCCCCGCCGCCGCCCGCAGGAAGGAGGGCAAGGCCGCGCCGCCGGCGGTCCTGTGATCCCGCGCGCTGCGTGTGGCCGGTTGAGGGTCGGGATGCCCGCGTTCCGCGCTGGACTTGCCGGACCTCCTTCCGGGAAGTTCGCCGCGTGCCCCGCGGTCGCCTCTTCCCCCTGCTTCTGCTCGCGCTTGCCGTTGCCTTGCCGTCGGCCCCGGCCGCGACGCGCCGCGACCTTGAGTACGCGCGGGTCGGGGAACAAGTGCTGCGGCTCGACCTGCACCTGCCCGCCCCGGCCGCCGCCCCCGCGCCGCTTATCGTTTGGGTGCACGGCGGCGCGTGGAAGGGCGGTTCGCGCCGCGAGCACCCCCTCGCCCCGCTGGTGGCCCGGGGCTGGGCCGTCGCCAGCGTCGACTACCGGCTCACGCCCGTCGCGCCGTTCCCGGCGAACGTCCACGACCTGAAGGCCGCCGTGCGCTTCCTCCGCGCCCGGCACGCGGAGCTCGGCTTCGCCCCGGAACGTATCGCCATCGCCGGGGCCTCCGCGGGCGCCCACTTGGCGGCCCTCGTCGGTGTCACCAACGGTCACCGCGAACTTGAGGGCGAGGTGGGAGAACAGCGCGACCAGTCGAGCGCGATCCAGGCGATCGTCAGTTTCTACGGGGCCTCGAACCTAGAGACCATCCTCGCCCAATCGACCCCGTTCGGCCTGAACGTCCGCGTCCCCGCGCTGCAGTTGCTCCTGCGTGGGCAGCCGGCGGACCAGCCCGCGCTGGCGCGGCTGGCGAGCCCGGTCGCGCACGTCGGCCCGGGGGATCCGCCGCTGCTGTTGTTCCACGGGGACCAGGATCCGCAGATGCCGGTGGCGCAGTCGCTGGAGTTTTGGGGGGGCGTACGAGGCGGCGGGCCTGACGGTGCGTTTCGTGCCGCTCCACGGGGCCAAGCACGGCGGCCGGGAGTTTTACGACGAGACGCGGCTCACTCTGGTGCGGGAGTTCCTCGCCCGTGCCGGCATCGCGCCCGCCGCTGGACCTTGATCGCCGCCCCGGCTAGGCCCGCCCCTCGACGCGTCGGATCGCCCGGCCTAGCCCAGCGGCGTGCCTGGCCCAAATCGCGAATTCCCTT
>CAIOTK010000080.1 GCA_903861185.1 uncultured Opitutia bacterium | reverse complement strand
TTCGAGCACGGGGGCGGCGGTGCGGGGGAAAGTCACGGCCAGTTCGCGCCGGCCGGCACTGACCGGGAGGCGGAAGCGCAGGTGCTGGTCGACCGCTTCGGCGTTCTTGTCGGGTCCGGGCGGTTTGACCGTGGCGACGGCGACGCGGGCGCGGTCGAGGAGGACCTCGATCTCGTGGGGGCGGCGGAGGCCCTCGACCTGTTCGTTACGATCGCGCTGGAGGCGGACCTGTACCTCGTACTCGCCCTCCTGCGGAAACAGGTAGGGGATCAGAATCCCGCCGCGGGTGCCGAGGGGCAGGCCGGGCACGTGGTCCTCCTGCGTGACGTCGGGCCGGACGCGGAACGTGTCTCCGGCGGGGGCCTTGCTGGGGCGGCCGACGGCGAGGCGGGCGATTTTCTGGGCGGCGGAGACGTAGCGGTCGAGGAGGGTGGGGGAGAGGTTGCCGACGGCGACGTTGTCGAAGCCGTGGCTCGGTTCGTCGTTGGGGAGGAGGTCGGTGGCGTCGAGCTCGACGGCGAGCAGGTCGCGGATCGCGTTCTGGTACTCGGTGCGGTTGAGGCGGCGGAAGGTGGCGGTGCGGCCGGGGTCGGGGCGGGTGCGGGCGGCGGCGTCGAGTTCCGTGGTGAGGGTGGTGACGACCCGCTGGTAAGCGGCCTCGTCGGGCCGGGCCTCGCCGTGCGGGGGCATCTGGCGGTGGTCGAGTTTGCGGAGGACCTTTTCCCAGAGGGCGGGATGGGCAGCGGGGTCGCGGGGGTTGAGGGCCTCGAGGTCGAGCTGGCCTTTTTTTAGGTCGCTGCTGTGGCAATCTAGGCAGTAAGCGCCGAGGAAGCCGGCGAGGGAGGGATCGGCCGGCGCGGAGGCGGCGAAGGCGGCGGGCGCGACGAGGGATAGGAGCGCGAGGCAACCGGCGGGCCGGAGGCGGCGGCGGGGCACGGGGCGCGGGGGCTTCACGGGGGCTCCTAGGGTGGTGGCGGGGGGGACGCCGGGGGTAGGGGGAGAATGAGGGGCAGGGCGCTGGCGGCGAGGAGAAAGCAGGCCCCTTCGACAGGCTCAGGGCAGGCCCATTTGACGGGATCAGGGCTCGCTCTGAAACGCCGCGGAGCAAGCGGGCTTGGTGTAGCTGGGGCGCGCCGCCCCGGCCGAAGGGACGAAAACCGCTGCGGCGAAGCGATTCAAGATGCGGGCGGAGAGGGCTTCGCCGGTACGAGTTCCCGTCGGTAGGGACCGGGGCAAGATGCCCCGGCTACAACAGACCGATGCACTTTCCTCCTCGCTCCCCGCTCCTCGCTGCTCGCTACTGCCCCCTTACTCCCCGCTACTCGGCTGACCAAGGGGACCGGGGGCTGGCTCGACTCACGGATGCGTCACCAGCACAGCTTCAACCCGTGGGGCACGTAGCCGGCGAAGGCCTGATCGCCGGACACTAGGCTGCAGCCCTCCTGCAGGGCGGTCCAGATGAGGAGGCGGTCGAACGGGTCGCGATGCCCCTCTACGCGGGGCAGACGACCCGAGCTCGCGGCCAAGGCGGGATCGAGCGGGTGCACGGTCCAGCCCGATTCCACCGCGCGCGCGGGGTAATCAGCGGGATCGATCCCGCGCAGCGTCAGTTTTCCCAACCCGGACTTGAGGCTGATTTCCCAGAACGTCACCACGCTCACCCGCACGGTGTTGGCGGGCGACAAGAGGGCCTTGCGCGCTGGTGCCGAGAGTTTTTCCGGGGAGTGGAGCGCCCAGAGGAAGGAGCAGGTATCGAGCAGCAGGTTCACGCGCCGAGCAGCTCTTCTGGGTTCAGTTTCCAGTCCTTGCCGACGCGCGCGGTGGCCTTGCCCGCCAGCAGGCCGAGTTTTCGTTGCGGCAAGGCCGGCGGCGGACCGAGGACGGCCACGGGCCGCTTGGTGCGCCCGTAGGTGACGACCACGGAATGCCCCTGCCCGACGAGGGCCAGCGCCTCCGGCAGCCGGGCCTTAAACTCCCCGATCGTGAGGGTGGTGGACATCCCCGGAGGTTGGGACGAACGAGACAAGTGGTCAAGTTGGCGGGCTCCGCCGGTACGAGTTCCCTTCGGTGCAGACCTGGGCTTGGTGTAGCTGGGGCGCGCCGCCCCGGCCGGAGAGACGAAAACCCCGGCCGCGAAGCCTGCGTCCGCGAAGCGATTGAAGGTGCGGGCGGAACGGGCTTCGCCGGTACGAGTTTCCGTCGGTACGGACCGGGGCAAGATTCCCCGGCTACAACAGACCGAAGGGCTTCCCTACTCGCTCCTCGCTACCCACTCCTCGCTCCTCGTTAGCCGCTCGCCCC
>CAIOTK010000079.1 GCA_903861185.1 uncultured Opitutia bacterium | reverse complement strand
GGAACAACCTCGCGAACGCCCTCTCCGACCTCGGCCAGCTCGACGAGGCGATGGAGCACTACGCGTTCGTCCTCAGCCGAGACCCGGACCACGTCAACGCCCTCAACGGCTCCGCTGTTATCCTCGCGTTGCGCGGCCGGCCCGCCGAGGCCCGCGAGCGGCTGGAACGCTCGTTGCGACTCGACCCCGCCAACGCCGGTGCGCACCACAATTTCGGCAACGTCCTCTTGATGCTGGGTGACGCGGGTGGCGCCGCCCGGCATTACGCCCGCGCCCGCGAACTCACGCCCGCGGCCGGCCGCTGACGGCCGTCGCCCCGCCGAGCCCGGGCTCGACGCCGCGCCGCCGCCGCAGTGGGATGGCGCGATGACGCCCGAGGAGGCAGCCCTCCGCATCGCCACGCTCCGCGCCGAAGTCGCGCGGCACGACGAGCTCTACTACCGGCAGGCCCGGCCGGAGCTCACCGACTTCGCCTACGACGGCCTCAAGGCCGAGCTTGCGCGGCTCGAACGCGCCTTCCCGGAAGCCTCCGCGACCGGCGCTCCGTCGCCCACCGCCCGCGTCGGTGACGATCGGGCCGAGGGTTTCGCCCGGGTGCGCCACCGCCAGGCGATGACCACCCTCGACAACACCTATGACGAGGCGGAACTCCGCGAATTCCACGCCCGCCTCGTCCGCGCCCTCGGCACCGAGGACCTCGCCTACACGGTCGAGCCCAAGGTCGATGGCGTCGCGATCAGCCTGACCTTCGAGCACGGCCAACTCACCCGCGCCGTCACGCGGGGCGATGGGGAAGAAGGGGACGACGTCACCGCCAACGTCCGCACGATCCGGGGCCTGCCGGCCGCGCTAGCCGACCTCGCGCCCCCGGCGGTTATCGAGGTGCGCGGGGAGATTTTCCTGCGTGAGGAGGAGTTTCGCCGCATCAACCAGCTGCAGGAGGAGGCGGGCGAGGCCCCGTACGCCAATCCGCGTAACCTCGCCGCCGGCACCCTCAAGCAGCTCGATTCGCGGGTCGTGGCCGGCCGCCGGCTCGAGATCGTCCTCTACGGCGTCGGGCACTGCGACCCCCCGGTGGCGACCTCCCAGACTGGGCTCCACGAGTGCCTGCGCGGCTGGGGCTTGCCGGTGCTTGACCCCTTCTGGTCCGTCCGTGGTCCCGATGCCGTGTGGGGCGCGATCGGCGAGCTCGATGCCCGCCGCCGCGCGCTCCCTTTCGGCACCGACGGAGCGGTGGTGAAGCTCGACGCCTTCGCCCAGCAGCGCCACCCGCGGGTTGGGTTCCGCGGGATGGCCGCAGACGGCCAAGCGGAGGCGGCGCGCAAATTGTCGCCGCGCTGGGCCTGCGCTTTCAAGTTTCCGCCGGACCGGGCGGAGACCCGCGTGCGCGAAATCACGATCCAGGTCGGGCGCACTGGCGTCCTGACCCCGGTGGCGGAGCTGGAGCCGGTCCTGCTCGCCGGCACCACGGTCCGGCGCGCGACGCTGCACAATGCCGACGAGATCGCCCGTAAGGATGTGCGCCCGGGGGATACGGTGTGGGTAGAGAAGGCAGGCGAGATCATCCCCGCGGTCGTGGCGGTGGTGCCCGCGCGGCGTGCGCCCGGCGCGGCGCCCTACGTGTTCCCGCGGGAATGCCCCGTGTGCCGGACCGTCGCGGTGCGCCCGGAGGGCGAGGTGGCGTGGCGTTGCCCGAACCCGGATTGCCCCGAGCAGGTCCGCCGCCGCATCGAGCACTTCGCCTCCAAGGCAGGGGTCGACATCGACGGGCTGGGGGAGGAGATCGTCGGCCAGTTGCTGGAACGGGGCCTCGTCCGTCGCCTGCCGGACCTCTTCCGTCTGCGGCTTGAGGACCTGCTGCCGCTGCGCAAGTCGGGCGAGATCTGGGCGGCCAACCTGATCGCCGGGATCGACGCGCGCCGCCAAGTGGAGCTCTGGCGGGTGATCAACGGCCTCGGTATCCCGCAGGTCGGCGCGGCGGCCGCGAAGGAACTCGCACGCACCTTCCGCTCGCTTGAGGCCCTGCTCGACGCGCCGTTCACCGAGCTGTGCCGCGTCGAAGGTTTTGGCGAGAAGACCGCGCAGGCCGTGCGGGCGTGGTGCGAACAATCGGTAAATCGTGCGCTGGTGACCGATCTGCTCGGTGCCGGCCTAGCGCCGCGCGCCCCGGCCGCTGTCGCGGGTGGCCTCGTCGGCAAGACCTTCGTGCTGACCGGCACGCTGCCCACGCTCGCCCGGGAGGAGGCGGCCGCTTTGATCGAGGCCGCCGGCGGCCGGGTCAGCGGGAGCGTCAGCCGTAAGACCCACTACGTGGTCGCGGGCGAGGAGGCGGGTTCTAAGCTGACCAAGGCGCGTGAGCTCGGGGTGCCCGTGCTCGACGAGGCGGGCCTTCGGACGCTGCTTGCGGGTGGCTGAGCCGGCGGGCGGCTCAGTAGCCGAGGTTGCGGATCGCCAGCTGCAGTTCCGTCATGAAGGCCTGCGCGTCGGTCGGGGACGGGCGGTAGCCCTCTTGGCTCACCTGCGTGAAGCCGGGTCGACCGTACTGGTCGATCATCCACTTGCCGGTGACGCCGTCGCTGAAGGTGACGGTCCCGCTCGCGATCGCTCCGGGGATGAGGGTGACCTTGTCGACTGCTACGCTGAGGGTGGAGGCGCCGGCCGTTTCCTCGGTCGGCAGTTCACCTTCCTCGCCCAACGCTTCCTCGCCGGCTGGGGCGTCCGCCGCGGGAGCGTCCGCGTCCTCTTCTCCACCGAGGCCGAGCTTCTCCTTTGCTTTCTCCAGGAAGCCCTTTTTCTCCGGCGCCGCGGCGCGCGGGGCGGGCGGGGGCGGAACGGCCTTGGTGACGTCGCTGGTGTCGACCTTGGGCGCGGCGTCCTTCAGCTGCAGGTCGAGGTCATCGACGAGGAAGCGGACGTCGCGGTAAGTGAGGGAGAGCTGGAAGTGTTCCCGTAGTTTGGACTGGACCGCGGAGAGGCCGTCGCCGGCGGCGACCCAGGAGACGACGGTCTGTTTTTGCTCGGGCGTGAGGTTCATCGGTGACGAAGCGTAGGGGCCGGCGGCTGGCGTGCAACCGCGGCGCGGGGCGGCGGCGCGCGCGCGGGGCGGGTTTCGCGCCTCAGCGGGAAAGCTGCGTCTTCAGGAAATCAACGCTGTTGCGCATCGAGCTGTCCTGCTCGCAGAGATTCTCGACCGTCTTGCAGGCGTGGATGACCGTGCCGTGGTCGCGGCCGCCGAAGGCATCGCCGATGTCCTGCAGCGAGTGCTTGGTGAGGATCCGCGAGAGGTACATCGCGACCTGGCGCGGCATCGCGATATTGTTCGGCCGGCGCTTGCTGGTCATATCGCTGTGCCGGATCTGGAAGTGGTCGGCGACGCGCTTCTGGATCGTTTCGATCGTGAGCACGTTCTGGGCCTGCTCCAGCAGCACGTCGTGGAGGAGGCGTTCCACCGCCGGCAGGTCGAGCGTTTGCTGCGTGAGGGCCGAGTAGCTGGAGACCTTGAGCAGCGCCCCCTCGAGGCGGCGGATGTTCTTGGTGATGTGCTCGGCGATGAAGCTGAGGATCGGCTCGGGGAGCGCGCAGCTGAGCTGCTGCGACTTCTGCCGCAGGATCGCGAGGCGCGTCTCGAAGTCAGGCGCTTGGATGTCCGCGGGCAGGCCCCACTCGAAGCGGGAGACGAGGCGCGACTCCAGTTTCTGGATCTCGCTCGCGCGCCGGTCGCTGGTGAGGACGATCTGGCGGCCCGACTCGAACAGGTCGTTGAAGGTGTGGAAGAACTCTTCCTGGATGCGCTCCTTGCCCGCGAGGAACTGCACATCATCGATGAGGAGGATGTCGACGTGGCGGTAGCGCTGCCGGAACTTCGCCAGCGCGTTCTCCTGCAGGGCGAGGATGAACTCGTTGGTGAACTTCTCGGTCGAGAGGTAGGCGACGCGGGCGTCGGGGTTGGCGCGCACCACGGCGTGGCCGATGGCGTGCATCAGGTGCGTTTTCCCGAGGCCGGTGTCCCCGTAGAGGAAGAGCGGGTTGTAGGCCTGCGCCGGCGCTTGCGCGACCGCCATCGCCGCGGCGTGCGCCATCTGGTTGTTGGAGCCGACGACGAAGGTTTCGAACGTGTTGCGCGGGTTGAGCGTGCCTTGGGCGGCCCCGCGGTCATCGCCGCGGGTGGAGCGCTTCGCGGGCGCCGGTCGGACGCGGGCTGGAGGGGCGGCTTCGAACGGCGCGGCCGTGCCCCCAGCGGGTTCCGTCTTGCGCAGCCGCACCTGCACCGCCCGGCCCGCCGTGAGGCGCAGTCGCTGCGTGATCAGGTCGAGGTAGTTGTCGTGGATCCAGATCGCCGCAAAGTCGTTCGGTACCCCTAGGGTGATGGTGTCCGCCGTCGCCTCTAGGCACACGAGCGGCTCGAACCACATCTGGAACACATCCTCCGGGAAGAGCGACTTGAAGTCGCACTTGACGGTTTCCCACAGGCTGGGGGAGAGGAGGGCGGAAGACATGTCCGGGCGGTGGGAGGCGGTTTTATTCACAGGGCGCCGCCGGTTGCGTCTCACTCATGCCACCATCGCCGTCACCTGCGCCGGTCTGCCGAGAGGAAAAGGGTTCGAAAAGGGGGAGGGCATCGGGGCAAGGTTTGCATTTCCAAGTCGATGCGGGAAAAGGGGTAGGGGAAGTCTCGCGGCGGGCGCCTCAGGGAGGGCTCGAAGGGCATGGGAAGGAACAACCGGAACGGACGCCACGGGTGGCGAAGCGCGGAGTAATCTTTAAGCGCGGGGTCATTTCAAGGTCAACTTTCCCACAACTTGTTCACACCGCCTTCCTAGGGCCCCGGCGACCCCTGCCGGGACCTTCCGGCGGGCCCTCAAGCGGGGGGCGTCGCCGTCGCGGCGGCGGGCACGGGATCTGTCCAGCGGCCGTGCTCGCGGATGAGCGCGATGAGCCGCGCATCGGCCTGCTCCTGCGGGAGGTTGTACTGCACGCAGGTCTTGCCGACGTAGAGGTTGATCTTCCCCGGCGCGCCACCGACGTAGCCGAAATCCGCGTCCGCCATCTCGCCGGGCCCGTTCACGATACACCCCATAATGGCGATCTTCACGCCCTTGAGGTGGCCCGTCTGCGCGCGGATCCGCTGCGTGGTGGTCTGCAGGTCGAACAGGGTGCGCCCGCAACTGGGGCACGCGACGAACTCCGTCTTCGAGCTGCGCGCGCCCGCGCCCTGCAGGACGTTGTAAGTCAGCCGTAGCGCGCGCTCCGGATCCGCCTCGGTCTCGACGCTGACGAGATCGCCGAGGCCGTCGCAGAGCAGGCCACCAGTAAGGAACGAAGCCTCCAGCAGCCGCGAGAGGAAGTCGCTCCCCGGGCGCACGGCCGTCGCCGCGGTGTTTCGGATCCACAAGGGCGTTCGCCAGCCGAGCCGCGCCGCCGCTTCCGCCAAGCGCCGGTAAGCGCCGAGCGCGTGTTCGCCCGCCGCCGTGCCGTCCGCCGCCAGAGTCACGATCAGCCGGTCCACCACGCCCGGCGGGAGCGCCGCGGCGAGTCCCGGCAGCGCGTCCGCGGTGACCCCTGCCGCTACGAGATGACCGTGCGCTGCCGCGAGCGAGAGGTGCGCCGCGAGCGCCGGCGCTTCGTCCGCCCGAAAATCACGCGCGATCACGAGACGCCCCGGGCTCAGCGCGAGGAGCGGCTGCAGCACGTCCGGCGTCAGCGCGGGGTCTACTTCCAGCGCGAGGAAGTTCACCGGCAAGCCGTTCGCCGCCGCGGCGCAGAGCCGGCCGAGGTCACCCACTCCGCGGACCGGCACGAGGATACCCTCGACCGGGGTATCTGCCCGCGCCGGGGCCCGCAGCCACGGGGCCGGCCGCGCAAGGTCGTCCACCGCGCCGAACCGCACGATCACCCGCGGCGGCTGGTCGGGGCCGGTCCGGCAAGCGGCGCCCAAGTCGATCACCGCGGCCCCGCGACGCTCGTAACGGTACGGATCCACGCGGTCCGGCGGCTCGGCGGCCGCGCCTGCGGGCTCCGCCCAAAGACCCATCGCCTTGTCCGCGATCGCGCGGGCGACCGGAATCTCGTACACGCTGTCCTCCGTCAGCGAGACGCGGATCGTATCGCCGAGCCCGTCCAGCAGTAGCGAGCCGATGCCGATCGCGCTCTTGATGCGGCCGTCTTCGCCGTCGCCCGCCTCGGTTACGCCGAGGTGGAGCGGGTAGTGCATGTCCTCCGCGGCCATCCGGGCGACGAGGAGGCGGTAGGCCTGGATCATCACCTTGGGGTTGGAGGCCTTCATCGAGAGGATGAGGTCGCGGAACCCGTTCGCCTCAGCGATGCGGAGGAACTCGAGCGCGCTCTCCACCATTCCCAGCGGGGTGTCGCCGTAGCGGTTGAGGATCCGGTCGCTGAGGGAGCCGTGGTTGGTGCCGATCCGCAGCGCGCGGCCCAGCTCCCGGCAGCGTCGGACGAGCGGGGAGAAGGCGTCGTGCAGGCGTCCGAGTTCTGCGGCGTAGTCGGCGTCGCTGTACTCCCGCACCGCGAAGCGCTTTTTGTCCGCGTAGTTGCCGGGGTTAACTCGCACCTTTTCCACGTGCTCCACCGCCTCGAGGGCCGCCGCGGGCAGGAAGTGGATGTCCGCCACAAGGGGCACGCCCGCGAAGCCCGCCGCGCTGAAACCGGCGCGGATCTCGCGCAGGCAGCGGGCCGCGGCAACGTTGGGGGCGGTCACGCGCACGATTTCGCAGCCCGCCTCCGCGAGGGCGATCGCCTGCCGTACCGTCGCCGCCACGTCCTGCGTGTCGCTCGTGGTCATCGACTGCAGCCGCAGCGGGTGCGCGCCGCCGACGCCGACGGAGCCGACCCGGACCTCGCGGGTGGCGCGCCGGCGGGTCCGGAAACGATTGGGACAATAGTTCATCGAGCGGAAGCGGGCGGCGCGGCGGGAGCGGGGGGCGGAGCCGCGCGGTCCGCGCGCATCTCCCGCAGCGTGCGCGGCACATCGCTGAAGACCGTGACGTACGCCACGAGCGAGAGCAGGACGACCATAAACACACTCTGCGCCCCGGCGATCAGCGAGGCGGGCAGGGGACGGCCGCGCAGCCGGCCCAGGGTCGCGAAGAGCATATGGCCACCGTCGAGCACCGGGATCGGGAGCAGGTTGAACAGAGCCAAGTTCACGTTGAGCAGGAGAGTGATCAGGAACACGGCCCGCAGGCCCACTTCCGCCGCGCTGTGCAGGACGCGCGCGATGCCCACCGGCCCGGACATTTTATCCAGGCCAATGTCCGACCGCGGATGAACCAGGCTGAGGAGCGTCCGGTAGGTCCACCCGATCGCGTCCCCGAGCTGCCGAAATGGCGAGACGTGCACGGTCCGGAAACCGGTCCGTAGGGTGAGGCCCGCGCCGGGTACAGTCGCCGCCCCCTCGGCTGCTGGTAACCGCAGCACGCGCTCGGCGCCCGCGCGTCGGACCCGGACCTCCACCTCGCGGCTCCCGGCCCCGGCGAGGACCGCGCGGAGGGTGGCGTCGCTCAGGATCGCGCGGCCGTCGGCCTGGAGGATCTCGTCGTCGGGCTGTAGCCCGGCCCGCGCCGCCGGGGAGTCCGGGGTGACGGCGTGGACCAGCAGCTCGAAGCCGGGGCCAATGCCCACGCGGCGGACCCGCTCGTCGCCGGCTAGCTGCGGATGGACGGTTACGTCCAGCACGCGGCCGGCGCGTTCGACCGTGAACACGACCTGCGGCCGGCCGGAGGCGTCGCGGCCGGTGCCGAGGATGAGAGAATTCTGGATGTCGATCCAAGCGGCGACCGCGCGGCCGTCGATGCGTTGGATCTGGTCCCCGGGCTCTAGGCCCGCTTCCCGCGCCGGGCTGGTCACCTCGCGGCCGTCCGGCAGCGTGAGCGTGGGGGCGACGTGGCCGATCCGGGTCGAGAGCACATCGCTGCTCATCGGCTGGCCGAGTGCCCAGAGGAGCACGGCCAGCACGAAGGCGAAGATCAGGTTGCAGGCCGCGCCCGCGGCGAACACGAGCATTCGGGTTCCGTAGGTGACCGGCGGGCGCCCGCTGAGGTCGGCTCGGCTCGGGCCCTCGGCCGCGCCGAGGTCGGCCAGCTCGGGGAGCAGCACATAGCCCCCGAGAGGGAACCACGCGATCCGGTACTCCACCCCGTCCCGCCCGCGCCAGGACCAGAGCGGGGGCCCGAAACCGATCGAGAACCGCTCCACTAGCACGCCGCGGCGACGGGCCGCGAGAAAGTGGCCGAGCTCGTGGACGAAGATCGAGCCGCCGAAGAACAGGACGACGAGCGCGATCGACCAGAGGTTGCTCAGCAGCGAGGGGAGGAGGTCGGTGGCCACGGGGTTCAGGAGTTCGCGGCCGGGAGGCGCGCAGTGGCCCGGCGGCGGGCTTCGGCATCCGCGGCCAGTACTGCGGTGAGATCGGAGGAGGGAAGGGCGGGCATTTCCGCGAGCACCGTTTCCACGACCCGCGGGATCGCAAGGAAGGGCAGACGACCGGCTAGGAAGGCCGCGACCGCCACCTCATTGGCGGCGTTGTAGATCGCGGGCGCGGCGCCGCCTGCCATCATCACTTCCCGGGCGAGCCGCAGCATCGGAAAACGAGCCTCGTCGACCGGCCGGAACTCCAACCCGAAGGCCCGCTCGAGGGAAAGCGCCGGCTCGGTCCCAGGCGCGCGCTCCGGGTGGAGCAGGGCGTGCTGGATCGGGAACGTCATCGACGGCGGACAAAGCTGAGCCAGCATCGCGCCGTCGGTAAACTCGACTAGGCAGTGCACGATGCTCTGCGGGTGCAGGACCGCCCCGCATTGCTCTGGCCGCAGGCCGAACAGGTGCTGTGCCTCGATCAGCTCAAGGCCCTTATTTGCTAGGGTGGCCGAATCGACAGTGATCTTCGGGCCCATCGACCAATTGGGGTGCCGCAGCGCGTCCGCCGGTGTTGCCTGCGCGAGCCGCTCCGCCGGCCAGTCGCGGAACGCCCCGCCGCTCGCCGTGAGCACGATCCTCCGCACCGTCGCTGCGGGATGTCCCTCCAGGCACTGGAAGACGGCGTTGTGCTCGCTGTCGACCGGCAAGATTCGCACACCGTGCCGCCGCGCGGCCGCCATCACGAATGGGCCCGCCAGCACGAGGATCTCCTTCGAGGCGAGGGCCAGGTCCTTACCCGCCTCGATCGCGGCCAGCGCTGGTTCCAGCCCGAGGGTGCCCACGACCGCCACCAGCACGAGGTCCGCTTCGGGCAGTCGCGCCAGCTCGCGCAGCCCCTCGAGGCCGCCGTGCAGGCGCGTCCCAGGCAGGAACGCCTCCGGGGCTGCCCGCGCGGCCGCGAAGGCGTCTGCGTCGAAGATCCCCACGTCGCGCACGCCGTGTTCCCGCGCGATCGCCGCCAGTTGCTCCCACCGGCCCCGGCCCGCTACAGCGACCAACTCGAGCCGGTCCCGGTGCGCCGCGATCACCCGCCGGGTGCTTTCGCCGATGGAGCCGGTGGCACCAAGGAGAACAATGCGTTTGCGGCGGGCGGACACGGGGACGGCGGGGGGCGCTCCTCAGGCGAGCCCGAGGAGCAGGTAGCCGACCGGCGCGGCCAAAATCATACTGTCGCTCAGGTCGAACATCCCACCGATGCCCGGGATGGCGCGGCCGGAGTCTTTGAGATTGGCCCGCCGCTTGATCACTGACTCGACGAGGTCGGCGACAATCCCCAGCACGGCCACGGGAATCGCGATCAGCGCGGCGCGACCGGGCGTCAGGTGGCCGCCGAGGACGTCGCGCGCCAGCCAAGCCACCCCGGCGCCGATTCCCATCGAGGAGAGGATACCGCCCGCGGCGCCTTCCCAAGTCTTCTTCGGGCTGATCTGCGGGGACATCCGGTGCCGCCCGAACGCGAGGCCCGCCAGTAGCGCGCCCACATCGCAGAACTTGGCCACCGCCACCAACCAGAGCCCGAGCAGCAACCGCGCCTCCGCGCCGACGGCGTCCCCGGGCCGCGGGACGAGAATCGCCACGAGGAACGAGAGCATCAGGGAGACGTACACGATGCCGAAAAGGGTGGTCGCCAGTGCCTCGACGCGGGTCTCCGGCGTGCGTTCGCCGAGCAGGCGCACGGCGCAGACCACCACCGCGAGCGGCAGCACCATTCCCATCGGCCAACCGAGGCGCGCTTCCAGCCAGGGCGCGAGGGTCACGAGCACGCCGACGCCGATCCCGAACTTGTCGAATGGGTCGTAGCCCGCGCCCCGCATCAGCTGGTAGAACTCGCGGAGGGTGAGCGCCGAGATCACGGTGATCACGACGAGGGCCCCGGGCGTGCGGAAGAACCAGAGCGCGCTGCCGACGAGCGCCCAGAGAAGGACGGTGCTGAGGATGCGCTGGACCATTACGGTGGGGTTAGACGCCAACGGGCTGGATCTGGGCGCTCGTCCGGCCGAAGCGGCGTTCGCGCCGCTGGTAGTCGGCGATCGCTGCCTCAAGGTCCGCCCGCGAGAAATCGGGCCAGAGGACCGGAGTGAAGTGGAACTCCGCGTACGCCGCCTGCAGCAACAGGAAGTTGCTCAGGCGCGTTTCCCCTGAGGTCCGGACCACGAGGTCGGGATCCGGCAGGTCCGCCGTGTAGAGATAACGCCGGAAATGCTCCCACGAGGCCTCGCCCGCCGGTTCCCGGCCCGCCGCCACCGCCGCCGCGTAGGCCTGCGCCGCCTCCGCGACCTCGGTGCGGGAGCCGTAGTTCAGCGCCAGCACGAGGGTGTAGCCGGTAAAGTGCCGCGTCTCCGCCTCCGCCTCGCGCAGCCGCGCCTGTACCCCCGCGGGTAAGTCCACGATCCGCCCGATTGTCCGTAGCCGGATGCCCTCGCGCCGGAAGTTGTCCAGCTCCCGCCCGAGGTAGTACTCGAGCAGGCCCATCAGCGCACCGATCTCGTCCGCTGGCCGCCGCCAGTTTTCCACCGAGAAGGCGTAGAGGGTCAGCATCCGGACCCCGAGGTCCCGCGCGGCCCGAGAAACGGCCCGCACGGTTTCGACGCCCCGCCGGTGGCCCTCGATTCGCGGGAGACCCCGCTGGGTCGCCCACCGTCCGTTACCATCCATAATGATGGCCACGTGCGCGGGGACGGCTTGGGCGGGATCCATGAACGGGCGAAGTTGGGGCGCGGCGCTGGCGTTGACAAGCGCGCGGTCCGGGCCGGTCACCGGCCGCGCAGGAACGCGAAGGTGCGGTCCGCCTGGCCCGGGAGCACCTCGTGGCCGAAGTCCGGGTAAAGCACGACCTCCTTCGGAGCCGGGATGCGGTTGAAGGCCGCGAACTGGGTGCTCGGCAGGCAGATGGTGTCCATCAGCCCGGTGAACATCAGGGTCCGCGCCCGGATCCGCGGCGCGAGGTGCTGCACGTCGATGTAGCCGAGCCGGGTGAAGATTTCCCGCTCCCGTTCATGCCGCGGGTCGAACGCGCGGAAGAAGAGCCGCAGTTCCTCGTACGCCTCCCGCGCCTGGTCCATCTCCCACGTCCGCTGGTAATCGCAGAGGAACGGGTAGACGGACACGGTCCGGCTGATCCGCGGCTCCAGGGCCGCACAGGCCAGCGCGAGCGCCCCGCCTTGAGACGCCCCGCAACAGCCGGCGCGCGCCGGATCGACCTCGGGAAACGCGAGCACCACCCGGGCCAGCTGCACGGTATCGAGAAAGATCTGCCGGTAGAGCAGCCGCGTGGGATCCGGGTCGTCCAGCCCTCGGACGATATGCCCGCGCAGGGTCGGGCCGCGGACGCGCCCGTTGTCCTCCGAGCGCCCCCCTTGGCCGCGGCAGTCCATCGTCGCGTGGCAGCAGCCCTCCGCCGCCCAACCGAGCTTGTCCAGCCAGTCGCCGGAATGCCCCGCGTAACCGTGGAACTGCAGGATCGCCGGGCACGAACCGGGGCGCGCGTCTCGCGGCCGCACGACCTTCGCGTAGATCCGCGCGCCGCCCACGCCGGTGAACCAGAGGTCGAGGCACTCGACGCGTTCCGTCGCGGGCCCGGCCGCCGGGCGCAGTTCCGGTTCGGGCGGGGTGGCGTCAAGTTCGCGCAGCGCCGCCGCCCAGTAGGCATCAAAGTCGTCGGGCCGCGGGTTGCGGCCGGCGTAGTCGCGGAGCTGGTGCGGAGGCAGGTCGATCAGGGGCATAAGTTCAGAAGACGCGCAGGAAAGAACGCGGGCCGAGGTCGATCAGGGCGCCGGGACCACCCGCGCTCCAGGTCCCGCGTCGTGCCCCGTCGGGCCCGAAAACGCCGACTTCGCCCGAATCCTCCGCGAGCACGGCGTGGACCTCGCCCGTCTCCCCGTCGCAGGCGAGGGGTCCGGCCGCGGCGGCGGCGAGGCGGAGTGCGCCTTGGCGCCGGCCCAGGAGGTCGTGCCGGGAAACTGTGCGTCCGTCCGCCGCGAGCACCACCAGCTCGTCCCGCACCGCATCGAACGCGAGGCCGCGAGGGGCGTCCGCCACGCCCTCCAGCGTGAAGCGCCGCACCGGTCGGCCGAGCCGGGTGTGTTCGGCCACCTCGCCCGCCGGCTCGACGAGCAGGAAGAGGTGCCCGTTGCGCGGCCGCACGGCGAGATCGCCCCCGCCCGTGACCCCCGCCAGCTCCAGCTCACGTTTTAGGCGGCGGGCGGGCCGGTCGACCACGCGGATGCGGTCGCCGGGCGCGAGGCGCAGGAAGAGGTGGTCGGTGAAGGGATCGTAGGCGAGGCCGGCCACGCGCTCGCCCGGCGCGAGCAGGCTCGGCACGGCGCCGCCGCCCGCCGGGCCGAGGTCGGCGACGCGGTCCGGTTGCCCCGGCGCGAACGCGTAACGGTGCAGCGGGCCGGGGGTGGCGCAGCCCGCCGCCAGCGCCAGCGCGAGTAGCGCCGCCGCCCGCGCGGTGGAGGCTTTTCGCGTTGTCATCCCCGCCGGCCCCGTGGTGAGTGGCGGGATGCGGGTCGCGTTCATCAGTGGCACGAGCATCGTCAATTCCCCCCTGTTCTCGGCATGGCCGGTGGAGACCGTCGAGACCAAATACGGCCCCGTCTCCTTCCGGCGGCGCGGCGACCACATCCTGCTCAACCGCCACGGGTTCGGGGTGCCGTTGCCGCCGCACTCCATCAACTATCGGGCCAACCTCGCCGCGATCGCGGACCTCGGCTTCCGCCAGGTGCTCTCGCTTAACTCGGTCGGCTCCCTCCGCCCCGAACTGCCGCCCGGGACGTTGGTCTCGTGCTCCGACTACGTCGCGCTCCAGCAGGGTCCGGCGACTTACTTCGACACGGAGCTGCGCGGGGGCGCCCCCGGTATCGCCAACACGTTAATCCCCCGGCTGGTGCGGGAGCTGGCCCCGGAGTTCGTCATCCATCCCGGCAAGGTCTACGTGCAGATGCGCGGTCCCCGTTTCGAGACGAAGGCCGAGGTGCGCGTGATCCGGGCCTGGGGCGACGTCGTCGGGATGACCGCGGCCCACGAGGCGGACCTCTGCACGGAGTTGGATCTCAGTTACAACAGCTTGGCCTTGATCGACAACTACGCCAACGGGCTCGAGGGCACCTCGATTGACTTCGAAGCCTTTCGGGCGCTCGTCCGCGAGAATCAGGGACGCGTCAACCGCCTCTTCACCCGCCTCCTCGAGCTGCTCGGGCCGGACTTCCCCGACGCTGGGTAGTTCTACGGCCGGGCAGCGTACAAAACCCCTTTGCCCGGGGGCCCGATGGAGCTAGGCTGGGCGGATGAGTGATTTCGTCGCGGCCCCTCGGATGGAACAGGCGCGCGTGGTGTTGGATCGCCTCCGCGCCAATATGCGCGAGACCATCCGCGGCAAGGACGGGGTCATCGACCTCGTCCTCACCGGCCTCGCTGCCGGCGGGCACGTGCTTCTCGAGGACCTTCCCGGCGTGGGTAAGACGACCCTCGCCTACTCGCTCGCCCGCTCGATGGACTGCGCGTTCTCCCGGATCCAGTTCACCAGCGACCTGCTGCCCGGCGACGTAACCGGCGTGGCGGTTTACGACGAGACGATGCGGACCTTTGTCTTCAAGCCAGGCCCGGTCTTCGCGCACATTGTGCTGGCGGACGAGATCAACCGCGCCACGCCGAAGACGCAGTCGGCGCTGTTGGAGGTGATGGATCGCGCTCGCGTGAGCGTCGACGGCCAGACCCACGCGGTGGGTTCGCCGTTTATGGTTTTCGCGACGCAGAACCCGCTGGACTTCGAGGGCACGTTCCCGCTGCCGGAGAGCCAGATGGACCGCTTTCTGCTCCGGCTGCGGATGGGTTACCCGGATCCGGCCGACGAGCGCGAGGTGCTGCGCCGGGCCCGGGGCGGGTACGACGCGATCGCCCTCAACCCGGTCGCGAGCCGCGAGGAGGTGCTGGAACTGCAGGCGCTGGTCGGGGAGGTTTTCGTCGAGGACACGGTGCTCGATTACATCCTGCGGCTGGTCGGCGCGACGCGCGCGGAAGCGGAATTCCGTCACGGCGTGAGCGTACGCGCGGGAGTGGCCCTGCGCCAAGCGGCTCAGGCGCGGGCGCTCGTGGCAGGGCGAGATTTCGTGCTGCCGGAGGACGTCGCCGCCCTCGCGCCTTTTGTGTTCGCGCACCGGCTCGCGCCGCTGCGGCCATCGGGTGATCCCGCGGAGGACACGCGGGCGGTCGAGGCGGCGCTGCGCCGCATCCTTGCTGCGGTGGCGCGGCCGGAGTGACGTGCCGTGGCGCCCGAGGACCAGATCCCCGGGGACGAAGGCTGGGAGGGCCCGCGGGGCCCCGGCCGGCGTCCCGGCTTCACGTGGCGCCGGCTGCTCTGGTCGCTGCTGTGTCCGCCGCGGGGCAACCGCGTGGTGCCCACGCCGCCCGGCGCCGTGCTCGGGGTGCTGTGCGCGGGCCTCACCGCGGCAGCCTACGGGTCTGCGAGTAATATCCTGTTCATCACCGTTGCCCTGCTGCTCACCAGCCTCCTGCTCGGCGGACTGCTGGGCTGGCTGAACCTGCGCGGCCTGCGGTGGCGGCTGCGGCCGCCGCGGGCGCTCCGTGCCGGGCAGGACGCGGTGGTCCCGCTCGAGTTGCGCCACGCGGGCCGCTTCCTGCCCGTGCGGTGCGTGGGGTTTGAACTCGCGGCGCGCGGGGTGCCGGTGGGGGGCGGGGGTACGGCGGACCTTCCGGCCCGGTTGCGGCTGGCGCCGGGCGGCGAGGCACCGGTGATTGGTCGCGTGGCGCTGGCCGGCCGGTTGGATCCAGGCACGGGTGCGGAGGTGGCGTGGGACGTCCGGCCCGCGCGCCGGGGCCGCCTACGGATCGAGCTCCGCCGCGTCGTCTCGGTGTTTCCTTTCGGCCTGTTGCGGCGCGAGCTCAGCCCCTCCCTCGCGGTCGAGACGATTGTCTGGCCCGCGCCGGCCGAGCCGCGGTTGGTCGGTGCGGGTTTCGCCCGGCGGCGGCCCGAGGGCCGGCCCCGTCCCCGGGCCGGTGCCGGCGCGGATCTGCTCGCGCTCCGCGCCTACCGGCCGGGAGATTCCCCCCGCCAGGTGCATTGGAAGGCGAGCGCGCGCACGGGATCCCTGTTGGTGCGCCAGCCGGCCGCCGAGGCCGCGGAGGGCTACGCTCTGCGCGTGTGCACCGAGGCCGGGCGCTGGCCGCGGTCGGCGCAGTTTGAGTTGCTGCTGAGCGTGGCCGCCACGCTCGCGGAGGACTTCTACCGTCGCGGCCGGCTGCAGTCCTTCGCCCTCGGGGCCGGCCCCGCCTTCGCGGTGCGTCGGCTGAGCGATCTCGAGCGCGCGCTCGATTGCCTCGCGCTAGCCGAGCCGGGGCCGCCGATGCCCGCTGCCGCCGGCGGGGGGGAGAGCGTGACGTTTACCCCGGAGGGAGCGCGCGGGGTCGTGGCGTGGGCGGGACGGGAAAGGCTCGCCGTCGCATGAGCCGGAACGCCCTCCGCCCGCGGCTCGACCCCGCCGATCTCCCGCCGTTGCGCTGGCTCCTCGGCGGCGTGCTCTCCCTGCTCGGCATCAGCACGGTGCTTTATACGGACGTCGACGCCGGGCTGCTGATGCCCTTCGCCGCAGTGGTGACGCTGGCCGTGCTGCTCCGCCCGCGCCTGCCCTCGCGCGTGCCCCAGGTAGTACATACGCTGGCCTTCCCGGTCATCCTCGGCTGTTTCGCCCTCGACCTCTGGCTGGACCTCGAGCTGCTGCCCTCGCTGGTCCGCCTCGACATCCTGCTGCTGGCGTACCGCAACCTCGGCTATCGGGGCCGGCGCGAGGACCTGCAGCTGATCGTGCTGGGCCTTTTCCTCGTCATCGTCGCCGGCGTGCTCTCGGTGTCGCCCACCTTTGCGGTGCACCTGCTGCTCTACGGCGCGTGCGCCCTCGGGCTGCTACTGGTGCTGACGCTTGAAGCCGGGGGCGGTCCGCCCGAGGGGACCGGGGTGACGGACGTGCGGAGCGTGCCCGCGTGGGTCCGTCAGGGCGGCTGGCGTGCCCGCTTCCGGCGTTGGTTTGCGGTCCTCGATGCCCGGTTCGCGTTGCTCGGTGGCGCTGCCTTCGTGCTGCTAGTGGCCGGGACCACTCTGGTTTTCCTCGCCCTGCCCCGTTTCCAGCTGGAGAGCGGTCTGTTCCTCAACCGCGTGATCACGAAGAAGGCGAAGTCCGGCTTCAGCGATTCGGTGCAACTCGGCGAGGTGTCCGCCATCCAGCTTGACCAAGGCGTGGCCCTTACCGTGGACGTGGACGATCCCGCCGCCGTGCCGCCCGACCTTTACTGGCGGATGATCGTGCTCGACGAGTACGTCGACGGCACCTTCCGCCTGTCCTCTGCCCTCCGCTCCCAGTTCGGCCCCGAGCGGCTGGCCGCTCAGCAGCCGGGCGAGGGCCGCGGGGGTGACGCCCGCACCACGGCGTGGACGCTCTACCTCGAGGCGGGCGTTGGCCGCCACCTGCCGCTGCTGGGTCCGTTCGAGCGCCTCCGCTTCCGGGAACGCCAAACCTTCCGCGCCTCCGCCCCGCTCGCGCTCGTTGCGCTGCGCGAGGATCCCGTGGCGATGCTGGCGTTCCGGGTCGATGGCTTCTGCCCGGGGCTTGTCCTGCCGGATCCGGCATTTTTGGCCCGCTGGGAGCGGCGTGAGCGGGGACCGGAGCCTGGCGCGCCTCTGCAGGCCGCCCTGCCCGGAAGCGTACGCGACCGGATCCTACTCCGCCAAGTGGTGGAGGAGCTGGGCGGGAGCGCGGGTGGCGCCGCTGACTTCGCGCGCCGGACCTCCGCGTGGCTGCGCGACCGGCACGGGTACTCGCTCGCTCCCGTCATTCCCCCCGGCGCCGGGGATCCAGTTGTCCGGTGGCTGAAGTCCCGGGAGGCGGGCCATTGTGAGCTCTTCGCCGGGTCCTTTGTCCTGCTGGCGCGCGCGGCGGGGTTTCCCGCGCGGCTGGTGACGGGCTTCCGCGGGGGCAGTTGGAACGGTTACTCGAACAGCCTGACCGTGCGGAACTCCGACGCGCACGCATGGGCGGAACTCTTCGACGAGGCCGCGGGCGGCTGGCGGCGCGTAGATCCCCTGGCCTCCCCGGTGGCGGACGCGGGGGCCGGGCCCGAGGTCGCTGCCGCCGTGGCGGCCCAGCCAGACCGCAGCTGGGAGGCGCGCTGGGACAGCCTGCGCGTCTTCTGGTACCGCCGGATTGTCAGCTTCGATCAGCGCTCGCAGGTCGAATCCGCCCGAGGGCTGCTGTCGGCGGCGGCGGCGTGGTTCCGCGAGGGCCGTGAGGCGGCCCGCGCTTCCTTCGGGCGCGCGGCGGCGTGGTGGCAGGCCCCGTGGGACGCGGGGCGGTTGGTGGGGGCGGGTGGGGTCGCGGTGGGCGTGCTGTTACTCGTCCTTTTCTGGCGCCGCTTCCGCTGGGATTTCCGGCGCGGGTCGGGGCGGATGGGGCGCGAGGCCGCCGTGCGCCGGGAGGCTGGGCGTTGGCTGGGGCGGCTGGCGCCCGTGGCCGCGGAGGATCCGGAGCGCGCTGCGGTGGTCGCGCAACTGGAGCGCTTGCGCTTCGGCGCGGCCGCGAGCTGGCCGGATCCGGCCGCGAGTTTTCTGCGGGCGCGGCGGCTGCGGCGGCCGCCGACGCGGCCGGCCCGGTTCAACCGTTCCTGAACTGCACCGGCAGGCCGGGGGGGCGATTCCGCTTTTCCAGCCAGGCCTTGAAGATCGCGTGGGCCACGGGGCTCGCGTAACGGCCGCCACCCGTCTCCTCGCCCGGGGTGTCGCCCTCGATCGCCACCGCGACTGCGATGCGCGGGTCTTCGACCGGGGCGAAGGCGATCAGCCACGCGAAGTTGATCATCCCCTTCGGGTCCTGCTTCTGCGCGGTGCCCGTCTTCGCGGCCAGCCGCAGCCCGGGCAACGGCGCCAGCACCCGCGGATCCTGAAAGATGCGCGCCGTCCCGTGCGGCCGCTGCGTCACCTGCTCCATTCCGCGCAGCAACGCCGCCCGCTGGGTCGGGTTTAGCCCAGTGCCTTCGTGCCGCTGCATCGTGCGTGCCGGGTCGTGCAGCAGGTAAGGCTGCGTCCAGACCTCATCGCGCGCGATCGAGGCGGCGAAGCAGGCCATCTGCAGCGGGGTGACGTCAACAAAGCCCTGGCCGATCGCCAGCTGGGCGGTGTCGCCGCCGACCCAACCCTCGCCGGTGAGCCGGCGCTTCCAGGCCGGGTCCGGGATGATCATCCGGCGGGTCTCGTCGGGCAGTTCGATGCCCGTCGGGCGGTCGAGGTGAAAGCGGCGGGCCTCCCGCGCGAGCACGTCCGGGCCCATCTCGAGCCCGGCCCGGTAAAAGTACACGTTGCAGCTCTTGGTGATGGCGGTGACGAGATCCACTTCCCCGTGCGCGTGCCCGTCGTGGCAGGAGAACGAGCGCGAACCGACGCGCAGCGAGCCGGCACAGCTGATGGTTGCTGCCGGGTCGAGGGTACCGGCGCGCAGCCCGGCGACGGCGGTGAGGATTTTGAAGGTCGAGCCAGGTTTGTAGACCCCCTGGATGGCGCGCTTGAACCAAGCGCCG
>CAIOTK010000078.1 GCA_903861185.1 uncultured Opitutia bacterium | reverse complement strand
GCAATGGATTCAAGGTGGTAGGCGAGGAGCGCGCGGTCCGCGCGGCGGTCGAGGCTGCGCTGGAGCCGCTCGAGGCTCTCGCGGAGGCGGGGCCAGTTGCGTTCTTGGAATTGGGGATCGCGCTCGGCGTCGGGCTTCGCGGCCTCGACGGCGAGGCGGTGCAGGGTTTCGGCGGCGCCGAGGCCCGTACCGGCGCCGGTGAATTCTCCGAGGAGCAGGTTGCGCTCACGCAGGCGGGCGCGCTCGGCTTGCAGGGCGCGGATCCCGGGGATCGCGGCGCCGAACTCGGCCCGCCGGGCTGCGTCGGCTTCGATCCACGCCAGCAACTCCCGCTCGGCCGCCTCCTTCTGCGCCAGCACGCCTCCCCGGACCATCGCCTCCTGCACGCCCCGGGTCTTGGTCAGGGCGTTGTGCAGCCCGCGGATCCGGGTCGACACCCGCAGGGCCGTCTCCGGGTCTTCCGCCCCCGTGCGTTCCAGCAGGGCGATCTGCTCGGGGTAACGCCGGAGCAGGCGCGGCAGGCTGTACTCGACCGTCTCCCGGATGGTGTCGAATGACGGGAACCGCGCGGTGCGGCCGGGGTAGCCGGCCACGAACACGAGGTCTCCGGGGGACGCCCCGGCCGTGGAGACTTTGAGCCAGTGCGGGGGGCGATAGGGCACGTTTTCCGGCGCGGGCGCCGCGGGACGACCATCCGGCCCCACGTAGGCCCGCAGGAAGCCGAAGTCGCCCGTGTGCCGCGGCCATTGCCAGTTGTCCGTCTCGCCCCCGAAATTGCCGATGCCCGCCGCCGGTGCGTATACGAGGCGCACGTCCCGGATCTCCAGCTGCGTGATCGCTAGGTACTGCAGGCCCTCGAAGAATGACGTTACGGTGCAGCGGTACCCCGGCTCCCTCTCCCGCGCCGCCGTCAGCTCCTTTTGTCGGCGCTCCAGTAGGTCGAAGTAGGCCCGGCCGGTCACCTCCGGCGGGATGTTCCCCTTCACTGCCGCCGTTACGTCCTCGACCGCCACGGTCACGAACACCCGCGAACCCGGTCCCCCCGGCAGCTCCGCGGCGCGCTCCCGGGCGAGAAAGCCGTCGACCATCAGGTTGCGGTCGGGCCGCGAGTTAAACTGGAGCGGGCCCTGGATGCAGTGATGGTTGGTCACGATCAGGCCTTCCGGAGAGACGAAGGAGGCGCTGCACCCGCCGAGGGAGACGACTGCGCCCAGGGGGAATCCGGTGACGTCGGCGAAGGCCCCTGCGTCCCCTTTGAAACCGAGGGCCGCGAGTGGACCGGCGAGGGCGGGTAGCTGGCGCGGCAGCCACATCCCCTCCTCGGCGCGGGCGGAGGGGGCGGCAAGCGCCGCGGTGAGGAGCAGGAGGGCGAGGGGGCGGGGGCGCGTCGGGTGCAAGGCGGCGACCGTAGCGTGCCGGCCGCGGGCGTAAAGTCCGGGGCGAGGCGTGGCCGGGTTTAAGGCGAATTCTTTTCATACCCCGCTCCGCTGAGCCCCCGGGGCACGGGAGTTGCTAAGAGGTCGAGTCGGGTTCTCCCGCGTAATGCCGCCCATCCTCGACAGTCGCCGCCTGCTCGCCTTCGCCACCGTCGTCCGGGTGGGCAGTTTCACTCAGGCCGCGCGGGAGCTCAGCCTCACCCAGTCCGCCGTCAGCCACGCGATCCGCGGGTTGGAGGACGAACTGGGCGTCACCCTTTTCACGCGGCAGGGCCGGGCCGTGCGCCTGACCGAGGGTGGGCGCTACCTCGCCGAGCGGGCGGATTTGATCCTTAAGGAGATGCGGACGGCCCGGTCGGGCGTGCAGGCCTTGGTGCGCAACCCGGCTTAAGGCGCGCGCTGGGCGCGCTGGGTGCCCTTCGCGGCGGACGGAGGGCCCGGGCGCGCACCGGGGCGGGTGGCCGGAGGCGCTTTCGCGAAGGGGAAAAATCTTCCCTGCAACCGGAGTGACCGCAGTGCGCCGCGCCGCCGCTTGCCTACCTGAGCCCCTCCGGAGGCAGAAGCGTCGATCTGGGTATAAAATCCTAACAACAAGTGTAATATGCCGCTGGATCAAGCGGTTGAGGAGCAGGGAGGCGGGCTAGAATCGCGTTATAGTAGGCAGCAGAAATCAAATTTCCGGGTGCACGGCCAATTTGTGGTTGCAACCTTAAGCGACCTGG
>CAIOTK010000077.1 GCA_903861185.1 uncultured Opitutia bacterium | reverse complement strand
CTGGCCGGCGCGCTTGCCGGGGCCGCCCTCGGAGTCGGCCTGCAACTGGCGCTACCGCGGCTACTGGCGGACGTGGTACCGTTCCCAGTGGAGTTCTTCGTTGCGTGGCCGGCGGTGGCGCGGGGGATCGGCGCGGGCGTGGTCCTCTGTCTTCTGTTCACGCTGCTGCCGCTGCTGGCGGTGCGGCGGGTGCCGCCCCTCAGCGCGCTGCGGTCCGTGCTGGCGGAAGAGGAGAGTGGCCGACGCGACCCTTGGCGCCTCGTGGTGGCGGCGCTGATCGCTATCGCGGTCGCGGCGCTGGCGGCGTGGCAGACCGGCGGCTGGCGCGAGGGCCTTGGTTTCACGGCGGCGCTCGGCGTCGCGCTGGGCATCCTCTGGCTGCTGGCGCGGGCGACCGCGTGGCTGGCGCGCCGCGCTGTGCCCCGGCGGGCGCCCTACGTCGTCCGTCAGGGCATCGCTAACCTACACCGGCCCAACAATCGCACCGTGCTGCTGCTTGTATCCCTCGGGCTGGGCTGCGCGCTGATGCTCACCTTGTTCCTCGCCCGCTCCACGCTGTTGCGTGAGTTGGCCGCCGCGGGCGCGGGCACGCGGCCCAACCTGCTCTTGTTCGACATTCAGGATGACCAGCGGGACGTCCTGGCGCGCGAGCTCGCCGCGGCGGGCGCGCCGCTCCTAGTCGAGGCGCCGATCGTCACGATGCGCCTCGCCGCGGTGCGGGGCCGACCGGTTGAGGAATTGCTCCGCGGGTCCCCGCGCGGCCGGCCGGAGGAGGATGCGGCCGTGCGCGAGGGGCGGCGCGGGAGCGAGGGAGGGCGCGGGCCGGCCGGTTGGACGCTGCGCCGCGAATACCGCACCACGTTTCGCGAGACAATCGGCGGGGCGGAACGTCTCGTCGCGGGCGAGTTCACCCGCCGGGTGCCGCCGGGCACCGAGGTAGTGCCGATCTCCGTGGAGGCGGGGCTGTTGCGCGACCTCGGCGCCGAATTGGGCGACGAGCTCACTTGGGATGTGCAAGGCGTGCCCGTGCGCTCCCGGATCACGAGCGTGCGAGCCGTCGAGTGGCGGCGCTTCGAACCGAACTTCTTCGTCGTGTTCCCGGCCGGGGTGTTGGAGGAGGCACCCAAGTTCCACGTGATGGCCGTCCGCACCACGGACGCGGCTCACGCGGCGCGGGTGCAGCGCGCGGTGGTCGCCGCCTGCCCCAATGTGAGTGCGATCGATCTCGCGCTGGTGCTGGAGACCGTGGATAGCGTGCTGTCGCGGGTTGGTTTCGTGGTGGAATTTATGGCGGCCTTCACCGTGCTCACCGGCCTCGTGGTTCTGGTGGGTGCGGTCCTAACCGGCCGGCTGCAGCGCGTCCGAGAGACGGTGCTGCTCCGCACCCTGGGCGCCAGCGCGGCGCAGCTCCGAAGCATCCAGCTGGTCGAGTACGCGATTCTCGGCAGCCTCGCTGCTCTGGTCGGTGGCGGGCTCGCGCTCGGCGGCAACGCGCTCGTCGCGCACTTCGTCTTTCGCATCCCGCCGGCGTTCCCCGCGGCGGTGCTTGTGGGCGGCATCCTTACGGTAGCCGGAGCCACGGTGGCGGTTGGATTCCTCGCCAACCGGGGCATCGTTCGCCAGCCCCCGCTCGAGGTGCTGCGCCAGGAGACCTAGCAGCCCGCCTCCGACCGTCCGGCGCGCACTCGCTTTGACGGCGCGTCCGAACCCCGCCCAAGTTTCGGGATGCGCGTTACCCCTCTCCTATTCGCCTGCGTAGGGTTGCTCGTGGCTGGACCGCTGCGCGGGCTCGGACTCGTCGGTATGGCGCCTGCGTCTGGAGCCTGCGTGGACACGCTCGTTCGGCTGAGTTTCGCGACTGAGCCGCGCCTCGGCACGTCGGGTCGGATCCGGATCACGGACCTCGGTTCGGGCGCGGTGGTGGAGACCATCGATCTCACGGATCCGGCCCCGACGCGGCTGGTGGGTCTGAACCCGACGCCGTACCGCTATAGCCCCGTGCGCATCGAGGGACGGGTCGCGGTGCTGCATCCGCGGACGGGCGCGCTCGCGTACGGTGGGGCCTACCGGGTCGACTGGGACGCCGGCGTCCTCGCCGATGGCGCCGGCACGCCGCTCACCGCGGGGAGCTTCACCTTCAGCGTCCGCGCAGCTGGACCCTCTGCTGCGGTGGCGGCGGTCACGGTGGCTGCCGACGGCACCGGCGATTTCGCTACCGTGCAGGGTGCGATCGATTGGGTGCCAGTGGGCAACACGGTCCCTCGCACCATTACCGTCCGGGCCGGGGTCTACGGGGAGCTGGTTTACCTCGGGTCGCGGCAGCCGTTGGTTACCCTGCGGGGTGAGGACCGGGCCGGAACCGTCATCACTTACGCGAACAACCAGAACCTGAATCCGGGCAACAACCGCGCGATGGTTGCGATCGACGCAAGTGATGTGACGCTGGCCAACCTCACTCTGCGGAACACGACGCCGCGCGGTGGAAGCCAGGCGGAGGCCCTGCGCGGTAACGGTCGGCGGGTGGTGCTGGATCGAGTGACGCTCAGCAGCCTGCAGGATACGCTGCTGTGGAACGGATCGCTATTCGTCACGGACAGTCTGATCGAGGGAGACGTCGACTTTATGTGGGGGGGAGGGGCGTGCTACTTCCAGCGGTGCGAACTACGATCGCTAGGCGCGGGGTATCTCGCCCAAGTGCGGAACGGCGAGACGGGACGGGGCAACGTGTACGTGGACTGCCGGCTGACGGCGGCGCCGGGCGTGGGCAATGTCTACCTCGCGCGGATCGACCCGCGACCGGAGGTCGCGAACACGTGGCCGTTCAGCGAGGTGGTTTTTCTGGGGTGCGCGCTCGGGCCGCACATCCGGCCGGAGGGTTGGTTACTGAACAACGCTACCGCTGCGCCACACGTCCGTTTCTTGGAGTACGGGAGCACTAACCTCACGGGTGGCCCGCTCGATCTTTCGCGGCGACTGCCCGATGCCACGCGGATCGACCGTGAGACGGCCGAGCGTTACCGCGACGTGAGCTTTGTGCTCGGGTGGACTCCGCCCGTGGTGGCGCCGCCGCCCCCTCGCCGGGAACGGCTGACCGGGCTCTCTACGCGCGCCCGCGCGGGGGCCGAGCCGGTGATCGTGGGGTTCGTGCTGGCCGGGGCCGCGGAGGCTACCGTGCTGATGCGCGGGGTGGGGCCGACCCTTGGGGCGTTCGGAGTCGGCGAGGTGCTGCCGCGGCCCCAGTTGGTCCTCCAGCGAGGCGGTACGGTGCTGGCGAGCCAGACCGGCGGACCGGTGCAGACGCCGGTGGCAGCCGCGGCCACGCGACTCGGGCTATTCCCGTTTCAGCCGGGCGGGGCGGACGCGGCGCTCCTCACGACGTTGAGCCCGGGCGCCTACACCGTAGCGCTCGCCGACGCGGGGGGCGCCGAGGGCAACGGATTAATCGAGATCTATGATGCCGCGCCCGGCGAGTCCACGCGGCGACTCGCGAACGTGTCCTCGCGCGCGCTGGTGGGTGAGGGGGAGGCGACGTTGATCTCCGGCCTAACCGTCGCGGGAGCGGCCGCGAAGCCGGTGCTGGTGCGCGGCATTGGTCCGGCGCTCACGGGTTTTGGCGTCGACGGCGCGCTGGCCCGGCCGCGGCTGACGGTTTACCGCGGGTCGGAAGCCGTGGCCGTGAACACGGGTTGGACTGCGGCAGAGAATCCGTTGGAGATCGCGCGCGCGGGCGCGCTGGTGGGGGCGTTTCCGCTGGTGACCGGGAGCGGAGACACGGCGCTGCTGCTGGAGCTGGCCCCGGGCAACTACACCGCGCAAGTGAGCGGTACGCAGGGGGCGGGCGGGGTCGCGCTGCTCGAGGTCTACGAAGTCCCCTGACGCGGATCTAGGCGGCGCGGCCGACTCAGCGATTATCGCCGTCGAGCACGCGCCCTAGGCCGCCGAGGACCGAGCCTTCCTCGCGGCCCCCGCGGGCGGCGCTGACGATGCGGCCAGCGAGGCGGGACAACGGCAGCGACTGGAGCCAGACTCGGCCGGGACCGCGCAGGGTGGCGAAGAAGAGGCCCTCGCCGCCAAAGAGGGCCGTCTTGATGCCTCCGACCAACTGGATGTCGTAGGCGACGCTGGGCTGGAAGGCGACGATGCAGCCGGTGTCGACGCGGAGGGTCTCACCCGGGGCCAAGGTGCGCTCGTGCAAGGCACCACCGGCGTGAATGAAGGCCCAGCCGTCACCGGTGAGCCGCTGCAAGATGAAGCCCTCGCCCCCGAACAGCCCGGCGCCGAGGCGTTTCTGGAAGGCGATTCCCAGGCTCACCCCGCGCGCGGCGCACAGGAACGAGTCTTTCTGGGCGAGGAGTTCGCCGCCGAGGCTCGCGAGTGGCACGGGAATAATCCGGCCCGGGTAAGGCGCACCAAAGGCGACCTTGCGCCGCCCCGCTCCCTGGTTCTGGAAGACCGTCATAAAGAGGGACTCCCCGGTGAGCAGGCGTTTGCCGGCCCCGAGCAGCGAGCCCAAGAGCCCGCCGGCCCGGGCGGACCCGTCGCCGAAGATCGTCTCCATCGCGATGCCGTCCTCCATATACATCATCCCACCGGCCTCCGCCACGACGGCCTCTTGGGGGTCGAGCTCGATCTCGACGAACTGCAGGTCATCCCCGCGGACAACATAGTCGATGGCGTGCATTTGCGGCGTTAGGAAGGGAGGGGAGTCCATGGTTGAAGCGTACGCGGGAGAACCCCGCTGGAGGGTTAAAGTTGCGGCGCGGGCGGGTCAGTCAATCCGCAGATGACGGAGCCGAAGGGCATTCGCCACCACCGTGATCGAGCTCAGACTCATCGCGACGCTCGCGACCATCGGGTGAAGGAGCCAGCCGGTCCACGGGTAGAGGATCCCGGCGGCGAGGGGTAACCCCGCGAAATTATAGGCAAAGGCCCAGAACAGGTTCTGGCGGATGTTGCGCAGCGTCGCGCGACTCAGGCGCGCCGCCCGGACAAGACCCGCCAGATCGCCCCGCAACAAGATCACGCCGGCGCTACGCAACGCGACGTCGGTACCGTCTCCCATCGCGATGCCGACATTCGCCGCGGCGAGGGCGGGCGCGTCGTTGAGGCCGTCGCCCGCAAAGGCGACCCGAGCGCCGCGGGCGCGCCACGCCCGCACCAACTCCTGTTTGCCCGCGGGGGAAATGCCGGCGTGCCACGCGTCAAGACCCAGAGCAGCCGCGACCGGGGCGGCTGCCTCCGCGCGGTCACCCGTGACTAGTTCGACCCGCCAGCCCAGCGCGCGTAGCTCCCGCACAGCGGGCGCGGCGGAAGGCTTCAGCGCGTCGGCGAGGGCGATGCAGCCGGCCCGGGTGCCGTCCACCTGAACCTCGACCAGTGTGGCGCCGGTCGCTTCGGGCGGCAGTGGCGGTAAAGATCCGGTCGGGCGGATCACGGCAACGCGGTGGCCGCGGATCACGGCCGACACCCCGACCCCCGGCTCCGCTCGAAAAGCCTCAGCGGCGGGCAGCGCGAGCCCGCGCTCGGCGGCCGCGGCGACCAGGGCGCGGGCAAGCGGGTGTTCACTGGGCGCCTCCGCGGCTGCCGCGAGGCGCAGTAGTTCCGCGGGAGTCCACTGCGGACCAACCGGGAGCACCGCGGCGACACGGGGCCGTCCGGTGGTGAGGGTGCCGGTCTTGTCCAGCAGGAGCACGGTGGTGCTGGCGAGGTGCTCCAGCGCGGCGGCGTCCTGCACCAGAATCCCGGCGCGCGCGCCACGGCCGATGCCCGTGACGATCGACACGGGGGTCGCCAGCCCGAGAGCGCAGGGGCAGGCGATGATGAGTACGGCAACCCCATTGAGCAGCGCGAGCGGCAGGCGCGGCGCGGGGCCGAACGCGAGCCAGGCCGCCCCTGTGGCGAGCGCAAGGCCCAGCACGGCGGGGATGAACCAGGCGGTGACGCGGTCGGCGAGGCGGGCGATCGGCGCCTCGCTCTCTTGCGCGTTTGTGACGAGGCGGATGATGTGCGCGAGAACGGTGTCCGCACCTACCCGCTCCGCTGTGAGCACCAGCGACCCCGTCGTGTTGAGCGTCCCGGCGCGGAGGGGATCACCGGGCACCCGCGGAACAGGCAGCGGTTCGCCGGTGAGCATTGATTCGTCGACGTCGCTCGCACCGGTGGTCACGCGGCCATCCACCGGCACGTGTTCGCCTGGGCGGACGCGGAGCAGATCACCGGGGAGCACCGCGGCGAGCGGGACGTCCTGCTCGCCGCCGCCCGGGGTGACCCGGTGGGCGATGGGCGGGGCCAAGCGAAGGAGCGCCTCTAGGGCCTCGCCGGTGCGGGCGTGGGCGCGCTGTTCAAGGATCTGGCCGAGGAGCACGACGGTCGTGATGAAGGCCACGGCCTCGAAGTAGAGCGGCGGCCCGTGGGCGGTACGGAGGGCGGCGGGAAAATTCTCCCCGGCCAGCGTGGCGGCCACGCTGTAAACGTAGGCCGCCCCTGTGCCGGTGACCGTCATCGTGAACATATTGGGGTCGCACTCGCGGATTGAGCGCCACCAGCGGCGGTTGAGCGGTGCCCCGGCCCAAAGGAACACGGGAGTGGTGAGGGCCAACTGGACCCACGCAAGGAGGCTAGGATCGATTCCGTGGAGCAGGCTCGGCGCGGCCATTCCACCCATCGCAAGCGCTAGCACCGGTAGCCCGCAGGCAAGCGCCACCCAGAGCCGCGGGCGTAGGTGACGCTCGTGGGGTAGGCCCATGTGGACGGGCTCGGTAGGGGAGGGAAAGTCGGTCACAGGAACGCTCCCGCTCCGGCCGTTCAGGGCGCCGGGGTGGAGGGATTGGCGGAAACGGGGGCCGCGCGGGCGAGCCGGCGTTCCCAGTACCACGAGAAGTAAAGCGGCACCGAGAAGAGGGACACGAGGTCGAAGATCATCCCGCCGACGACCGGCAGGACCATCGGTTGCATCAGTTCGGCGCCGCGCCCGGTCGACCAGAGCACCGGGATCAGCGAAAGGAGCGTGGTGGCGTTGGTCATTACGGCGGGGCGACGGCGGCGCAGCCCAGCTAGGAGCACGCGCCGCCGCACCTCAGCGGCATCCCGCGGGGGCGTGCGGAACTGCTCCTGCAGGTAAGTGCCGAGCAAAATCCCGTCGTTGAACATCACCCCGAGAAGCACGAGGAAACCGATCGCCACCGCGGTGGTCATTTCGGCGCCCCAGAGCCAGACGAGGAAGAAGCCGCCCGCTGTCGTCACGCCAGCGTTGCAGACGATAATGATGGTGGTGATGAGCCAAGAACGCGTGCCGGCGTAGATCAGCAGGATCATCACGCCGAAGGAGACAGCGATGATGCCGCGCAGCGCCTCGTCGGCCTTGAGCTTTTGCTCGTAACGACCGACCCAGCGGTAGGTTGCGCCCGGGGGAAGCGCAAGCCGACCCTCGGCTAGCGCGGATCGGAGGCGGGCGTCGGCGTCACGGACCACGTCCACCTCTCCCCGGCCACTCACGTTGAGCATTACGTACTGGGTGCGGCGGCCACCTTCCGAGCGGATCGCCATCGGGCCGACTACGCTCGTGAAACCGGTGGGATCGGGCCGCCGTCCGAGGATCGTGACCGGGATTCCCACTGGCAGGTCGGGATTCTCGCCGGCGGGAACGACGAGTTCGGCGCGTCCGCCGTCGAGTGGAGTAAAGGCCCGTTGGCGCGCGAGCGGGAGCGCGCGCAGCAGGGCGGAGGGATCGGGTGTGGAGAGGGTGAGGATCTCGGGTGCGGCGAGTAGGTGCGCGAGCGGCACGGAACCGCGGCCGCCGGGGAGCGGCACGCGGGCATCGGCGAGCTCGTCGGGATCGTCGCGCCGCTCGCGGTCCTGCCGCACGCGCACCGGGTAGCGTAGGGCTCCGTCGACGATAATCGCGCCGGGCAAGCCGCCGAGGGCGGCCTCTGCGGCCCGCAGGGCGGCCTCGCGAGTGATCCCAGCGCGGGCGAGCCTCGCTGGGTCGAGGCGCAACTCGGCGTACGGTTTGCCGCCTTCGCGCTGGACCTGCACGTCGGTCGCACCCGGCACGCCGGCGATGAGCGCCTCGGCCTGCGCGGCGAACCGTTCGAGGGCCTCGCCGTCCTCGCCCAAAACCTGCAGGGCGAGCAGGGAGCGGATGCCCGTGGAGAGCATTACCACGCGGGTCTCGATGGGCTGCAGCCAGCTGGGCGCGACTCCCGGGAGATCAGAGGCGGCAGCGAGCGCTCCGCGCACCTCGGCGAGGGTCCGGGGCCGCAGTTCGCGCGTGCCGTCGGGCCGGGTGAACTCGTGGCGGGGCCACTCGGCGTAGGGTTTCAGCACCACCACTGTCTCGATCATCCCGAGGGGAGCGGGATCGAGGGCAGTTTCGGCGCGGCCGAGCTTGCCCATCACGCCGGCAACTTCGGGGATGGCGGTGATTTGGCGGTTCTGCGCGAGCATCACGCGCTGCGTCTCGCCGAGCCCGGCGGCGGCGGGCAGCGACGGCATAAAGAGCAGGCTGCCTTCGTCGAGTGGGGGGAGAAAACTGGATCCCACGCCGGGAAACCAGCGGGTCAGCGTCCGATCCAAGGTGGTGGCGGCGAGATCCGCGCCCGCAGCCGCGAAGGCTCGATCCAAAGGAATCCGCAGCACGGGCCAACCGAGCCCGGTGAGGTAGCCGCTGCCGGCGAGCGCGAGGAGTCCGGCGGTGAAGGCACCGCGGTGGCGCTGCAGCCGGGCGTAGGCCCACTCGTAGGCGGTGTGGATCGCACGGCTCGCGGGATTTTCCTCGTAGTTGACTAGGCGTTCCCGTCCTAGCCGCCAGACGAGCGCCGCGACGAGGCCGCCGAACACGGGCCCGAAAAGCCAGCCGGGTACCGTGACCGCCCAACGGCCGTGCTCCAACGGCAAGCGCCAGCCGTCCCGCAGAAACCAGCCGCCGGCGGCGCCCCCCGCGAGTCCTGCCACGGCCAATAGGACCGGGCGTCGGACTTGCCACGGGGGCAGCAAAAGGCGGCAGAGTACCGGCACGACCAGCACGCCGGCGAGCACGGCGCCGCTGATCGCGAGGGACTTGGTCAGCGCGAGCGGCTCGAAGAGGCGGCCGGCCTGGTCCTCAAGCGCAAACACGGGGAGGAAGCCAATCACCGTCGTGGCCGCGGCGGTCAGCAGCGGTCGCGCGACCTCCCGCGCCCCGTCGATCACCGCTGCCGTCACCTCCGGGTCGAAGGGAGAGGTGGGCATCGCTCGCCCTTCTTGTCGGCAGCGACCCTGCAGGTCGGCGAGGTGCTGGGTGATGTTCTCGGTGACGATGATCCCGAAATCGACCATCACGCCGATCGCGATCGCGATGCCCGCCAGGCTCATGATGTTCGCGCCCACCCCCGTTGCCGCCATCACGAGGAAGGTGAACAGCATCCCCAGCGGCAGGCTCACGGCCACGGCGAGACTAGCGCGCGCGTGCAACAGAAAGGCCACGACGACCACTACGGTAGTAACTACCGCCTCCACCAAGGTGCCCGTGAGCGTCGCGGTGGTTTCGCGGATCAGCGGGGTGCGGTCATAGAACGGCCGCACGGCCAGCTGTTCCGCGGCCAGCGCCGGCGCCAGCTCGTGCAGGCGACGCTTCACGTCCCCGATAACGGTCCGCGGATCCGCGCCTACTCTGAGCGCCACGATCGCTCCCACATTCTCTTGCTCCGCATCCGCCAGGACGCCTTGGCGCACTTGGCCCCCCAGCGTCACGCGCGCGACGTCTCCCAAGCGCAGGCTCGCTCCGGTCCCGAGGTCGGCGCGCACGACGAGGTCTGCGATCTCCCGCTCCGTGCGGAGGAAACCGGCGCCGCGCAGCATTGTTTCTACACCCCCGCGCTCCACGCTCATCAGGCCCGTGTCGCGGCCTGCGCCCTGCAGTGCTACCCACAGGTCCTCCGCGGTCAGACCCCGCGCCGCAAGGCGGCCGGGATCAAAATCAACCTGGAACTCGCGCGCGACCCCGCCGGCGGGCGCCACCTCAGCCACGCCCGGCACGCCGCGGAGTGCGGGCGTCACGAGGTGGTCGAGCACGCGCCGGCGCTGCTCCACGTCCCGGGGACCTTGCAGAGTGAAGGCGTAGACCTGCCCCATCGCGGTGGCGTCAGGTCCCAGCCGCGGCGCCACCCCGGGCGGCAGCAGGTTACCTAGCTGGCCGAGGCGCTCCAGCACGCGGTTCCGGCAGGCGTAGAGCTCCCTTTTCTCCTCGAAGATGAGGTAGACGTAACCGGCCCCGTAGAGCGAAAGGCCGCGCACCGTCACGATGCCCGGGAGGCCCTGCAACTCGCGCGTCAGCCGCGAGGTCACTTGCCGTTCGACGTCTTCCGGGCTTTGGCCGGGCCATTCGGCCCAGACAATGACTTGATTGTCGCTCAGGTCCGGGATCGCGTCGACCGGGACTCCGCGCCACGCCCACAGTCCCGCGCAAGCGAGCGCGAGGGCCGCGCCAAGCGTCAGGAACGGGTGGCGGATGACGGCGGCGAGCATCGGTGGAACCGAGTTGGGCGCGGGCCGCTCAGGGAGCGGGGACGGCTCCCGCGCCGGGCAGACCCGCCGGGAAGAGCAGGCTGGGGTTGCCGGCGAGCTGCGCTTGGCTGTCGATCAGGAATGCTCCGCGTGCGGCCACCTCGTCGCCGGGTTGCAGCCCGGCGCGGACGACGTAGTGGTCGCCGCCGTCGGCCTCCTCTAGACGCGGGCCGAGTGCGACCGGCACGAGTTCAAAGCGGATCCGACCGTCCGGTAAACGCGCGGCGACACGCCACGCGACGTGCCGTACGCCTGTCGACAGGATGGCGGACCGCGGCACGAGGGTGAAGCGACCGGCGTCGTCCCTACGTGCGGGGTCGGCTGGCGTGAGATCGGACCGGAGTGCGGCGCGGAGGTAGGCTTCGACGACGGTGCCCGGCGGCAGGCGGTCGCCCGCGGCGCGGACGTGCAGGTGCGCTTCGCGAGCCCGCAGGTCCGGGTTCAGCGCGGGGGAAATCCACGCGACTTCAGCGGCAGGCGGTTCAGGGCTGGCTCCATCCTCCTGCGCGAGGGTGACGTTTTGTCCGGTCCGCAGCCAGCGGGCCCGCGTCTCCGGCACCTGCAGCGCGATGATGCGCGCCTCGGGGTCCGCGAGACGGAGGAGCACGGCGTCCGCGGTCAACTCGGTTCCCACCTCGGGTAGACCCGAGATCGCTGCACCGGCGGGCAGGACGACGCCCGCGTAAGGGGAGACGAGGGTGACGGTGTCGACCGGTGCGCCACCGGCGATAACCGCCTGCGCCACGGCGGGGAGTTGCCAGCGCAGGAAGCGCTCCACGAGCGCGTGGATCGCGTGGGCGTCCGCGAGTTTCAGGGCGGCCGCGAGCTCGCCCTGTGCGGTAAAGACTTCGGAGCTGAAGAGGTCCACGACCGGGTCACCCGCCTGGACGACGGTTCCCGGGTGCAGCGCCGCGGGGTGCCGGCGCACGATGCGGCCGGCTACGCGGGGCACCACGGCTTGGAAGGTGCGTTCGTCGTAGCGGGCGATGCCGTGCGCGCGGACGGTGGCGCTCGCTGGGCCCTCGGTGACGCGGACGAGCTCGAGGCCCATCCGCTGCTGCTGCTCGCGAGAAAGCTCCCCGGCCTCGACGGGAGTCATCCGCATCCCGCAGACCGGGCAGTCGCCCGGACGTCTACCGATGAAGTCCATCATCGGGCAGGCGTAGCGGGTACCGGTTGCCGCCGCCGGCTCCGGGGCGGGGGCGAAGAGCAGCCCCTCCGGCAGCAACGCGAGGAGCAAGGCGCCGGCGGCGAGGCCCGCCGCGGCGGAGAGTAGGGAAGGCCAGCGCATCAGTCAGGGGGTGGGGCGTGAGGTGGCGCCGAGGAAGGCGGGCCCGTAACGCTCGGGATCGGCCTGGAATTTCGGGGGGCACATCCGGCAGCCGAAACCGATCGTCTTTCCTTGGTACGTGGCGGTCGGCAAGCGGGGGTCGACAGGCATCCCGCAGATCGCGCAGGTGGTGTTCACCGGGTTGCCTGGCCCGGCGGTCGCGGTGGCGCCGGGTGAAGAGGGCGCCGGTGCGGCGACCGCCGCTGGCAACACCGGATGGGGTTGGTGGCGCGCAGTGCGGACCGCGAGGGCGGCTATCGCTCCGACGACGAAACAGGCGAGGAAGATGAAAATGTGGCGCATCAGGGTGCAGGGCCTCGGGTGAGCGCGGCGAGGAGTTGGGCGGGCGGCGCGTGGCGCCAGAGGGCGGCCTGACGCGCGCGCAGTTCGGCCTCGGCCGCGATCACCTGCAGGCGGGCGGCGGTGGTGCGGTCGAGGATATCGAGGGCGTGGAGCAGCGCGGAGTCCTGGCCGGGACGCGCAGCAGCGAAGGCGCGGTTGACGGCTTCGTGCTCGGCATCGAGCCGATTGGTGATTTCCGCTGCGAGCCGGCGCGACTCCTCAGCGAAGGTGGCGGCGCGGGCCGCGCGGTCTAGGTCGGCCTGTGCCAGCAGCCGGCTCGCGCCCTCCTCGGCCTGCGCGGCCTCGCGTTCGGCCGTGGCGGCGCGGGCCTCGGCGCGGGCGGCCAGTGCACGGCGGGAGGGCAGGTCCGTGGAAAAGACGAGGCCGACGCCGTTGAGGAACCCGCTACCCATGCGTTCTCGCTCCAGACGGAGGCCGACGGCCGTGGCTGCTGCGGCGCTGGTCCGCGCGAATCGGGCGCCCGCCTCGGCGTCTGCGGCGCGGGCCTGGGCAAGGGTGGCTGCCGCGGTCTCGGCGGGTTGAATGGTGCTTGGGGCGGGGGCGGCGAAAGCGGGCAGCGCCGTCTCTGGGGCTAAACCAAGGCGGGCGCGCGCCTCGGTTTCGGCATCCGCGGCCTGCCGGTCCTCCTCCGCAGCGGCGAGGCGCAGGGCAGTGCGGCGCGACTGGAGGGCGAGCCGTTCCACGAGCGCGTTGGGGCCGCCCGTGGTGAGCCGGGCCTCGAGTCCCCCGAGGGCGGTCTCGAGTCGCGTGGCCTGCGCTAGATTGAGTACTGCCCGTTCGCGGGCGGCGGTGGCTTCAGCGAGGAGCCCGGCGACCGTGGCGGCGAGGTCTGCGGCGGTGAGGGCCAGTTCAGCCTCGGCGAGCCGGATGGCGGTTGCGCCGAGAGCGCGGTCGGAGGCTCGTTCCTTGGGCCGGGGCAGGGGCTGGCGTAGGGTCAGCTCATACGCCTCGCGGCGTCCGGCGATTCCGGGATCTCGGAGTGAGGTGGCCATCGCCTCCAGTTCGAGGTCCGCGAGGCGCCCGCGAGCGCCGGACCGCGCTTGGGCGGCTTCAAGCCGGTGGCGCGCAGCGGCTACGGCCGGGGCCGCCGCGAGGGCGGCGGAGAGTTCCGGCGGGGCGGTCGCCGCCGCGGGCCCGGCAAGGGCGAGCGTCAGCGCGAAGGCGACCGAGGGACGCACGTTTAGCCCTTTTTGCCCGACTTAGCAGCCTGCGCGGCGGCGGCGTCGACCTTGGCGAGGAACTTGGCGGGGCTAGCCTTGAAATCCTCGCCGCAGCCCTCGCAGCAGAAGAACACGACGCGGTCCGGCTGGCCGGGCGCGCGGTGGATGTAGCCGGCGGCTTCGCCCATGCTGCCGAGGGGCTCGTTCGAGACGAGGCAGGTCTTGAGCGGGTATCCCTTGCGGGCGGCGGCGATGGTCTCGGCGTCCGTCTTGGCGGCGGCGGCGGAGAGTACGCCGACGGTCAAAAGGAGGCTCGCGAGGAGGGCGGGGATGGATTTGGTGGTCATAGTCGCCTACCCTTACACCGCGGCGCCGGAAATCCCCCGCCCAATCTCACGTGCGCCTACCGGCGAGATTGCGCGGGGGATTTGGCGACCCCCGGGGTAAGGTTGGTCGAGCGTATGCGTTCCACCCCTGATCCTCTCCCTTCGCTGTTGGCCACCTGGCGCGTTGAACCTGCGTCGAACCCTGGATTTCGCCGGGCCGTGCGGGAACGGCTGCAGGCGGGAAACGCCGGCGCGACGTTCGCGGCGTTCGCCCGTCGGCGCACGACGCTGGTGGGCGGCGCCTTGGCGGCGGCGTTAGTGGCCGGGGCCGTGGGCGGCTACGGCAGCGCGCGGGCCCGCGTCGATGAGGACCGGGCGCGTCTGGCGTCGGCCTATGTGGCCGGCCTAGATGCCCGGCTGATGGTGCCGATGCGCTGAGCTAACTGGGCAATCGTGACGCGGAACCTGCTTCTCACCGTGTTGCTGGCGGCCGCCTTGGCCGTGCTCGCTTTCGGCGTCGCCTACCTCGCGAGCGGGGATCGCGCCCTGCGCGTTGCGGCCCGGCAGGGCGACGCGCTTGAGTGGCTGCGGGTTGAGTTCGACCTCGACGCGGAGCGATTTGCCGCGGTGCGGCGGTTGCACGAAGAGTTCAGCATCGAGTGCAGCGCGCATTGCGCGGCGATCGTCGCGGCGCGGGAACGGTCCGCCCCGGCGGCGGAGATCGCGGCGTTGGAGGAACACTGCGTGGGTGCGATGACGACGCATTTCCGGCAGGTGGCGGCGCGGATGGAGCCTGCGCAGGGCGAGCGTTACCTCGCCCTCGTGCTGCCCCGCATTCGCGGACACACCCACCAGGGGGCGCCGAGCGTGCGGCTCGCGCCGTGAGTTCGGCGGACCCGCGGCCCGGCTCGGAGTCGCGCCCCGCGGAGGGCGAGGACGCGGTCGCCGTGGACCGGGAGCTGATGGCTCAGGTGCAGGCGGGGGATGAGGCGGCGTTGGGACGGCTAATGGAGCGTTGGGAACGTCCGGTGAAGGCCGTCATTGGCCGGCTCGTGGGTAACGCTGCGGAGGCCGAGGAGCTGGCGCAGGAGGCCTTCGTACGCCTGTGGCAACAGCGGGACCGGTTTCGGGCCGGGGCGGAGTTCCGGCCGTGGATGTTATCGCTCGCCCTGAATTTGGCGCGTAACCGCCTCCGCTGGTGGCGCCGCCGTCCGCTGGTGGCGTTGGAGGAGTGGACGACCCTGCCGCCGGCGGCCACGGCGGACGGCGCCGGCGCGTTGGAGGCGCGGGAACGGGCGGAGGCGGTCCGCACGGCCGTCGCGGCCTTGCCGCTGGAGCAGCGGGAGGCGCTGGTGCTGTTCGAGTACGAGGGGCTGGGGCAGACGGAGATCGCGGTGATCGCGGGCACCACGTCCAAAGCGGTGGAGCGCCGGCTAGAACGCGCGCGCGCCGCGTTGCGGGTCAGCCTCGCGCGCTGGCTGCGGCGCGCCTGACCGTGTCAGCCTCAGGCCAGCGTGCGCAGTTGCACGCTGTCGACGCGGCGGTCCTCCGCCACGATGTCGGTGGCGATCACGAGCTTGTCCCCGGAAGTGGCGCGCCCGCTGCGACGCAGGAAGGCGAGGGCGCGCGTTACCGTGTCGTTGGGATCCGCGCTGAGTTCCAAGAGGTGCGGCTCCACGCCGCGGAGGAGCCGGAGCTGCCGCAGTAGTCCGAGCGCCGGGGTGAAGGCGAGGATCGGGGCGGCACCGGGCCGGAGCGCCGCAAGGCCCTGCGCCATAAACCCGTGGCGGGTGAAGGTCACGAGGCGCGCGCCGGGGATCTGGCGAGCGAGCGTGACCGCGGCG
>CAIOTK010000076.1 GCA_903861185.1 uncultured Opitutia bacterium | reverse complement strand
GCCGTGTACTTCGGCTGGTACACCGGAGCGATCGACGGGCCGTTCCACCTGCCCGGGTTTCGCTTCGCGCCCGGGGCGATCGCGCTGCACATTTTTAGCTATTCGGCCGCGACCCTTCGCGACCCGGAGAGCGGTTGGACCGGGCCGCTGGTGGCGCGGGGCGTCGCCGCCACGGTGGGTAACGTTTACGAACCGTACCTCGAACTGACGCACCGCCCGGATCTGCTGCTGCGGCGGCTGCTCACGGGAGCGACTTGGGTGGAGGCGGTTTTCCAAGCGCTGCCTGCGTTGGGGTGGCAGGCCGTCGCGCTGGGCGATCCTCTTTACCGACCGTTCGCGACGAGCCTTGAGGCGCAGCTGGCCCCGGATTCCGGCCTACCCCCGGAGTTGCGGAGCCACGCTCGGCTCCGGCGCGTCCGCGAACTGGCCCGGCTCGGCCGAGCCGCCGAGGCGGAGCGCTTGCTGGAGCGCGCCCGCGACGAGGCGACCGACGCTAGCGTCGCCGTCTGGGCTGCCCGGCGGGAGTTGGCGGCCGGCCGCCCGGCGGGCGCGTTGCCGTGGTTGCTGGCTGCGCCGGTCGACGCAGCCGGTGGCGCGGCGGGCTGGGCGTTGCGCGCGGATCTGGCCGGGCTGCTGACCGCAGCGGGTCGTCCGGAGGTGGCGACGACGCGCTGGGCGGCCCTCCTGGGGGAAGCGCAGCTACCGGTGGGACTGCGGCGCCGCTGGCTGCCCCGGGCGATCGAGTCGGCTACGACGGCCGGGGAGACAGTCGCGGCCGAACGGTGGCGGGGCGAGTTGGCGGGGCTTCCGCCGGGGAACTGACCCCGGAGTTACCGGTGGCCAGGGATCATCCCCGGCAGCACGTAGGCCTGCAGCATCACGAACAGCCCCATCAGCACGGCGAGGGCGACGCTGTGCCAAAAGACGGCGCGGAGGATCGTCCCGGCCGAGGGGCTGTCCGGGTGGCCGCCGGTGGCGACGCTCGCGACCACGATACTCTGCGCATCGATCATCTTGCCCATCACCCCGCCCGAGCTGTTGGCCGCGCAGGTTAGGAGCGGATTGAGGCCGAGTTGCTCGGCGGTGACCTTCTGCAGGTTGCCGAAGAGCACATTCGAGGAGGTGTCGCTGCCCGTGAGGGCGACGCCGAGCCAGCCGATGATCGGGGCGAAGAAGGGGAAGAGCCAGCCGGTGCCGGCCATCACGAGCCCCATCGTCGTGTCCGTTCCGCTATAGCGCGTGGTGAAGCCGAGGGCCATCATCAAGGCGATCGTCAGCAGCGAGATGCGCACCCGCAGGAGCGTCTGACCGTAGAGGCGGAGGGCCTCGCCGGGGCGCACGCGGAGGGCGAGGGCGGTGGCGATCCCGGCGAGTAGGAGGGCGGTGCCCGTGGTGGAGAGCAGGTTGAGATTAAAAACCGCCTTCTCCTTCTCGGGGTGCGGCGCGACCGGGGGCACCTTCTCGACGGCGAGGTGCAGCGTGGGCACCGGCAACTGAGGGGCGAACCAACCGTTCAGCGCGGTCTTCACCGGTGGGAGGCCCCAGAGGAAGACGAAGGCGGAAAGGAACAGCCACGGCACCCAAGCCTTCCACGGAGGGCCGCCGGCTGCCGCCGGTGCCGCGTCCGGCGCTTGTGCCCCAGGGTTAGCCTGCTCCTCCGCCGGCTGCCAGAAGCGCATCAGCACCACCACCGCGAGCATCGAGGCCGCGCCGGCGATGATGTCCACCAGCCACGGCCCGTGGAAGTTGCTCACCAGGTACTGCACGAGGCCGAAGCTCGCGCCCGCCACTAGGCACGCTGGCCAGACGGCCACCATTCCCCGCCAGCCGGCCTGGGCCGCGACGAGCCAGAACGGCACCAACAGCGAGAAGAACGGCAGTTGTCGGCCGACCATCGCGCTGAGGTCGAGCAGGTCGAGGCCGGTCAGCGGCGCCAGGGTCACCAACGGCGTGCCCAGCGAGCCGAACGCCACCGGCGCGGTGTTGCCGATCAGCGCGAGCTTCGCCGCCTCCAGCGGTCGGAAGCCGAGGCCGATCATCAGCGCCCCGGAGATCGCCACTGGGGCCCCGAAACCCGCCGCCCCCTCGATGAACGCGCCAAACGAGAACGCGATCAGCAGTGCCTGGATCCGCCGGTCGCCTGACACCCCGGCCACCTGCCGCTGCAGGACCGTGAACTGGCCGGTGTCGACCGACAGCTGGTAGATGAAGATGGCGTTGAGGATGAGCCAGCCGATCGGCAGCAGCCCGAACGCGGCTCCGAAGGCCGCCGCCGCCAACGCCAGCTGCGCCGGCATCCCGTAGACGGCGATTGCCGTCACCAGTGCCACCCCGAGCGCCACCAGCGCCGCGAGGTGGGCTCGCACGTGCCAGAAGGCAAGTAGGCCAAGGAGCACGACCACCGGCAGCGCCGCCACGAGGGCGGACAAGCCGAGGCTGCCGAG
>CAIOTK010000075.1 GCA_903861185.1 uncultured Opitutia bacterium | reverse complement strand
TCCCGCGGCCAGAGTTCCTTGGCACGAAGATTTTCGACCCGGTGCCCCTGACGGAAATCACGCCCCTGATCGACTGGGGTCCCTTCTTCAGCGCGTGGGAACTGCACGGGCGCTACCCGGATATTCTGCAGGATCCCGTGGTCGGCACCGAGGCAACGCGACTCCACGCCGACGCCCTGCGCCTCCTCGAACGGATCGTGGCCGAGGGCCGCTTCACCGCGCGGGCGGTAATCGGCTTCTGGCCGGCGAACGCGGTCGGGGACAGCATCGAGGTCTACGCGGACGAGGCGCGCACCGCGACCGTCGGCCGCTTCCATTTCCTGCGGCAGCAGCTCGAAAAGCCTGCGACGCAGGCCAATCATTGCCTCGCTGACTATGTGGCTCCGCGGGACAGCGGCCGAGTCGATTACGTGGGCGGTTTCGCGGTGACGGCTGGCCACGGCGTCGAGACGCTGGCGGCGGAATTCCGGGCGGCGCACGACGATTATGGCGCGATCCTCGCGCAGGCGCTGGGCGATCGGCTGGCGGAGGCATTAGCGGAGTTGATGCACCAGCGCGCACGCCAGGCCTGTGGCTTCGGCCGCACGGAGAATCTATCGAACGAAGACCTAATTCGGGAACGCTACCGCGGCATCCGGCCGGCGCCCGGTTATCCGGCGTGCCCGGATCACACGGAAAAACGCACCTTGTTCCAACTACTGGACGCTTCCACCGCCACCGGCATCTCGCTGACGGAGAACTGCGCGATGCATCCCGCGAGTAGCGTGAGCGGCCTTTACCTGAACCACCCGGAGTCGAAGTACTTCGCCGTGGGCAAGGTGGCCCGGGACCAGATCGAGGACTACGCGGCGCGCAAGGGTATCTCCACGGCCGAGGCTGAAAAGTGGCTCGGTCCCTACCTTGATTACACCCCCGCGGGCTGAGCGGCGGTGGCGGGAGTTGACCTAGGCCCGCGGTGCGGGAAACCTGCCCGGAATGCGCTTCCTGCCCCGCCCCCTCCGGTCCCTCCTGTTCCTCGCACTGATCGCGTCTCCGGCCACGGCGGCCGCACCCGCCGCGGAGAAGCGGGTCCTGCTGATCGCGGGCACGGTGAGCCACGGCCCCGGTGCCCACGAGCACAACGCGGGCGTTCTGCTACTGCAGAAGTGCCTCGCGGGCGTGCCCGGCCTCCGCGCCGAAGTCTCCCTGAATGGTTGGCCCAAGGATCCAGCGGCCCTCGCTGCGGTCGATGCGGTGATCCTCTACTGTGACGGGGGCGTGAAGCACCTTGCCCTGGCCGACAACCGCCTGGGGGTGCTGAGCGCCCTCGCCCGCCGGGGCGTCGGAATCGGGTGCATCCACTACGCGGTCGAGCCGACCAAGGAGCAGGGCCAGGCGGAGTTCCTCGACTGGATCGGCGGAGCGTTCGAGACGGACTGGTCCGTGAATCCCCATTGGGACGCTCACTTTAAGTCGCTGCCGGTGCATCCGGTGACCCGCGGCGTCCAGCCGTTCACGATCCGGGATGAGTGGTATTTCAATATGCGCTTCAAGCCGGGAATGACCGGCGTCACGCCATTGCTGGTCGCGATCCCCGACGCCTCAACCGTTTCGCGGCCTGACGGCCGCCATTCCGGCAACCCTGCGGTCCGGGCCCTCGTGGCGCGCGGCGAGGCGACGGTGGTCGCCTGGGCGCACGAGCGTCCCGATGGCGGGCGCGGTTTCGGCTTCACCGGCGCGCACTACCACGCCAACTGGGGCCACGACGACTTCCGCCGCCTCGTGCTGAACGCGATCCTCTGGCTCGCGAAAGTGGAGGTGCCGGCGGGTGGCGTGGCGTCGCGGGTAACCCCCGAGGATCTCGCGGCCAACCTGGACCCGAAGCCGCCGGCGAAGGCCAAGGCCGCGAAGAAGGCGCCCTGAGCGCCCCGGCCGTCACTTCATGATGGAGTAGAGGCTCGCGAAATCGTCGGTCCAGAGCGGGGCGTCGCGACGTTCGGCGGGCGAATCGGCGGCGGTGCGCAGGGCCTCTTGCTCGAGAAAAGCTTTGTCGCGGCTCAGGATCATCCAGGTGGTCGCGTAGACCCACCACTCCGGTTCGCGGTCATCGGAGATTGCGGCGACGTGGTAGCCGAACTCCGAAGCGAGACGCTCCACTACTGGCCGGAGGTCGAGGTAGCGATTGGAGATGTGGATCGCAAGCACCCCGCCGGGACGGAGCAGATGCGCGTAGACCGCGAAAGCCTCCCGCGTGAGCAGATGCACTGGAATAGCGTCGCTGGAGAAGGCGTCGAGGGCGAGCAGGTCGAACACGGGCGGCTGGGCGCCGGCGATCTCACGCTCCATCACGAGGCGCGCATCGCCCATCGCGACCTCCACCGTACCGAGGCAGTAATCTAGATACTTGAAGTGGGCGCGCGCCAACTGCTCCACCGCGGGGTTGATCTCGTAGATCCGGAGCGAGTCCCCCTTGCGGGCGTAGGCCGCCAGCGTGCCGGTCCCGAGCCCGACGAGGCCGAGGCGGCGCGGACCGGGCGGGAGAAGACCGAGGGCGATGCTGACGCCGCTGGACTCGCTATAGTACGTTGTCGGCAGCACGGATTTCTCCGGCTTGGTGAACTGTAGCCCGTGCGTGGTCGCCCCGTGCAGGAGCAGATGATAATTGTCCTCGGTATCGCCCGGATTGTAGTCGAGCACCTTCAGGGTCCCGTAGAAGTTGCGAGAGGCGCTGAGCGTGTTGGTGCTGCGGTCATTCCAACCGGCCGCGAACACCGCGCCAAGTCCCAGGCAGAGCGCCATCAGGAAACCACCCATCCGCGGTGCCCACGGGTCGAGGAGACGCCACCGGCGAAAATCCAGCAGCATCAGCGGCAGCAGCAGCAGACCGCCGGCGAGGTAGAGCCAGCGGTCCCGTGCGAGGGCGAGTAACTCGGAGCCATAGCCCGCCCCGCCGTCAAAGGCTGAGCGCAGGCCGGCAATCGCGAAGGGCAAGGCGATGGCCCCAACGGCGGCGGCCAAGGCGATCTCGCGGCTGCGGTGCCGGAAACACAGCACTCCGACCAGGTAGCTGAGCAGCCAGAGCCCCACCTGCAATTCACGGTAGTCGTCGAACACGGCCGGCCCGACGATAGCGACGAGGAAGCCCCCGAGTGCGCCGCCGAGCGAGATATGCAGAAAGTAGGAAGTGAGCCCGCGCGGAGCTGGCTTCAGGCGATAGACCTCCCCGTGGCAGACCATGCAGGCGAGGAACAGCACGACATTGTAGAGAATGATCTGCAGGCGCATCGGCGCGTCGGTGCCCGCTGGGATTAGCAGCGCGATGGCCGCCGCACCCGGAACCAGCAAGGCGAGGAAGGTCCCGCGGTGATACCAGCGATCGTGGTCGAAGCAGATGATGAAGGAGAGCAGGTACAGGCTCAGCGGTAGCACCCAGAGAAAAGGAATGACGGCCACCTCTTGGCAGAGCTTGTTGGTCGTCGCCAGCAGCAGCACCGAAGCAACGAGCGGGAGCGCGACCCAAAGGAGCCGATCCACCGCGGAAACCGCAGCCGCCGGCTCCTCCCCTCGCGGCAAGTTAGCGCTCTGATTCTCCGCCGCCGGCGCAAGGCGCCAAACCAGCCACGCGCAAATCGCACAGCAGAGCACAAAGCCCACAAGGCCCCAGGACCACATCGCCGCTTGAGCCTGGCGCGTGAAACGGACCTCGAAAAACGCGGGATAACTCAACAACGCGAGGAGCGAGCCGACGTTGGACAGGGCGTACAGGCGGTACGGGGAAACCCCGGGTTGTGTCTGGCTGAACCAACGCTGCATCAACGGACCGGTCGAAGAGAGGACGAAGTAAGGAACCCCGATGGAGGCGGTCAGCAGCAGAAGGATCTGGACGTTGGGGTCTCCGTCCGTCCGCACCCGCCAGGACTCCGAGGGAGTGATGGGGAGAAGCGCGAGCGCAACGGCCAGCAGGGTGAGGTGTAAGATCACCTGCCGGCGCGGGCTCAGGCGCGACGTGGAGAAGTGCGCGTAGGCGTAGCCGCCCAGCAGCAGCACCTGGAAGAAGAGCAGGCAGGTGGTCCAAACCCCGGGCCCGCCGCCAAACCAAGGGAGAATATACTTCCCGATCAGAGGCTGGACCTGGAAAAGCAGGAAGGCGCCGGTGAAGATCGTGAGCGCGAAGGGGAGCATACGAAAGAGGACAGGGGTAAGGATGGGGCAGGCGCTCCCGGAGGGAGCGCCTGAGAAAGGAGAACGCGGTCGCTCAGCCCGCGCCGAGTGCCTGCCGGAGCCGTTCCAGTTCGGCGCGCTTCGCCTGCTGTTCGGCCAACTGGCGGCGCGCGCCCTCGAGCACGGCCGGCGGGGCCTTGCTGACGAAAGCGGTGTTCGCCAACCGGGCCTCCGTGGCGGCGATGTGCCGCCCGATCTGCTCCAGTTCGCGTTCCAGCCGCGCGCGCTCGGCCCCGGCGTCGACGGAGCTCGCGAGGTCGAGGTAAACCGTGCCCAGCGGCGTCACCGCAGCAGGCGCGCCATCCACTCGCTCGCGGCGGAGCACCTCTGCCGCCCCGACCATCCGCGCCACCTTGGCGAGATTCGCCTCTAGGATGGCCCACTCGGCGTCCCTTGCGGTCACGAGGAACCGTACGTCGCGCCGGCTGGCGAGCTGGTGCTCGGCCTTGAGCGCGCGCACCGAGGCAACCCAGCCCTTGAGGCGCTCGACGGCGGCGATCGCGGCAGGATCCAGCCGGAGCCCGTAGCCCCCGGAAGCCGAGACGATCTGCGAAGCGTTCTCCAACCGGGCATCTTCGATAAACGTGCCCTCCGGTCCATAACCCAACTGGGCCCAGAGCTCCTCTGTGATGAACGGGATGAAGGGATGCAGGAGCAGAAGCGTCTGCCGCAGCACCAAGTCTTGGATGGCGAGGCAGTTGGCGCGGGTCTCGGGGGCCTGCAGCCGGGACTTAGAACCCTCGACATACCAATCACAGAAGTCGTTCCAGAAGAACCCGTACAATTGCTGCGCCGCGGCGCTGAACTCGAACTCTTGGAACTGCCGGTTTACCTCGCGAGTGGTCGAAAGAAGCCGGTCCAAAATCGCGTGGTCGTCGGCGTCGAACCGGGCCACCTCGATCCGGGCAAAGATCGCGCGGAGCGAGCTGTTATCGCCTGTCTCCCCGCTGAGTTGGCGGAAGCGGCAGGCGTTCCAAAGCTTGTTGCAGAAGTTCTTGCCGCTCTCGATCCGGTCCTCTTGGAACCGGATGTCTTGGCCCTGCGGCGCGATCGACACGATGCCGAAGCGCAGTCCGTCCGCCCCGTAGCGCTCAATCAGATCGAGCGGGTCGGGCGAATTGCCGAGAGACTTCGACATCTTCCGGCCCTGGGCGTCGCGGATGATGCCGGTGAAGTAGACGTGCCGGAACGGGATCCGCCGTTCGATCGGCTCCCCTGGGCGCATAAACTCCAGCCCCGCCATAATCATCCGCGCCACCCAGAAGAAAATGATGTCGGGACCCGTGACGAGGGTCGTCGTCGGGTAAAAATGCTCGATGCCGGCGGCGCGCTGGGCCGCGGGATCGGGCCAACCGAGGGTCGCAAACGGCCAGAGCCAAGACGACGCCCAAGTATCGAGCACGTCCTCTTCCTGCACCCAGTCCGCAGGATCCGCCGGGCCCTCCAGCGAGATGTGGACCTTAGCGGGATCGCGCAGGTCGGCCTCCGTCAGCTTCTCCCGATCGAGGCCGCGACGGTACCAAACGGGGATCCGGTGCCCCCACCAGAGCTGACGGCTGATGCACCAGTCCTGGATGTTCTCCAGCCAATGGAGGTAGACCTTGCTCCAGCGCTCCGGATGAAAGCGGATGTGCCCGTCGCGGACGGCGGCCTTGGCCTCCTCTACGCGCGGGTACCGCAGCCACCATTGCCAGGTGAGGCGCGGTTCCACTGGAACGTCCGCGCGTTCGGAATAGCCGACGTTGTTGGCGTAAGGCTCCTCCGCGACAAGTGCGCCGGAAGCGCGCAATAGCTCGGCGGCCAACTTGCGGGCGGCGAATCGGTCCTGGCCCGCGAGTTCAGGTCCCGCGAGTTCGTTCATCATCCCGGTCGCGGTGATGACCTCGATGGCCGGCAGGTGGTGGCGGTTGCCGATCTCAAAGTCAGCCTTGTCGTGGGCAGGGGTGATCTTGAGGGCGCCGGTGCCGAACTCGCGATCCACGGCCGCGTCGGCGATGATTGGAATCTCAGCGGGCGGCCCGAGCGGGCGCCGCACTTTGCGGCCGATCCACCCGGCGTAACGCGGGTCCTCCGGGTGCACGGCAATGGCAGTGTCCCCGGGAATTGTCTCCGGTCGGGTGGTCTTGACCTCAAGGAAGAGGCCAGGCACGTCCACCCGTTCATAGCGCACCCGGTAGAGGAAGCCGTTAACGGGCTTCATAATTACTTCCTCGTCGCTTAGGGCCGTCTGCGAGGCGGGGCACCAGTTCACCATCCGCTTGCCGCGGTAGATATGGCCGCGGCGGAAGAGCTCCACGAACACGGTCAGCACCGCGCGGGAATAGTGCGGGTCCATCGTGAACTGGGTGCGGTCCCAATCACAGGAGGCCCCCAGGCGTCGCAGCTGCTCGAGGATAATGTTGCCCTTGTCGTGGCGCCAGGCCCAGACCTGCTCGAGGAACTTGTCGCGGCCGAAGTCGTGGCGCGTCTTGCGCTGCTTGCGGAGCTCGCGCTCCACAACCGTTTGGGTGGCGATCCCGGCGTGGTCGGTGCCGGGGAGCCAGAGCGCCGAGTGGCCCTCGAGCCGAGCGCGGCGGATGAGAATGTCCTGCAGCGTGTTATTGAGCACGTGGCCCATCGTTAGCACGCCCGTGACGTTGGGGGGCGGGATGACGATGGTATAGGGCGCGCGGCCGGGCTCGGCGTCGGCGGCAAACTTGCGGGCCGCCAGCCAGCTGGCGTACCACTTCCGCTCGACGTCGCGCGGTTCGTAGCTCTTGGAGATTTCAGGCATCGGCTCGGGGGGACGGTGGGCTGGGGAGCCAACCGGCGGCGCAGAGGGGTGGCAAGTGGTTTAAGCCCGGCAGAGTAATCCGGCTTTGGACGTTGAAAGCGCGGGCGAAGCCTGTCCGATAGCTGGGTTTATGCCCGAAAAGATCCCCGAACGCGCCGCCGCGCAGCTCGCCTTCCCCGGGGAGGTGCCTCTCCCGGAGCGCGTCGCGGCCTGCCGGGAGTTCCTGCGCCAAGAGCAGGAAGGGCTGCGGGCGCGCCACGCCGCGGGTGGCGGTGGCCGGCAGATCTGCCGGGAACGCTCTTGGCTGCTGGATGCCCTCCTGGGCCACCTGTTCGACTACGCGCTGCGCTCCTACACCGGGCCCGGGGCGGGTTCGTCCCTGCCCGTGACCCTCGTGGCTCTCGGCGGCTACGGCCGGGAGGAGCTTTCGCCGTGGAGTGACATCGACGTGATGTTTCTCTGTAGCCAGAAGATCGCGCGGAACGCTGCCCAGCCGCTGCGAGAGCACCTCTCCCAGCAAATTCTCTATCCCCTTTGGGACTGCGGCCTGAAGGTCGGCCACTCCACCCGCACGATCGACGAGGCGGTCGCCGAAGCCCGGCGCAACATGCAGACCAAGACGGCGCTGCTCGAGGCGCGGCGCGTGGCGGGCTCGCAGCAGCTCTTCGATACCTTTACCCAGGCGTACCGCGCCTACTACACTGGGGAGAGCCCCAAGGAGTACATCGCCGCCCGCCTCGATGACCAAGCGGGCCGGCGCGCCAAGTTCGCCGACACGGTCTTTAATCAGGAGCCGGACCTCAAGAACGGCGTCGGCGGGCTGCGCGACTACCAGAGCACCGTCTGGATGGCCCGCGTGCGGCTCGACCTTACGCGGATCGAGGAGCTGGCTGACCTGAACTACGTGCGGGCCGCGGAGGTCGCGGAGTTCCAGCGCGCCCACGACTTCCTCCTGCGGGTGCGCAACGAGCTGCACTTCATCAGCCCGCGCGCGACTGACGTAATGAGCCTCGATCAGCAGCCCCGCATCGCGGAGGCGCTCGGCTTCACCGGCGCTGACCCGCTGGCGCAGGTTGAGGCCTTCATGCAGGAATACTACCGGGCTGCGCAGACCGTATTCCGGGTCTCCAAGCTGGTGGAGGACCGGCTCGCCCTCAGCATCGGCCGCGGGGGCGGCGAACGGCGGTCTTTTAAGGACACCCTCCTCGCCGCCCGCTTCCAGCGCGCCCGGCGGCTCGATGGCTTCATTGTTCGGGGACGGGAACTCGCCGCCGGCCAGCCGACCGTCTTTCAAGAGGATCCCGTCCGTCTCATCCGGGTTTTTCGCCACAGCCAAACCCTCAACGCGCCCCCCGACCTCCATCTGCGCGAACTCATCCGTGAATCGCTGCCGCTGCTCACCCGCGAGGTCGCAGCCTCCGCCGACGCCACCGTCAGCTTCCGCGCGATCCTGGGTGAGGTTGGCGCGGTCGAGCCCGTGCTCACCCGAATGCACGAACTCGGTGTGCTTGGGCGCCTCGTGCCCGAGTTCGACGGCCTCACCTGCCTCGTCCAGCACGAGTACTACCACCGGTACACCGCGGACGTACACACTCTCAGCGCAATTCGGGAACTGGACCGCATCTTCACCGCGGCGGAACCAATCACCCTCAAGTACCGCGAGGCCCTACACGAGACTAAGGACCCCGCCCTGCTCTACCTCACACTCCTGCTTCACGATATCGGCAAGGCGGAAGGCATCCGGGGCCACGCCGAGAGCGGCGTCCGCCTCGCCCTGCCTATTTTAGATCGATTTGGAGTGGAACCGAATGATCGTGAACTAGTTGCGTTCATTATTAAAAATCATCTCGTGATGGCACGCTTCTGGCAGAAGCGAGATGTCGATGACCCTGGAACCGCCGCCGCATTCGCAGAACTCGTGGGAGACGCCGAACGTCTCCGGCACCTCTACGTGCACACGTTCTGCGACGCCCGTGGCACGGCAGCGGACCTGTGGAACAGCTACAAGGACACCCTGCACACCGCCCTCTTTCGCGCCACCCTGGACCGGCTCAAGCTGGGCCAAGAGGCGGACGCAGCCCTGCTCCGGAAAAAAATCATGACGCAACAGCAGCTCATCACGCAGACCATCCCGGGCATCAGCGCCGACGAGATCACGGCCCACTTCGGCCTGCTGCCCGATCGCTACTTCGTCCATACCGATGCCGCAGAAATTGCCCTGCACCTGCAGATGGTAAATCGGCTGCTACGCTCGATCACCACCGCGGATTCCGTCGGCTCGCTGCGTCCGGTAATCGAGTGGAAGGACGACCTGAACCGCTCGCTGACGGTGGTAAATGTCGTAACCTGGGATCGGGCGGGACTGTTCTATAAACTCGCCGGCGCGTTTAGCGTCGCCGGGCTTAACATCCTCGGTGCGAAGGTGATCTCGCGCACCGATCATATCGCGATCGACACCTTTTACGTCGTGGAACCCGGCCTCGGACCCGTGCAGAGCGCCCCGGCGCAGGAGAAGTTTGCCCGGATTATCGAGGAGGCGCTGATGACCAACCGCGATCTGCTGCCCGACATTCTGGCTCAGGCGCGCAAGATCGCGGCCACCCGCTACCTGCAGGTCTCGTCGGGCGAGGCCCTCCAGAGCTCCTTTCCCCCCACGGTCGACGTCTATCACGAGCTGTCGATGCAACGGACCATCGTCGAGGTTCAGGCCCGGGACCAGATCGGCCTGCTCTACCGCCTCGCCAAAGCGATTTCTGACCACGGGTTCGACATTACCTTCGCGCGCATCGGGACTGAGCGCGGCGTGGCCATCGACACCTTCTATATCGAAGGCGCAAACCACGAGCCCGTGATCAGTCCGGAACGCCTGGAGGCGCTCCGGAGCTCGCTCAACGAGGTGATCGCCGCCCCGGTGACGGCCAGTGCCTAAGCCTGCCACAGGACCGACGCCCGCTTCCGGCCCGCCCGACGTGCGCCGGCTGGAGGCCTTGCACGCCGTCGCGACGTTGGCGAGCCGGGCGTTGTCGCCGGAAGAGTTGCTGCAATCCATCCTCGATGCCTGCATCGGGAGTTTCGCGGCCGACGCCGGGGCGATTGCGCTCTTCAATCCGGAAACCGTCACCCTCGAGACCGCGGCGCAAAGAGGAGATTTCGGCGAGGCGGGTGGCCCCTTCGCCCTGCCCGCCGGGCACGGCGTGACCGGCTGGTGCGCGCAGAACCGGCGAGCGCTGCTGGTGCCGGAGGTACGCACGGAACCGCGCTATATTGCAGCGCGCCCTGGGACCCGCTGCGAGCTGGCCGCTCCGTTGCTGGACGGCGATTCGCTGATCGGCGTGATCGATCTGGAAAGCGACCGGCCCGGCGGTTTTCAACCCGCGGATCTCACGCGCCTCGAAGAACTGGCGGCCGAGGCCGCGCGAGTCCTAGCGCTTCGCTGGCGACAGGGACACCTTGAAGCGAAAGCACGTCAGCTCGAGTCCTTGATCGCGGCCGGTCAGTCCCTCGTCGCCCGACTGGAGCCGGGGGACTTGTTCCACGCGTTCACCCGGGAAGCGCGGCGGATGTTTCCCGATTCCGCCTGCGCGCTGTATCTGCACGATCCCACGCTCGGCGTCCTCCGGCGTGCGTCGCTCGACGGAGGCGCGTGGGATCCGGAGACGCCCGCGGAGGTGCCGCTCAAGGACTGCCTCTGCGCGACCGTGATCCAGACCCGCCGCGCCGTCTGGTTTCCGGAGGTGGCGGACCTCGATCACTCCGAACTGCGCGACCTGCCCCAAGAACCCGCCCGTGGCTCCCTGCTGGCGACCCCGCTAACCTTCGAGGGGGAAGTTGTGGGAGTGATGGCGGTGTTTAGCGGCCGGCCCCATCGCTTCGACAACGACGAAAAGCGCCTTTGTGCGGCCTTCGCCACCCTGGGTGCCGTTGCCGTTCAGAACGCCCGCCTTTATTCGCGGGTGTTCCAGACCGAGGACGCGCTCCGCCGCAACGAGCGGCTGACGACCTTGGGCATGCTCGCGGCCGAGATCGCCCACGAGATCCGCAATCCGCTCACGGTGATCAAGCTGCTGTATCAGGGTAGCCTCCGGATCGACTACCCGGAAGCCGACCCGAGGAGCACCGATCAACGGGTGATCGACGAGAAACTCACGCAGCTGGAGGCCATCGTCACGCGCGTCCTCGGCTTCGCCCAGGCGCCGACAAATCTCCACTCCCGCTGGCCCTTGGCCGAGGTCGTCACCGACACGCTGACGCTCGTGCGCCTAAAGTTCGCGCAGCAGAAGGTCACGGTCGATTTCCCGCCTCCCTCGCGTCCGCTCTTCGTCGAGGTGCACAAGGGACAACTGCAACAGGTGCTGCTCAACCTGCTGCTGAACTCGGCCCAAGCGATGCCCGCGGGCGGACGCATCACGGTGCGCGCGGACGCAGATCCCGCTTCCGGCGGCACCGCCGTGACCCTCGATGTCGAGGATACTGGCGGGGGCGTCCCGGAGGCCCTGCGCGAGCGGGTGTTCGACTCCTTCCTATCCGGGCGCCCGGACGGAACCGGCCTAGGCCTCGCCATCGCGAAACGCATTCTACGGTCCCACCACGGGGACATCCACCTGCTGCGCACGGGACCTGGCGGCACGACGATGCGGATCCGCCTTCCCCTCGCCCCGTGAACCACGCGACTACCCCCGTTTCCCGTCGCCGGTTAGGGCGCCGGCTCTTCTGGCTGGGACTTGGCTTGGTCCTCGCCGGGCTCGCGTTGCTTTTTCTCGCTCGCCCGGTGCCCTTACCCGCGCGCGTGCTCACCGGGTTAGTGGACGTGATCGCCGGTGCGGTGCTGCTGGTCGTCTGGAACCAGAAATTTCGCGAACGCGGGGCGTCGTCCGGCGCGGAAGTCAGCGGCGAGCCGCCGACGTCACGTTGACGTGCAGGACCTTCGCGGGCGGAAACCCGTTGAACCAAGTCGCCGACGCGTTGCTGTAGGCGCCAATGTTCTCGGCGTAAACGAGATCGTCCAACTCCAGCTGGGGCAACTCCTCGGAGAGCGAGAGCACATCGAGGCCATCGCAGGTCTGCCCGAACACCGCGCAAATCTCCTTCGGCCCCTTTCGGAAAGCCTTCAACGGATACTTGCAGTGATCGAAGATGATGCCGGAGAACGTGTGATAAACGCTGTCGTCGATGTAGTAGCAGGGCTTGCCGTCTCTGCGCGCCTTGCCGATCACGCTGGCAACTGACATCGCGGCATTCGCCACCATGTACCGACCCGGCTCGGCGATGATCTCCACGTCCCGGGGGAAGAGCCGGTCGATCTCGGCGTTGATTTTCCGGGCCAGCAGTTCGATGGGCGGAACGTCGCGATGGTAGGGCGCCGGGAAACCCCCGCCGATGTCGAGGATCTTCATCGGGTGGCCGCGGCTCCGCGCCTCCGCCATCACGGCCGCGGCTAGGTTCAGTGACTGGACATAGTTCTCGAAGTTGCAGCACTGGCTGCCGACGTGGAAACTGACGCCCTCAGCGACAAGCCCGAGATCGGCAGCCGCGACGAGGAGATCGACCGCCTCAGAGGCCTCACAGCCGAACTTGGATGAGAGCTCCACAACCGAGCCCGTGTTGGGCACCCGCAGCCGCAGCACCACTCCAGCATTCGGCGCGTAGCGACGAATCTTCTGCAGCTCCGTCAGGTTGTCGAAGGTGACGAGCGGCTTGTAGCGGTTGAGGGTTTCAAGGGTCTGCCGGGGCTTGGTCGGGTTCGCGTAGATGATCTTATCCCAGATGAACTGCTGGCGCTCACGGGCCGGCAGCTTCCGGATGTTCTCATATACCAGCATGAACTCCGGCAGCGAGGCGACGTCGAAGCTGGCGCCCGCCCGGTACAGGGTGCGGATGATTTCCGGCTCCGCATTGGCCTTCACGGCGTAATAAGCCTGGACCTTCGGGAAGTGTTTCCGGAAGGCGGCATAGTTGCGGCGGATCACGGCGTGGTCGATGACGACCAAGGGAGTGCCGTGCCGGCGGGCGAGGGTCTGGAGCTGGCGTGGATTCACGAGGAAGGCCGGGCGCGCGGAGGTGGCCCGCGGGAGGGCAAAAGCGGCGCGGGCTCAGCTCAGATCCGGCTCGGAGCCGTCGATCATCTTCACCTTGTTGTGGGCGAAGTACTCCCGGGTGAGCGCCTTCATGCAGGCCGCGCGCTGGTCGTACAGCCGCCGGAGCTTGCGGCGCTTGCGGCGGGCGAGCGCGTAGTGGGTCATTAGCGGCAGGGCGATCGTGCTGTCCGTGTAGCAAACGACCGCGTCCGGCAGGCGGGCCGGGTCGACCTTGCCCCAAGAGACCGCCTCCGAGGGAGTCGCGCCGCTCAAGCCACCAGTGTCCGGCCGGGCGTCAGTGATCTGGAGGAAGAAGTCCTGGCCGAATTCCTTGATCCGGAGCACCTCTTGGATCTGCGGCTCGGTCTGCAGCATGAAGTTTTTCGGGCTGCCACCGCCGAGGAGGACGACCGCGCTGCGGCCGCCGCCGCGCTTGGCGGCGAGGACGAAGCTGGTCGTCTCGTTCACGTCGATCGAGGGATTGATGCGCAGCTTGCTGCCGCGCAGTTCCACGCCCGCCACATTCATACCGATGGTGGAGTCGCCCGGCGAGGAGGTGTAGCAGGGAACCCCCGCGCGATAGGCCGCGGCCATCACGGATACGTCCTTCAGGCCGTTCTTGCGCTCCCACTCGGCGGCGTAGCGGCCGATGAGGTAATGGAGCTCCGCCGTGCCCATCTCCTTCTGAAATTCCGGCTGGAGCATAATCTCCCGGAGAATCTCGTCCGTCGCCATCAGCCCGTCGCTGTACGGGATAACCACGTCGTAGATCCGCACGAGGTCGTTGTCGCGCAGGTCGGTGTCGTCGAACTTCGGGCTGCCCGCGTGGACCGGTAAGTTCAGGGCGAAGTGCAAATCGTGGTAGAGATTCGCGCCCGTAGAGACGATCCAGTCCACGAATCCCGCTTTGATGAGGGGAATGATGCTAGAGCACCCGAGGCCGGCGGGCGTGAGGGCACCGGAAACGCTGAGGCCGACCGTGACGTCGGGCTCAAGCATCCGGTTCGTGAACAGCTGGACGCCCTCGCGGAGCCGAGCGCCGTTGTAGGCGAGGAAGGTAGCGTCAATGAGGTCCGGCAGCCGCTCCTTGCCGGTGATATTACGCGGCTGGATCCGCGGTCCGGCCATGTACTTAGCCTTGTGGGGGCATTGCTTCTGCTTGAGCCAGTCGGGGGTCTCGAAAAGCTGTTCCCGCTGCCTCAGGTTCCGACGTTCGGTGCGCGCCATAAGTGATTGTGCGGCGATGAAATCGGCCGGCGCGGCCCCCCATGCAAACCTTTTTGCGCGCGGAGCGATCCGGGCACCCTACCGGCCACCGTGCGAGGCGGCCGCCCTCGCGTGTTCCGGGCTTGAGCCCTGAGGCGTGGCGATTCCATATCCGCGGCCGCTATGCCCACCACCTCTGCCGCCCCCTCCCCCGCCGAACTTGGTTTCGCAATGCCCGCCGAATGGGAGCGGCACGAGGCCACCTGGCTCGGCTGGCCTCATCACCCGACCGACTGGCCGGACAAGCTTTCCACCATCCACTGGGTCTACGGCGAGATGGTGCGCAAGCTCACGGCGGGGGAAATCGTCCGCATTATGGTTAATGACCGCCGCGAGGAACGCCAGGCCCGCCGGGTGCTGAGCCGCGCGCAAGTCGACCTCAAGCGGGTCGAGTTCGTCCTCCACCGCACCAACCGCGGATGGACCCGGGACAGCGGCCCCATCTTCGTGCAGCGCCCCCGCGGCCGGGGGCGCGAGACGGCGATCGTACATTTTCATTTTAACGCTTGGGCCAAGTACCGGGACTGGCAGCACGACCGTCGGGTGCCGGAGATCGCGGCGCACCGCTTGGGTAAATCCCTCTTTGAGGCCAGGCGCGAAGACGGCCCCCCGTTCGTCCTTGAGGGCGGCGGCATCGACGTGAATGGGCGCGGCACCTTGCTCACCACCGAGGAGTGCTACCTTCACCCCAAGGTACAGGTGCGTAACCCCGGCGTCGGGCGTGCCGAGTTCGAGCGGGTCGTGAAGGCGAACCTCGGGGTGACCAACGTCTTCTGGCTCGGCGACGGGCTCGTCGGCGACGACACGCACGGCCACGTCGACGACCTCTGCCGGTTCGTCAATCCCCGCACGGTGGTGCTCATCCGCGAGGACAACCGCCGGGACGTGAACTACCGACCGCTGGCCGAGAACTGGGAGCGCATCCAGGATCTGCGGCTGGAGGACGGCTCTAAGCCCGATGTGGTCGCGCTACCGATGCCCGGGCCGCAAATCTTCGACGGCATGCGGCTGCCGGCGAGCTACGCTAACTTCTACATCGGAAACGCGTTTGTCCTCGTCCCCACCTTCAACGACCCGAACGACCGGATCGCGCTGGGTACGCTCGCGGAACTGTTCCCAGACCGGCAGGTGGTCGGCATCCACGCAGTCGACCTTGTGCTCGGCTTCGGTACGCTGCACTGCCTGACGCAGCAGCAACCGGCCTGAGCCGGGGTTGATGGGACCGGGCTTGCGTCGCCTCCGCGCGCAACTTCATCGTCCCGACTGTCGTCTAGCGACGCTAGCCCCTTATGCCCTTCCCCGCTCCCGCCCGCCGCGCCCTGCTGTTTGTCTTCCTCGCGCTCTCTGCCGTCGCCGCGGAGCATCCCAACATCCTCTGGCTGACGAGCGAGGACCACGGGATCGAGATGGGGTGTTATGGCGACACACTGGCGCGAACCCCCAACGTGGATGCCCTCGCCGCCAAGGGGATGATCTTCCGCCGCGCTTGGTCAGTGCATCCGGTGTGTGCCCCGGCGCGCACCGTGATCATTTCGGGCCTTTATGCCCAGAGCAGCGGAGGGCTGCACATGCGCTCGATGGCGACGATGGGCGCCGGGCAGCGAATGTACCCCCAGTTTCTGCGCGAAGCGGGCTACTACGCGACCAACAACAGCAAAGAAGATTACAACCTCCGCAAACCGGACGGCGTGTGGGATGAGTCCTCGGGCCAAGCGCACTGGCGCAAACGTCCCGCCGGAAAGCCTTTCTTCGCCATCTTCAACTCGACCAAGAGCCACGAAAGCCAGATCCGAACCCGCCCCCACCAGGCGCTCACCGACCCAGCGCGCGTGCGGATTCCCGCCTACCACCCGGACACCCCCGAGGTGCGCCAAGACTGGGCGCAGTACTATGACAAAGTGAGTGAGGCCGACGCCGACGCGGGCGCGCGTCTCCGGGAACTCGAAGCAGCAGGACTCGCTGACGACACCATCGTATTTTATTACGGGGACCACGGCAGCGGGATGCCGCGGAGCAAGCGCTGGCCCTCGAACTCTGGTCTGCACGTGCCGATGGTCGTCTATTTCCCGCCCAAGTGGCGCCAACTCGCGCCCAAAGAGTACGCGGCTGGCGGAAGCTCGGACCGGCTGGTCAGCTTCGTCGACCTAGCGCCGACTGTGCTGAGCATCGCAGGCGTTAAGCCGCCCGCGTGGATGCAGGGGCACGCCTTCGCCGGACCGCATCAGGTCACCGGCCCAGCATTTCTGCACGGCGCCCGCGGCCGGATGGACGAGCGGATGGACGCCGTGCGGAGTGTCACGGACGGACGCTACGTCTACCTGCGCAACTTTTACCCCCACGTCTCGCAGGGGCAGCGGGTCGACTACCAGTTCCAGACACCGACGACGCGCCTCTGGCGCGCGCGCTTCGACGCCGGCCAAGCCACGGAGGCGCAGTCGCTATTCTGGCGGACGCCGAAGGCGCCAGAAGAGCTTTATGACCTCCAGAGCGACCGGGATGAGGTGCGCAACCTCGCCGGCTCGGCCGACCACCGCGTTATCCTCGAACGACTGCGCGCGGAAATGCGCGGCCACGCCGAACGCGTGCGCGACATCGGCTTCCTGCCGGAGGGAGAGATCCATAGCCGCGCCACGGGTACAACGCCCTACGACCTCGCACGCGACGAGGCGCGCTTCCCTTTTGCCCGGATCTACGCCGCGGCCGACCTCGCCTCGGGCCTCGATCCGGCCGCGACGCCTCGGCTGGTGGAGTTGCTCGGCGACGTGGACTCCGCGGTGCGCCACTGGGCCGCGCTCGGCTTGCTGATGCGAGGCCCAGCCGCGGTCACCGTCGCAGTCGGGCCCCTGCGGGAGGCGCTCCGGGACGGCTCCCGCCTCGTGCGGATCGTGGCCGCGCAGGCGCTGGCGCAGGATGGTCCCCCGGCGGAACTGGCCGGGGCGCTGGCAGCGCTCCGCGAACTCCTCCCGCCTGCGCAGAATGGCTTTTTCGTCTCCACCTCCGCCCTCGCCGCCGTCGAAGCCCTCGGGCCCAAGGGCGCTCCGCTGCACGAGGTCATTCGCACGATGAACCCGGTGGGGCCCGCCCCAGACGAGCGCTACGATTCCTATATTCCGCGGCAGATCGCGAACCTGACCGGCGCGCCAGCCCCCTCGGCGGAGGGCGAGGGCGCGCGTAAGGCCAAGGGCCGACGGAAGAATGCCAACGACTAAACCCATCCGCCCCATGCGTCTCCTCCTTCCCATCCTCGTTGCCCTGAGCGGACCGCTCGTCGCGGCCGAACGTCCGGCCAAGCCCAACGTGCTATTTTTCGCCGTCGATGACCTCCGACCCGAGTTCGGCGCTTACGGCGCGGGCCACGTGCACAGCCCCAACCTCGATCGCCTCGCCCGCTCGGGCGTGACGTTCACGCGCGCCTATTGCCAGCAGGCGGTCTGTTCCCCCTCCCGCACCGTCGTAATGACGGGCACCCGCCCCGACACCAGCAAGGTCTGGGATCTCGAGACGCACTTTCGCAAGGCGCTGCCCGACGTCGTGACCGTCGGCCAGCACTTTAAGCAAAACGGATACTTCGTGCAGGGAATGGGCAAAATCTTCCACGGTGGCTTCGACGATGTACCCACCTGGTCCGTACCCTGGCAGACCCCGCGGGCCAATGGCGCTTACGCGCGCCCCGAAAACGTCGCGCTGACGCAACGGGCGCCGGCGGTCGTCCCGCCCGGTGACCGCAAGGCCGCCCGCAAGGCGGCGAAGGGCCCCCGCGGTCCGGCCTTTGAATCAGCGGACGTCACGGACAACTACTATACCGACGGCAGGACGGCAGAGCTCGCGGTGGAGACCCTGCGCGAGCTGGGCAAAAAGGGCGCCCCCTTCTTCCTCGCCGTGGGTTTCTCCAAGCCGCACCTCCCTTTCGTGGCGCCTAAGAAGTACTGGGATCTCTACGATCCGGCGAAGATCAGCCTCGCGCCCAACCGGTTTCGGCCCCGCGGGGCTCCGGAGTATGCGATTCTCCCCGGCGGGGAGTTGCGGTCCTACCACGGAATTCCCGAGGGCCCGATCCCCGATGACCTCGCCCGGCAGCTCAAGCACGGCTACTATGCCGCGATCAGCTATATGGACGCCCAGCTTGGCCGCGTGCTCGACGAACTCGAGCGGCAGGGCCTCCGGCAAAATACCATCATCGTACTCTGGGGCGACCACGGCTGGAAACTCGGGGAGCACGACGCTTGGTGCAAACACTCCAACTCCGAGAACGACACCAACGCCCCGCTCCTACTCTCCGCACCTTGGCTCGGCACGGCCGGGGCCAAATCGCGGGCGCTAGTGGAATTCGTCGATATCTACCCCACGCTGGCCGATCTGGCCGGCTTGCCGCTGCCTAGTCACCTCGAGGGCCTCAGTTTCAAGCCCGTGCTGGAACAGCCGGATCGCGCGTGGAAAACCGCCGCCTTCAGCCAATATCCGCGCCCGAACGGCGGACGTAACCTGATGGGCTATTCGATGCGGACCGACCGCCACCGTTTCACCGTCTGGGTTGATCGTGGCGACCAAGTCAAAGTAGAGGCCATCGAACTCTATGATCATCAGGCCGACCCGCAGGAGAACCAGAATCTTGCGGGCGAGCCGGGGCAGAAGGCCCTCGTGGACCGTCTGATGGGCCAATGGCGGGCGGGCTGGCGCGGCGCTCTCCCCCGCTAGAAATCCCTCCGATGCAACGCCTCCTGCGCCTGCTGCCGCTCGGCCTGCTCCTCGCTTCCGGCTGGGCGGCGGCACCCTCGCGGCCGAATGTGCTGCTGGTCGTGGTTGACGACCTCAACACCCTGCTCGGCGCCTACGGCCATGGCTACGTCCAGTCCCCGACTATCGACCGTTTGGCCGCCCGTGGCGCCCGGTTTGAACGCGCGTACGCCCAGTACCCGCTCTGCAACCCGAGCCGGGTTTCGTTCTTGAGTGGGCGACGGCCGGAGACGAGTGGCGTCTACATCCTCGCGACCCCGGCGCGGACCGCGTTGCCGGACGCCGTGCTGCTACCCGAACACTTCCGCCGCCAGGGCTACTATACGGGCGGCGTGGGCAAGGTCTTCCATAATGTGCGTAACAGTGATCCCGCCGCATGGGACCTGTACGAAGACGGCCCGGGTGAGGACGACGAGGAAAAGGCCGCGCTGAACGCGCGGTACGGCGGCGGCGACGGCCGGCCCCGCGCCCACGTGCTCAGCTCTGACGGCGCCCGCACCCGGGACGGCCTAAATTCGCGTCGGATCCGTCAGTTACTCGGGGAACGAGCGGCCGCGGGCGGCCCGTTCTTCCTCGCCCTCGGCTTCCACAAACCGCACCTGCCGTGGACCGCCCCGCAGCGGTTCTTCGATCTTTATCCACCCGACCGCATCCCGCTGCCCGCCGAACCGCCCCTGCGTAACGTGCCGCCAATCGCGTTGCAGACGGAATTGACAGGGTTCCCGCAGCCCGACTCCAGAATCGCTGCCATTCAAGGCTACCTCGCCTGCGTCTCGTTCATCGACGAACAGTTGGGCTTAGTCCTCGCGGAATTGGACCGGCTTCGTCTGACCGAAAATACCCTCGTGGTTCTCTTCAGCGACCACGGCTTCCACCTAGGCGACCACGGCGGACTCTGGGCAAAACTCTCCGCCTTCGACGTCGCAACGCGCGTGCCATTGCTCGCGGCGGGGCCCGGCATTCCGGCTGGGACGGTGGTGACCACCCCCGTGGAACTGCTCGACGTCTACCCCACGCTAGTCGACCTCGCCGGTCTCCCCCGCCCGCCCGGCCTTGAGGGGCGTTCCCTGCGCCCCCTGCTCGGGGCCGCGGACACCGGGAGTCACGCCTACAGCCTCGTCTACCATTACGACGTCGAGCGCCGGGCGGACGTAGCCGGCCGCACCGTAATCGGCCCGCGTTGGCGTTACACCGAGTGGGACGGAGGCGCCCGAGGCCGTGAACTCTATTGGCGTCCCGACGACCCTCACGAGTACCACAACCGGGTCGCCGATCCTGCCTTGGCGGCCACCTTGGCGGAGGCCCGTACGCAACTCGCCAAACTCCCGGCCCCCAAACCCGGCCCCGCCAACCGTCCGCGAGCGATCGATCCGGACGCCAAGCAGACGAAGCAGCCGCGGAAGTGACCGCTCGTTAGGGTCGGGCGCCGACGACAGGCTGCACCCAAGCCGTCTCCCACTCGCCGGGCACGCTCCCATCCGCCTTGGGCTTCGAGGAGATTACCTTCGCGCGGACGTAGAGCTCGTCTCCCTTCAGGCGATACTCCGCGCTTGCCCCGCTGGTCTCGGCGAGCACGGCTCCGACCTCGGGGCTGTAACGCCGGTGGTTGAGGGTGCGGCGGGCCGGTTTCTCCTCGGCGGGAGGGGCAATCTCTTCGCTACGGCGGTCAAAGCCACGCCGGGTGCCGATAAACTGGATGCGATAGGACACGCCCGCCTCCGGCTCGACCTCGACGGCGATTCGTCCCGGTTCGCGCACCACCTCCCGCAGGGTCACCCCTGAGGTGCCGTAGAAATCACCCGCCTCCAGCGCGCGGATTAGCGACTCCGCGGTGAGGTGCCGGGCCCGCACCATTACCCAGCCGCGCCCGGAACTGCTCCGACCGGGACCAACCTTGTGGTAGTGGTGCGAATCATCCGTGGCTACGCCGTAGACAACGCCGAAGTTCAGCTCGGAGAGCCGGAACGCGAGGATGGCGTCCCACATCGCGTCCATGCTGAGGCGCGTCGCGTCTCCCGCGTTCTCGACGCCGGGATGGCCGTTGTAGACCTCGAAGAAACGCAGTCGCTCGACCCGCATCATCTCCTCGGCGGTCACGCCCCAGCGGAAGTTCGGGTGGTTGAGATGGGCGAACATTGGCTGGCCGGTGCGCGTGCGCTGGGCATCGACCGCCTCAAGGGTGCGCTGCATCACGGTCACCGCGTCCGCGGCGTTGACCGCGGGAACGAGGTCGCGGGGATTGGTCACGTTGATGTGGACCGGACCGGTGAGCGCGGGAGCCGTGTCGGACTTCGGCCGCGTCCAAGCGCCGGTGATCTCCTCCGCGGGGATCAGCAGGAACTTGCCGGGTTCGTTCAGCAGCGGCGCGAACTCCGACAGCGGCTTCAGCCGCACCTCGCGGCGCCCCGCGTTCTCGCGCAGTTCCACCCAGTCCGGCCCGAAGCGCCGCAGGTACTTCTGGAGTACCTCGCCGCCGCCGCGCTGCACCACCTCACCCTTTAGGGAGACCGGGGCCTTTAACTCGAACCAGCGGGTGCCCTCGGAGAGGATGTTGTGGTCCGAGAGCGCCAGAAAGTGATAACCGGCGCGCTTATACCAGTCGGCGATCATCTCCGGGTAGTCATCCCCGTCGCTCCACAGCGAGTGGGTGTGGGTGTTGCCCTTGTACCAGCGGGGCGCTTCGCCAACCGGGGCGGAGGCGATTACGGGTAGGAGCAGCAGCGGAAGCAGGAATAGCGGGAAACGCATCGGTCGCGGGGTTTGTGCGAGCGTGGCTCGCCCGGGGGCGGCGTCCACGCCAAAGGGTGTCCGTCACCCCGTTTTTGCCTTGGCCTCGTAGGCCCCGCGCAGCCAGCAAGAACGCGTGCCCGTCGATCCCCTCCTCCTTCGTCTCCTGCGGTGGAGCGCCCGACTCCTCGGTGCTCTCCTTGCCGGGCTGATTTTCCTTATCGCAGCCGGTGAGGGCCTCCCGCGAGCAGACCAATTGGGCGCGCGTGAATGGTCCCTATTCTTAGCGTTGGCCGCGATTGTTTTCGGCCATCTCTTACTCTGGTTCCACGCTGTACCGGGGGCGACGGTGGGCCTTGCCGGTTACGCGCTGTTCCTCGGGATCCAGGGAGACCTGCTTTCGCCTCGCCTCACCTTCATCCACCAACTGGCGCTGCCTTCGATGCTGGCGCTCCTCGCCGCGTTCTGGTCCCAGCTCAGGCGAAACGCCGGATCCGGTCGCGCACGTCCGTCTGGAGTCGCTCCAGGTAGCCCAGCGCATACGCCTCTGGGGACAAAGCAGAGTCTTGGACCAGAGGGGTCAGATCCATCGCCCAAGTAATGCCGGCCATCCGGTCAGTCGCGTGCGAGGTGTGGAACGTCGCGTGCGCCTGCCGGCGACCAACCGTGGCGAGGTCGTAGCGCTTGCCGCCCGCGACTTGGGAGTCGAAGACCTTGAGCAGGTCGAGGGCTAGGGCAGGATGGCGACCCGCATCGAGCGCGACCTTGTCGGCGTCGACCAACCAGTCGAGGTCCCGCCAAACCTCGCAGCCCAGCACCCGCTGGGGTCGGCGAGCAGGAGGCAGGCGGCGGAGTGCCTCCAAGCACCGCAGAAAGACCGCGACGTGGGTGTCGTGTTTGTCGGCGGGGTTGTGCAGATAGACGACCTGCGCCTGGCAGCCCCCGAAGATCAGGTCGAGGTCGGCAGCAACGCCGGGGTGCCCGGGCGACTTCACGACGCTGCTGGGATGGGCGAGCTGGAGCTGAATCGCGTAACGTCCCAATCGCGCGGCGGCACGCTGCTCCTCGCGACGCACGCCCTGCATCTGCGCGTCATCGAGATGGGCATAGGGACCGGTGCGCGGGGAACCCGCGCCGTTGGTGACCACGACGCCGCCGAAGGCGAGCCCCGGCTGCTCGAGGCAGTCGCTGATGCCCGCGTGGGCCATAATCTCGATATCATCCTGATGGGCACCGAGGCAGAGGTGCGTCACCCGAGAGAGCGCCGTTTCGGCGTTCGAGTGCTCGGCGGGGAACAGGATGTCGGCCTGGGGCTGGAAGAGCTTCATCGAAAGGATCAGGAGTTACGGAGGGCGGGTAGGCTGGCGGCAGCGATGGCCTGCCCGTGGCGCTTGTCCTTCTCGTCCGGAGTGTGCAGTCGGACTCGCGCGGCGAGTTCGGGAAAGTCAGCGCGAAGGACCTCGCGGGCGCGTTGCAGCAGCAAATCGCCGCCAGCGCCCGACGTCACTCGGCCCAGTACCAGCAAGTGTCGCAGGGTATAGAAATCCGCGTAGTGCGCGATCGCGTAGCCGAAGGAGATGCCGATTGAATCGTAGATCCGGGCAGCGCGTTCATCCCCGGCCGCCATCGCCTCCTGCACCCGCACCAATTGTTCGGGCAGGGGTAGGCCGGCGGGGAACTCGAGCCCAGCCGCGGGCGCCAGGCGGCCGACCGCCTGCTGAGAGAAATACTGCACGCCGCAACCCGCGTCCCCTGACCATTCGTCGCGCGGCGCGTCGGGATGGTAGTCGATCGGCGCGAACGCGAGCTCGTTCAACCACGGAGTGATACCGCCCGAGGGGGTCACGTAGCCGGCCGCCAGACTCGTGCCCATCGCGATGCCCAGTACGGCGCCATCGCCGAGGCTCATCGAACCGGCGAGCGCCGTGACCTCCCCGTCGTTGGCGACCTCGAAGGGCACGCCGCCCCAGCGCTCGCGGAGGGTGAAGAACATCCGTCGCACCTGAGCATCGAAGGCCGCGGGGGGCACACCTCGGAACAAGGAGGCGACCCTAACTTCGTTGTTCACGTAGATGCCGGCGGCGCTGCCGCCGATCGCGTCCACCCGCGGTAAATGGCGCGCCGCCCGGGTGAGTGAATCGTGGATGCCCTCGAGATGATACGCCGGATCCTGCTGGAAATAGGGGTCCCACGCGATCTCCTCCGAATATACCACCCGACATCGATAACCGCCGCGGCCTTGCGGTCACTTCCACCGAGGTCGAACCCGATCCGGCAGCCGTCGAGGTGACGGCCGACCGGCAAGGCGGCGACCATTTCGGCGGGGAGCTCGGCGAGCGGACAAGCCTCGACCCTGAAGGGGTCCCGGTAAGTGCGTTCACCCATAAACGCGTGGTCGAAGGCCCGCGCGCCGCTCGGCGCATAAACCGCCGCAAGATGGCGGGCCACCTCATCCGCCCCGCCCACGGAGACGTGGCAACCGCCCCGCTGCCACAACAGGAACTTCAGCAGGCGCTCGGCGTAGAGTAGGGTCAGCGTCGCCCGCGGATGGTTAGACCCGAGCACGCGGCTGTCATAGCGCGAAACCGCACCGCCCGGGGCGCGGAGCGCGAGCGCGAAGGGGCGGGATCCGGGATCCGCATCGACAAGAGCGCGGTAGGCACGGTTCCAGAGGGCGGCAGGGACAAAGTCTCGTTCGAGGGAGGGCCGGAGCGAAGGGGCCAGCGGAAGCATGGGAAGCGAAATCAGTCGAGCCGAGCGCGGGAGAATCCTTCGAGGGCCTCGTAGTCGGCCAGCCCGAGCTTGTCGTAATTTGCCGCCAGCGCGCGGTTTTGCTGCTCCGCCTGCTGCCAGGGTTCGCGGAGTCCGGCGGCCACGGGGGTCTGGCTCCGCTGCGACTTGTGGTGGAAGACGACCTGGATCTTCTGCGCCAATTCGCGCGGACTCAGTGGCACCGCCATTTCGATTTCCGCCGCCTCCCACGGCTGCTCCACCCCGCGGTAAGCCCAGACCCGGCAATCTTTAGTCCACGCCTCGGCCGCCACCTGCCGCCACGCTTGCCGGAGCAGTTGGTAGCCGACTGCGGTGATCGACGTGGGGTCATCCCGCTCGCCCGTCAGGAAGATCTGGTTCGGGGTCAGCTCCCGCAGCAGGGCGGCGACCGCCGCCACATCTTCCGTCCCGGGGGCGAACTGCCGGTAACGTCCGCGCTCGTAGAACGCCAAGTCGAGGAAACGCGCCTGGCCCGCGGCATAACCGCAGTCCCGCAGCGAGGCGCGCGCCTCACCACGGCGCAGGAGGCCCTTCAGCCGGCGGATCGAGGCCGAGTCCGCAGCAAACGCGGCCTTCTCGAGAAGTTCCTTCCGGGTGGTGCGCGCAAACTCCGCCACTGGTCCTTCCGAACGCGCGAGCGTCTCCGCAATGTCGCCCACGAGATCCGCCGCCATCACCGCCTCTTCGTCGGGCACCGCGAGATTGCCGGACGTCAGGTACACCACCGTAACGTCGTGGCCCTGATCCTTGAGGCGGCGCAGCGTGCCCCCCATCCCGAGCACGTCGTGGGAGGGCTCCGGACTGAAGACCACCACCCGCTTGGGGAAGGGCAGCGCCCGCTCCGGGCGAGAGCTGTCATCCGCGTTGGGCTTACCGCCGGGCCAGCCGGTGATCGTGCGCTGAATCTCGTTAAAGATCCTGATGTTCAGCCCGTAGCTCGGTCCCTGCTCGGTGAGGAGATCCGCCATCCCGTGCTCGCTGTAATCCTCGTCGAGAAGCTTCAGCACCGGCTTCCCGACGGTTTGAGAGAGCCACATCACCGCACGGCGAGCGAGGGCCGGCCGCCATTCGACCGGGGTGACGAGCCAAGGATGGCGGACCCGGGTGAGCGCGGAGGCAGCTGCCTCGTCGAGCAGGAATCGTACCTGCGGATGCCCTTGCAGGAAACTAGCCGGCAGAGCATCAGACGGCGGCGCTTCAACCGCGGCGGCGACGACGGCGGCCTTCGACTCACCCCAGGCGAGCAGCACGATCCGCCGCGCGTCGAGAATGGTGCCGACGCCCATCGTAATCGCGTGGCGGGGCACATTGGCCTCGCCGAGGAAGTCACGGGCGGCGTCGCGCCGCGTGAGCCCGTCAAGGGTGACGAGGCGGGTGCGCGACTCCCGACTGGAGCCGGGCTCGTTGAAACCGATGTGGCCGGTGCGGCCGATGCCGAGCACTTGAAGATCGAGCCCGCCGGCAGCCCGGATCCGATCCTCGTAACTCCGGCACCAAGCAAACACCTCTCCACGAGGAACCGTGCCGTTCGGGACGTTCACGTTGGCGGCCGGGATATCGAGGTGGTTAAAGAGCTGCTCGTGCATGAAGCGCCAGTAGCTCTCCGGATGCTCGCGCGGTAGCCCGTAGTATTCGTCGAGATTGAACGTGATGACGTTGCGGAAGCTCAGCCCATCCTCGCGGTGCAGGCGGATCAGTTCGCGGTACAGGCGAACCGGAGTGGAGCCAGTAGCAAGGCCAAGCACAGTCGGCTTCCCGGCGCGATCGTTGCTGCGGATGAGGTCGGCGATCTCGCTCGCCAGCCGGCTGCAGGCGGCGTCGGCACCCGGGAATATCTCGGTCGCGATGCGCTCGCGTTGCTGGGATTCGCTGGAGGTGGGGATCATGGGGGCGGAAGCGGTGGCGGGGGAATCGCGACGGGAACGCGCGACGAGACGGCGGACGACAGCCTCCATCGCTTCACGCTGCTCCTCCAGACTTCGCACGAGGGCGAACTGGCTGCGGGCCCGGTCGAGATTGTGGCCCTCGCGATGGATGCGGAAATAGGCGTCGCCCTCGAGGTGGTCGGTGAGGAAGCGCATCCCAATCTCGAGGGTGATCAGGCGGCCCGCGAACGCGAGTTGCCCGATCTCGGCCTCGTTGAGTAACCCACCGGTGCCCGCAAGGTAGCCTTCGACTAGCGCTTCAAAGATCTCCGGCCGCGCGCGCACTCGGGCCAGATCGCGTTCGTCCTCGGGCGCGGCGTTCGTCGCCGAACGCACCAAGTCTCCGAAATCGTAGAGCGCCAGCCCCGGCATCACCGTGTCGAGGTCGATGACACAAAGCCCGGCGCCAGTCCGGTCGTCGATTAGGACATTGTTCAGCTTGGTGTCGTTGTGGGTGACGCGTTCCGGCAGCTCGCCCCGGGCGTGCAAGTCCAGCAGAAGGTCGACCATCGGCTCGCGCTCCCGGACAAAGGCGAGTTCGGTCGCGACGCCCGCCGCCCGGCCCCGGCGGTCCTCAGCGGCGGCGCGCATCAGGGCGTCGAACCTGCGCCGCGTGTGATGAAAATCCGGGATCGTCTCGCGCAGGCGTTCCCCGGGCAGGTCGCCGAGCATCCGCTGGAACTCCCCGAACGCGCGGGCTGCCTCCCGCGCCATCTCGGGCCCGCGGATTACGTCGTGTGAGGTCGCATCCGCAATGAAAACATAGCAGCGCCAGGCGCCGGACGCATCTCGCAACAGGTTTTCTCCCCCGCGGGTCGGGATCAGCGTAAGGACGCGCCGCTGCGGGTCAGTCACCCCGGCGGCCAGGGCGCGCCGCCCAGCGTGGGCCGTAACCCGCGCCACGTTGGCCATCACGGCGTCCACGTCGCGGAAGACGTGCTCGTTGATGCGCTGGAGGATGTAGCGGGTAGAAACGCCGCCCTGCTCAAAGGTTACGGCGAACGTGTCATTGATATGGCCGTTACCGTACGGCGCCCCGCCGCAGTAGGTCCCGCCCAGACGAAAGGCGGCAGCGACCGAGCGGAGGGCGGCGGCGTCGATGGTCGCGGAGGGCATCCGTTCCATCCAAGGCCTCGCCGCGGCCGGCGCAACACGCGTTTTCGGTTCAGGCCGCGAGCGCGTGGCAGGCGAGGAACAATTCCTCGTCGTCCAGGGCGGGCACCCGCGCGAGCTGCGAGCGGACAGCGGGCTCCCACAGAGACGCGCGGAGAGGCGCGAGGAGCCGCGGCGGGAGGTCCGGCTCAGCCACCTTACGCAGAATGGCGAGCGCCTGGCGGCTCGCCGGCAGGCCCAGCCATTGGAGGAGCCCAAAGGCCCCCTCTCGCCCGTGCACCGCCGAGATTTCAGCCCACGCCGCGGCGCCGCCGCCCCGCAGTTCGGGGTGCGCGGCAAGGAAGGCCGCGAATACCGGCGTCTGCTGCAGCTCTGGGATCAGGTCCGGACAACGCACCGCGACCAGCAGGGCGGCCATCCGCCCGTGAGTGTGGCGCTGGAGCAACCCGCGCACCTCGGGCGGGACGAACTCGAGGAAACGCCGCCAAGCCGCCCCACCTACACCGAGCGCCGCCGAGGCCAGTGCGCCGGGGGACGGGTCCTCCGCTTCCCACCGGCCGGGGATCACCTCCCGATGGAAGGCCGCCTCGGGCCACGCGGTGACTCGGTGGCGGTAGCCATCGTGGATCCAGTGCAGGGAACCGGGGGCGGTGACGGGGCCGGAAGCGCGGCGGGTCGTGTTCATAGCCCGGAGATTACCAGCCGGGTGGGACATAGCTTGTCCCAGCCAAAGAAATCTGTCCGGCTGCGTCCGATGCCCGCTCCCTATCACACGTCCCGGCCCCCGATGGAGCGGATGCTACGGATCCACGAGGAACTGCGCCGTGGCGCGCTCACCAACTGCACCAAGTTGGCCGCCACCCTCGAGGTCTCTCGGAAGACGATCGTGCGCGATATCGCCTTCATGCGCGACCGGCTCGATCTCCCGGTCGAGTTTGACCCACTGATCAACGCCTACCGCTACACGAATCCCGTCACCGCGTTTCCCACCGTCAACGTCACCGAGGGCGAACTACTCGCTCTCCTTGTCGCCCGCAAGGCCCTCGAACAGTACCGTGGCACCCCGTTCCACCGGCAGCTGGAGGCCTCGTTCGACAAGCTTACGGGCGGACTCAAGGACCGGATCTCATTTTCGCCGGCCGACGAACTCCAGTCGGTCTCCTTCCGCAACACGGGGCTTGGCCGGGCTGACCTCGCCGTGTTTAACGCCCTCAGCCGCGCCGTCCTCCGCCAGCGGGCGGTGGAATTCGACTACCGCAAACCGGGGGAATCCCGCGCCGCCCGCCGCCGCGTCGAACCCTACCACCTCGCGCACCGCGAGAATCTCTGGTATCTGGTCGCCCACGATCCCGAGCGCGACGCCCTCCGCACCTTTGCGCTACCCCGCATCGGAGGCGTGACGGTGCTCAACGCCCAGTTCACGCGGCCGACCGACTTTTCCCCGGAGCGCTTTTTCGCCTCCGCACTAGGGGTGCTCGGCGGGGCCGGCAACTTCCGGGTAGTCGTGCGTTTCTCCGCCGCGGTCGCCGACCGGGTGCGTGAGCGCGAGTGGCACGAGTCTCAGGAACTGCGTCCGCTCCCGGACGGCGGCATCGAACTCACGCTCCGCCTCGGGGCGCTGGCCGAGGTGGCCGGCTGGATCCTCTCCTGGGGGGCCGACGCGGAGGTGCTCCGCCCACCCGAACTCCGGCGCCGGCTCGCCGCGACCGCCGGCGCGCTTGCCCGGCGCTATTCGGCGGAAACCGTGTGACCTTTCCCCGGTCCGCGCGTCAGGGCCTGTCGCCGATACTCTGGTGTTGCAGCCCGCGCTCCGGTCGGCGTCCTTAATCGCAAAGCCCGCCCCCTTCCCCATGGCCAAATCCAAAAGTTACACCGGTCTCGTGCTCGTCCTGCTCCTGCTTGCTGCGGGCGGCGGGGGCGCGTGGTATTTCCTCGGGAATAAGACCGAGAAGAAGACCGAGTTCCAGACGGTGAAAGTGGCCCGGGGGGACATCGTCCAATCCGTTACCGCTACCGGCGACCTGCAGCCCGTGGTCACGGTCGACGTGGGCGCCCAGGTGTCCGGGCAAATCAAGGAGGTAATGGTCGACTACAATTCCAAGGTGAAGGCCGGCGACGTGCTGGCCCGGATCGACGAGTCGACCTTTATACAGCGACTCCGCCAAGCCGAGGCCGACCTCGAATCGACCAAAGCGAACAACCAACTGCTCAAACTTAACGTCGATCGCACCACCGGCCTGCACCGGCAGAACCTCGTCTCCCAAGCCGAGCTCGACAACGTCCTCGCCCAGCTAGCCCAGTCTAACGCTCAGCTCCTCACGCGCGGGGCCTCGGTGGAGAACGCCAAGGTCGACCTCTCCCGCTGCGTCATCACCGCGCCGATCGATGGCATGATTCTCGACCGCCGCACCGACAAGGGACGTACGGTCAACGCGAACATGAACGCGCCTGTGCTCTTCACGCTGGTCAACGATCTCACCAAGATGCAGATCAATGCCGCGGTGGCCGAGGCGGACATCGGCACAATCGCTGAGGGCCAGGAGGTAAAGTTCACCGTCGACGCTTTCCCCAACCGCACCTTTCCAGGCAAGGTCCGGATGGTCCGCAACGCCGCCAGCGTCCAGCAGAGCGTGGTCTCCTACGCGACCATCATCGACGTCGGCAACGAGGACCTCCGGCTGAAGCCCGGAATGACCGCGAATGTCTCCATCATCGTGCAGCAGCGCTCCAACGTCCTCCGCGTTGCCAATGGCGGCCTGCGCGTCCGCGTGCCGCAAGAACTCCTCGTCGCCGCCGCGCCCGGCGAGCCCAAGGCCGGCGGCAAGGCTGGCGAGACGAAGTCTGGCGGCGCGCCCCAGACGATGACGGATGAGGAGCAGATGACGGCCATCTTCGGCATCATTCGCGCCGTCGGCTGGGAACGGGGCAGCCCGCCCTCGCCGGAACAAATCGAGAAGGCGAAGACCCTCGCGAAGGAAAAGGGACTCGACCCCGACCTCGTCGCCGCCCGGATGGCGATGGGGGCCAGCCGCAAGGGCGGCGGATCGGGTGGACCTGGCGGCCCAGGTGGGCCAGGGGGCGGCAGCCGCGGTAGCGGCTTCTCGCGCGGCCCCTCGAGCGGCGGCGGCGCCGGCGAGCGGGGCTTCAATAACACCGTGGTCACCCGCACCCTTTACGTTTTCGCCGATCCGGAGGCCCTCGATAAGCGACTGCGTCCCGTCACCGTCCGACTGGGTGTTTCCGACGGCTTCTTTACCGAGGTCCTAGAAGGTCTGAAGGACGGAGATACCGTTATTACAGGTGTCATCCTGCCTGGCGCCGCCCCGGTCCCTCAAGGCCCGCCGGGCGCCTCCTCCAATCCCTTCAGCGGTCGCAGCAGCTTCGGCGGTAGCAGCCGCGGCGGCCCTCCGCGCTGAGCAACCCGCGCGCCGGCCCTATGTCGCCCGTCGTCAAAATTCAGGACCTGCACAAGATCTACGAGTCCGGCGAGGTGCCGGTACACGCCGTGCGCGGCGTGAGCCTCGAGATCCAGCGCGGGGAATTCATCGCCCTGATGGGGGCCAGCGGTTCCGGGAAATCCACCCTGATGAACATGCTCGGGTGCCTCGACCGTCCCACCCGCGGCACCTACGAGCTCGACGGAATCGACATCGATGAACTCGACCGCAACGAGCTCGCGGACCTCCGCAACCAGAAGCTCGGGTTCGTGTTCCAGGGCTTCAACCTCCTCGCCCGAACCACCGCGCTCGAGAACGTAGAGCTCCCGATGCTTTACGGCCGCCACCGCAAGGTCTCGATGGAGAAGATCCGCGAGCGGGCTATGCACTGCCTCGAGATCGTCGGGCTCGCCAATCGGTTCGACCACTTCCCCAACCAACTCTCCGGCGGCCAGCAGCAGCGCGTCGCCATCGCCCGCGGCCTCGTCAACGAACCCCAAGTTCTGCTCGCCGACGAACCCACCGGCAACTTGGACTCCAAGACCTCCGTGGAGGTCATGGGGGTGTTCCAAAAGCTCAACGAGCAGGGCATCACGATCGTGATGGTCACCCACGAGCTCGACATCGCGAAGTACTGCCGGCGCAACCTGATCCTTCGCGACGGCGTGGTCGTACGTGACGAAATGGTCGCCGACCGCACCATCGCCGAGGAGGAAATGCAGCGCATCAAGGCCGCCGAGGCCGCCGCCAAGCTCACCCACCAGGCCAAGTCCGGAGCCTGACGCCGCCATGCACTTCACCAACACCCTCCGCGTCGCGCTGCGCGCCCTCCGGCGCAATACCCTCCGTTCCCTCCTGACGGCCCTCGGGATGATCATCGGCGTCGCCGCCGTAATCACGATGGTCAGCATCGGTAGCGGCGCCAAGGCGCAGGTCGAGGCCCAAGTCGCCTCGCTCGGCCAGAACCTCATCACCGTGATGCCCGGCAGCTATAGCTCCGGCGGAATGCGCGGTGGCTTCGGCAGCTCCGTCTCGCTCACGCCAGAGGACGCCGACGCCATCGCCGCCGAGGTCGCTAATATCGACGGTCTCAGCGCTGAGGTACGCGACCGTAACCAGGTCCTCGCCAACGGACTTAATTGGAACACTAACGTCAACGGAGTCGGTCCCGACTACCCCTACGTGCGCAACTGGCCGATGGAATCCGGCGCGATGTTCACCGAGCAAGATGTGAAGTCCCTAGGCAAGGTGTGCGTCATCGGCAAGACCGTCGCCGACCAGATGTTCCCGAACGAAGATCCGGTCGGTCAGACGCTGCGGATCCGCAACCTCCCCTTCCGCATTCTCGGAGTGCTAACGCCCAAGGGCTTCAGCATCTTCGGCTCGGATGAGGACGACGTCGTCCTCATCCCCTATACCTCCCACATGCGCCGGGTGTCCCGGCGCACCTCCATCAGCATGATCCGCATCCAGGCCGCGGATGCCGACAAGGTAGCGCAGGTGAAGCAGTCCGTGGAGGACCTGCTCACCCAGCGCCGCCGCGGGCGGGAACCCGACTTTACGGTCCGCACCCAAGAGGAACTGGCCTCTGCCGCGACGGCCACCGCCAAGACGATGACCGGCCTGCTCGCCGGCATCGCCGGCGTTTCCCTGATCGTTGGCGGCATCGGGATTATGAATATTATGCTCGTCTCGGTGACCGAACGGACCCGAGAGATCGGCATCCGCCTCGCCATCGGCGCGCACGGCAAGGACGTACTGACGCAATTCCTGATCGAGGCGATCCTCCTAAGCTCGCTGGGCGGGATGGTTGGAGTCGCCGTAGGCGTCGGCGGTTCGCAGGCGCTCTCCTCGTACAATGGCTGGCCGGTCCTCGTTCCGACCACGTGGATCTTCATTTCCGTCGCGGGCAGCGCTCTCGTGGGCATTATCTCGGGGTTTTACCCGGCCTACAAAGCCGCCCAGCTCGACCCGATCGACGCCCTCCGCTACGAGTAACGCGGGCGTTTCCCGCTCGACACCACTCGCGGGCCTTTGCCTCCTCGGCCCGATGTCCCTGTCCCCCGCGGTCGAACTGGAGGCGGTCGCCAAGCGCTTTGGCGATGGTCCGGCCGTCTTGGAGGGCATCTCCCTGCAAGCCCGGCCCGGGGAGATGGTCTCGCTGCTAGGCCCGAGCGGCTGTGGCAAATCGACCTTACTACGGTTAATCGCCGGGCTCACGCCTGCTTCGGCCGGGACCATCCGCGTGGAGGGTCGGCCCGCAGGTGACCCCGCGGCCTCGCTCGCCTTCGTCTTCCAAGAGGCAACCCTGCTTCCTTGGCTCAGTGTGCGCGCTAACGTCGAGGTGCCCCTTCGCCTCGGCGGCGCCTCCGCGGCGGACCGCGCGGCGACCTCCTCCCGGCTGCTGGAACTAGTTGGCCTAGGGGGACGCGGTGCGGCCTACCCCCGGCAACTCTCGGGCGGACAACGGATGCGCGTTTCCCTCGCTCGTGCCCTTTCGCTCTCCCCTCGCCTCCTGCTGCTCGACGAGCCGTTTGGCGCGCTCGATGAGATGACGCGGGAACGCCTCAACGAGGAACTCCTCGGGCTGCAGGAGGCAGGCGGATGGACGGGATTCTTTGTCACCCACTCGGTCGCCGAGGCGGTCTTTCTTTCGCACCGCATCCTTATCCTTTCCGCCCACCCGGGACGCCTGCACGCGGAAGTCCACGTCCCGCTCCCCCGCCCGCGCACCGCGGAGACGCGCTTGCAGCCCGACTACCTGCAGTTGGTCGCCCAAGTCTCGCGGCAACTCCGCGCGGTCTCGCCCGTCGGTTAAACT
>CAIOTK010000074.1 GCA_903861185.1 uncultured Opitutia bacterium | reverse complement strand
GTTCATCGTGGTGATCCAGTTCGGGGCAATCGCGGCGGTCGCGCTGCTGTACTGGGGCCCCCTGATGTCGATGGCGCGCGGTCTTTTGGGACAAGATCCCGCCGGACGACGGCTCCTGCTCAACGTGCTCATCGCCTTCGTACCGGCCGCTGGGATCGGCTTCCTCGCGAGCAAGTGGATCGAGGAAAACCTGTTCTCGGTCGGCGCGGTGATCATCGCGCTGGTGGCCGGCGCGCTGCTGATGTTTGCCGCCGAGGCCTGGCATCGCCGGCGCGTCGCGTCGGCGACCTGGGTCGGCCGCGAGGAACTGACGCCGCGCGGCGCCGCCACCGTGGGCCTACTGCAGTGCTTGGCGATGTGGCCGGGCACGAGCCGGTCGATGATGACGATCGTGGGCGGTTACTTCGCGGGCCTTGATCCGCGGCGCGCGGCTGAATTCAGCTTCATCCTCGGCTTCGTCACCCTCACCGCCGCCTCGATCTACAAGAGCCTGCGGGGCGGGGCGGTGATGATCGAGGTTTTCGGCTGGCCCAAGGTCATCCTCGGCGGCGTGGTCGCGGCCGTGACCGCAGCCATCTGCGTGCGTTTCCTCGTCAACTGGCTGACGCGTCACGGTCTGGCCGTGTTTGCGTGGTACCGGATCGCGCTGGCGGCGGTGCTGGCGTTCACCTTCTACCGCTAACTGGGGCGGGCGGTAACCCCCGCCGACTGGCCTGCGTCTTGCCGGGACCCCGCTATGCGTGCCTTGTCGCCGCCCCTTCCCCTTGCCCGCTGGGCGCTTCTCGCCGCCTTTACCGTCGTAGTCGCGGTTTCCCCGGCCCAGGACAAGCCGTCTAAACCCGGCAAACCCGACCGGGAGGAGAAGGGGGAGTCCCGCGAGATGAAGCGCTCCGGCGGGGAAAAGGCTGCGCGCGACCCTGCGGTAGAAGCGGCGCGCAGCCTGACCCGCCTCCGGGAGGCGATGCGGGTGACCGACGACGCCGAGTGGGCGGTGATTTCCGAACGGATTGCCGCGGTGCAAGCCGCCGGCGGCGGGGCGGGCCCCAAGGACAAGGCGAAGCCCGCAAGCGCGGAGCGGACGGCGCAGGACGCGTTGCGGTCAGCAGTGCGAGACGGCCTGCCGGAGGCCGAGCTGCGGTTGCGTCTGGCGCGCTTGGGAGGGTTGCAACGGGAGCGCGGGACGAGTCTGGAGCGGGCGCGGGCGGAGTTGCGCGCGGTGCTGACCGTCCGGCAGGAAGCCGTCGCCGTGCTCGCCGGCCTGCTAGACCCCGCCCCCTGACTCTTCTGGTCCTGATCTGAGAACGTAGATGACCCCGACCTGAGCCCGTCGAAGATCCTGATCTGAGCCCGTCGAAGATCCTGATCTGAGCCCGTCGAAGATCTAGATCGTGGCCGCGCGCCGCACCGGGGTCACCTCGCCGCGGGAAACGCGGAGCAGTTCACGGCGGAGCCAATCGAGAGCGGCGTTGACGGCGCGGACCTTGATCGTGCCGCGCGGGCCGGGGTAGCGGAGCTTCTTCGCCCAGACTCCACCGGGGGTGAGGAGGCCGACGTAGATCGTGCCGACCGGGTTGCCGCCGCCGCCGGTCTCAGCCGCCCCGGCGAAGCCCGTGATCGCGAGGGCATAATCGGCGGCCAGGGTCTCGGAAGCGCCGGTCGCCATCGCAACCGCGGCCTCCTCGCTCGCGGCGCCGTGCTGGAGCAGGAGGCACTCGGGGATATCGAGCAGCTGGGACTTCGTATCGTTGGTGCAGGCGACGACGCCGCCCGCGAAGAACTTGCAGGCGCCGCACGACTCCGTGAAGGCGTGGGCGAGGAGACCACCGGTGGCGGTTTCGGCCACGGCGAGGCGTTTTTCCTGAGCGCGGAGCAGGTCGGCGCAGACCTTGGCGAGCGTGTCGTGGCCACGGCAGACCACGTCGTCGCCGAGCTGGGAGGCGCACTCCGTCGCCACGGCTTCGACCGCCGCCTCGTCGAGGGAGCCATCCGGCGAGCTGAGGCGCAGGTCGACGGCGCCTTGGTGCGCGCAGAACGCGACGCTCAGGCCGGGGCCTGCGCGGTCGAAGATGGGCTGGAGGCGGGTCTCCAAGGCGGACTCGCCGACGCTCGCGGTGCGCAGCTGGACGTAGGCCTCGCGGTCGCGGAGCAAGCCGCGCGCGGCGAGGCGGGGAACCACTTGGCCGAGGAACATCGGCTGTAGCTCGTTGGGTGGGCCGGGCAGCATCACCAGCACGCGGCCGTCCTGCTCGACCCAGAGCCCTGGGGCGGTGCCGTTGGCGTTGGCGAGGACCTCGCCCCCCTCAAACACTTGGGCCTGCTTGAGGTTGTTGGGCGTCATCTTCCGGCCGATCCGGGCAAAACGCTCCCCGATGGCGGCCTCCACCGCGGGGTCGTGCACCAGCCGGCGGCCGAGCACGGCGGCCACGGCGTCGCGCGTGCGGTCGTCGCAGGTCGGCCCGAGGCCGCCCGTGGTAATCACGACGTCGGCCAGCGCCCAGCTCTCACGAAACTGCGCGGCGATCGCGTCGGCCTCGTCGGTGAGGGTGACGTTGCGCTGCAGGAGCGCGCCGCGCCGGCCGAGTTGGGAGCCGATGAAGGTGAGGTGCCCGTTCGCCGTGAGCCCGAGGAGGAGCTCGTCGCCCAGCGTGAGCAGTTCATAGCGCACCGCGGCGACGGCGCGGGGGGCGGGGAGGGCGGCGGGCGGGGAGGATTGCATGCTTGCGGGGCCGGACCGTAGGCGGATTCTCCCGAAACGCCAGCGGCCAGATCGACGAACGGCCGCGCGGGAATGATGCCTGAACACGAGCCGACGACATTGAAGGAGAAGGTGCGCCGCCTACCGGAGCGCCCGGGCGTCTATCTGATGAAGGACCGCCTCGGGCGGATTCTGTACGTCGGCAAGGCGCGCAGCCTCCGCCACCGCGTCTCCTCCTATTTCCAGCGGAGCCGCGCCTTTCGCACCTCGCAGCCCAAGATCCGCGCCCTGCTCGAGCTCATCGCCGACTTCGAGGTGATCGAGGTCCGCTCCGAGCCGGAGGCGCTGCTACTGGAAGGACGCCTGATCAAACAGTGGCGGCCGCGGTACAACACCGACTTCACCGACGACAAGCGCTTCCTGCTCGTGCGGGTGGATTTGGGCGAGGAACTGCCGCGCTTCCGCCTCACCCGCCTGCGCAAGGAGGACCGCGCGCGCTACTTCGGTCCGTTCGCCCATAGCGGCCTGCTGCGCCGCACGCTCGCGCAGATACGGCGCCAATTCGGGGTACTGCTCGCCGACGGCACCCCCGCTCGGCTGGAGGACGGCACCTGGCGCCTGTACGACGACGTACGCGCGGAGCTGTACGGAGGCGACCACGTCGTCACCGCCGCGGCCTACCGCGAACGGGTCGAGGCCGCCTGCACCTTCCTCGAGGGGAAGTCCCGCGAGTGGGTCGACTCGCTGCGCGGGGAGATGACCACGGCCGCGGAGCGCCGCGATTTCGAGCGGGCGGCGGAGCTGCGCGACATCGTCTTCGCGCTCGAGGAGACGCTACGCCGGACCCGCCGCTTTGAGCGCGCCGACCCCGTGCGGCCCGCCGGCGGCGCCGCGGCGCTGGCGGCCCTGCGAGAGGCCCTCGCCTTGCCCACGCCGCCGGCGGCGATGGAGTGCTTCGACATCTCGCACATTTCGGGGACCTTCGTGGTAGCCGCGATGGTGCGCTTCACCGACGGCAAGCCGGACAAGGATCAGTACCGCCGGTTTCAAATTCGCAGCTTCGTGGGCAACGACGACTACCGTGCGATGGAGGAGGTCGTGGGTCGCCGCTACCGCCGCCTCGCCGCCGAGGGCAAACCGCTGCCCGACCTCGTGGTGATCGACGGCGGCCGGGGCCAGATCGGGGCCGCGCTGCGCGCCTTTCTCGCGCTCGACCTTACTCCGCCGGCCGTCATCGGCCTCGCCAAGCGCCACGAGACGATCCTCTTCGCCGACGGCCGCGCGCCGCTCAACCTGCCGCTCAACCATCCCGGTCTGAACCTGTTGCAGCGCCTCCGCGATGAGGCCCACCGCTTCGCCAACACCTACAACGCGGACCTCCGCTCGCAGCGGCTGCGCGAGAGCGTGTTGGACGAGTTCCCGGGCCTCGGCCCCGTACGGCGCGCCGCCCTGCTCGCCGCCTTCGGGGACATCCAGCGCCTCCGCGCCGCCCCGGTGGAGGCGATCGCCGAGGTGCCCGGCTTCGGCCCGCGCCTCGCCGCCGAACTACACGCGTTCCTCCAACCCTCCGCCGACCCGGCCCCCGCGCCGCCGGACCCGGACGCCTGAGCCGGTTCGCGTCGGCCTTCGACTTCGCTGCTTGGCTCCGTGGGCCGGCAGACTCTGCTTCCGCCACCCCCCGATGACCCCACACCCCCGCCCCGCCACCCCGGGCCGCCGGCGGCTCGCCGCCGCCCTCGCCGCCCTGCTCCCAGCCTTCCTCGCCGCGCCCGCCCGGGCCGCGGAGCCCACGGACGCGGCCCCGCCCAACATCATTTTCCTGATGGCCGACGACCTCGGCTGGGGAGATGTCGGCGCCTACGGCCAGCGCCACATCCGCACGCCGCACCTCGACCAACTCGCCCGCGAAGGCACGCGGTTCACCGACGTCTACGCCGGCGGCTCCGTCTGCGCCCCGTCCCGCAGCGTCCTAATGACCGGCCAGCACCTCGGGCACACCCGCGTGCGCGGCAACTCCGGGATGACCGGTGGCGTCGGCGAACAGCGGCGCGTGCCACTCGAACCGGGGGACGTCACCGTCGCGATGCTCCTGCGCCAAGCCGGTTACGCCACCGGCATCACCGGCAAGTGGGGCCTCGGGGAGCCGGGCACCGCGGGGGTCCCCAACCGCAAGGGCTTCGACGAGTGGTTCGGCTACCTCAACCAGCAGCACGCCCACACCTACTACACGGACCACCTCTGGCGGAACGAGGAACGCGTCACCCTGCAGGGTAACCTCAACGGCCAGACCAAGGAGTACTCCCACGACCTCTTCGCGGACTTCACCCTCGACTACGTGCGCCGCCACCGGGACCGGCGCTTTTTCCTCTACCTCGCCTGGACCCTGCCGCACGGGAAGTACGTCGTCCCCAGCCTCGAGACCTACGCGGACCGCGACTGGCCGCAGGACTACAAGGTGCACGCCGCGATGGTGACCCGCCTCGACCGCGACGTCGGCCGTCTGCTGGCGCTGCTGCGCGAACTCGACCTCGACCGCCGCACCATCGTGTTCTTCTGCTCCGACAACGGGGGCGTCGAACGGCGCGAGGGCGTCTTGGACAGTGTCGGCCCCTTCCGCGGCAAGAAGGGGGTGCAGTACGAGGGCGGGCTGCGGGTCCCGATGATCGCCCGCTGGCCCGGCCGCGTGCCCGCGGGGGCCGTGAACTCCGCGCCGTGGTATTTCGCCGACGTGCTGCCGACCCTCTGCGCCCTCGGCGGCGCGCAAGTCCCCGCCGGCGTCGACGGCGTGAGCGTGCTGCCGACGCTGCTCGGCCGGGAGCAGC
>CAIOTK010000073.1 GCA_903861185.1 uncultured Opitutia bacterium | reverse complement strand
TCCGCATCCCCGCGCCGGGAGTGAAGCGGTCAGCGCCGCGTTGACGCCCCGCGGGCCGGGCGCACCTTCGCGGCGTCGTGCGCCTCGCCCCGCCACTCCCTTCCTGCGGTCCGCCGGCCGCGCGTGCGGTGCTGGCGGCCCTCGCGGGCGTGCGCCCGGGGACGACGTGCTGCCCCGGCACTCTCGCCCGCCAACTGGGCACGACGCCCGCCGCCCTGCGCCCGGTGCTCGCGCGGCTCGCCGCCGCGGGGCGCATCCGCATCACGCAAGGCGGCCATCCGGCCGACCTCGCCCCGCTGCACGGTCCCTACCGCGTCGCGCCGGCGCGCTAGCCGGCGGCGGCAAGGGGCCGCAGGACCCGGGTGCGCGGTGATCTGTTTTCGTCCGCGCGGACTGGGGCGACACGCCCCGGCTACATCGAGCCCCGGCCTGCATCGATCCGAGGCTCGCTTCGTGGAGTCGATCGCAGGTGCGCGGCGTCTATGGACGCCACGCACGGGTTCGTCCGCGCGCACCGACCCTTGCGCTTTTTGTGGCCCTCCTGCCCGCCCCGCCCGCCCCATTCCCGCCTCGCCCCCGCGGCCGGCGCGTCCCAACACTCCCTACGTCCCCATTCCCCCAATGAAGCCCCCCTCCTTCCTTGCCGCCGTCGCCCCCGCGGCGGCCCGCCGCCTCGGCCCTGGGCCCGCGCTCCTCGCGTTGCTGCTCCTCGCCGCCACCGCCCCCGCCGCCACGCCGCCCAACCTCCTCGTCATCTACGCTGATGACCTCGGCTGGGGCGAACTGGGCTGCCAGGGCGGCAAGGACATCCCCACGCCCCACATCGACTCGATCGCCCGCGCCGGCATCCGCTTCACCAACGGCTACGTCGCCGCCACCTACTGCAGCCCCTCGCGCGCTGGTCTGCTCACCGGACGCTACCCGACCCGCTTCGGCCACGAGTTCAACAGCGTCGCCAACGTCACCGGCCTCCGCCTCGACCAGCGCACGATCGCCGATCGTTTGAAGGAACTCGGCTACACCAGCGCGACGGTCGGCAAGTGGCACCTCGGCGGCGGCCTGGAATACCGGCCCACCCGCCGCGGCTTCGCGGAGTTCTACGGCACGCTCAGCAACACGCCCTTCTTCCACCCCCGCAGCTTCGTCGACTCGCGGATCTCCGACGAGGTGCGGCCCGTCACCGACCCCGCCTTCTACACCACCGACGCCTACACCGACCGCGCGGTCGACTGGCTCGAGCGCAACCAAGGCCAGCGCTGGTTCCTCTACCTGCCCTACAATGCGCAGCACGCGCCGCTGGAGGCGCCCGCCCAGTACCTCGCCCGCTTCCCAGGGATCACCGACCCGAAGCGGAAGCTCTTCGCCGCGATGCTGGCGTCGATGGACGACGGCGTCGGCCGCGTGCTGGCCAAGATCCGGGCGCTCGGGCAGGAGGAAAACACGATCATCTTCTTCATCGCCGACAACGGCGGGCCGACGCAGAGCACGACCTCCGCCAATGGCCCGTTGCGCGGCTTCAAGATGACAACCTACGAGGGCGGCCCCCGCGTGCCGTTCCTGGCGCAGTGGAAGGGCACCTGGCCCGCGGGTAAGGTCTACGACCACCCGGTGCTGAATCTCGACGTCCTCCCCACCATCCTCGCCGCGGCGGGCGGGCGGCTCGAGGCGGGCGCGCAGTTGGACGGCGTGGACCTGACGCCGTACGTTACCGGCCGGCAGCCCGGGCGGCCGCACGAGGTGCTCTATTGGCGCTACGGCCCGCAGTGGGCGGTCCGCCAGGGCGACCTTAAGCTGGTCGTCTCCCGCGGCGGCAGCGGGCGGCCCGAGTTATATAATTTGGCGGAAGACATCGGCGAGTCCCGCGACCTCGCCGCAGCGCAGCCCGCGAAGGTGAAGGAACTGCAGGCGCTGTGGGACAAGTGGAGCACCGCGCAGGCGCCGGCGAGCGCGCCCGACGTCCCCGCGACCAAGGCCGGCAAGAAGAAGGGCGCGAAGCAGAAGTAGGCCGGCCGCGCGTCGCCCGTTGCCGCCTAGGCGCGTCGTCCCGGAAGAAGGGACGATCGCACTGGCCGCGCAGCGAGGAGCCGCGGCGCGGTCGGCCATCGCCTCGGCACGCCCCAGATATTTCCGTTCTTCCCCTTCCGCGCGGCAGCCGCATCGTCACCGCCCGCCACCCGCCGCCGCGCCCCCTTTTTCCGCACCTGCACCCAACCCGCCCGCTCCCGCCCTGCCCGTGAAAAACCGCCTCTTCCTCTCCCTGCTGGCCGCTTGGCTGGTGACCGCCTCCGCCGGCGCCGCCACGCCCGGCCCCGCGCCGGCCGCCGCCCAACCTTCCGAGGTCCTCCAACTCGAGGCCTTCAACGTCTCCGGCTCGCTCATCGCGGGCGCCAGCACGTTCACCTCGCCCACG
>CAIOTK010000072.1 GCA_903861185.1 uncultured Opitutia bacterium | reverse complement strand
CTCGATCTCCCTCGCCCTCGCCGCGGCCCTCGACGCGCCCGACCTCGCCTGGGAATCCGGCGGAGATGAAGCCTGGTTCGCCCAGACTACGCCGACCCACGACGGCACCGACGCTGCCGAGAGCGGCCCCGTTTCGCCGGGCCAATCGAGCTGGCTCGAAACCACCGTGACCGGTCCCGCCAACCTGCGTTTCCGCTGGGAAGCCTCGCAACGCGCCGCCCTCGATCTCTTCCGGCTCGAAACCGGCACGGGTGATCCGATCCTGCTCACCGGCTCCGCCAACTGGTCGGAACGCCTCGTCGAACTGACTGAGGGCGATCACACCCTGCGCTGGGTCTTCGTGCGCGATGCCGCCTCTGCCGGCGCTAGCCGGGTCCGGCTTGATGGCGTCTCGGTGACCCCAGCGACCCCTCCGACGGTGACGACCACGGCAGCCGCATCGATCAGCGGCAGCAGCGCCACTCTCGGCGGCGAGGTCACTGCCGACGGTGGGCGGGCCGTCAGCACACGCGGGGTGGTCTACGCCACCACTGCCAGTCCAAGCCTCGGCGGGCCCGGCGTGCAGGAACTGACTGCCACCTTCGCCGGGACCGGCCCCTTCAGCGTCACGGCTACCGGTTTGGCCGAAGGCACCACCTACTACGCCCGGGCCTACGCGACCAACAACCTCGGCACCCGCTACGGGGAAAACGTCGTCTTTACCACCGACACCAACGCGGTCTTCGTGGAGGGCATCGCCTTGCTCGCCCGCGCCATCTTGCCCGGAGACACGCAGGTGTTCCGCTTCACCTTGAACGGTCCGCGTCTTTTCGCCGCTTCCACGGAAGGAGGTGCGGGACTGGAGGTCCGCCTCTTCGCCGGAGACGGCACCCTCCTGCGTTCGTGGGCCACAGGACCGGAACTGGATCTCGGCGTCGTCCTCGACGAAGGCTCCTACTCCCTCGAACTCCGCCGTCCCGTCGGGGGCGGCGAGACCGCGCAAGCCCACACCCTCACCCTCGACGAACGAACCGTCGCAGTGCGGCGCCCCGATGTCACGGTCGGACGCTCCTTCACCTCCACGCGCGGCGGCAGGGTCAACACGGGTGCCCTCGCCCAGCAATACCAGTTCACCACACCAAGGGCCGCTCCAGTGAGCGCCTTCGTGTCGGTGACCAACCGCGGCAACCGTCCCGACCGTTTCGCTTTGAGGGGAGGGGACGGCTCGCGCCACTTCAAGGTCGAATACCGGGACGCCGCCGGGGACCTGGTGACCGCGGCGGTGAGGAACGGGCTCTACCACACACCGGAGCGGGAACCCGGGGCCCCGGCCGACTGGCTGAGGGTCAAGGTGACGCCCGCCAAGGAGCTACTGTTGGTCAGAAAGGGCGGCCGAACCGTGACCCTTCGCACGGTGGAGACGATCCTCATTGATGCCGCCTCAGTGGCCGATCCGACCGCACGCGACGGCGTTTCGATACGGGTGAGGATGCGGTGAAGATTTCAAAAAACGAAATACGCTGATGTCATTGCCCAACCCGGAGGGGCGAGGTAGCCCCAGCGGACGGAGCCATGGTCTTGATTGGATTCGAGGATGGAGAGTTGGGCGTTCGCGGCAGGTTTCGACTGAGAAACATGAAATGGAAGAAGGAGTTGCTCGAACGCGCCGCCGCCTTCTTCGAGCT
>CAIOTK010000071.1 GCA_903861185.1 uncultured Opitutia bacterium | reverse complement strand
GAGGGAGCCGGGCTGGTGGACCTTCGCGATTTTGACGTGCCCGATGAGTTCCGCCGGCTGCCGGATCCCGGAGTCTGCTGGGCGACCTGGACCGTGCCGTTCGATCGACTGGACGGCTTCACCTGCCTCGCCTCCGCCTACGTGCTTAGCCCCGTGGCCAAGGCCCATTGGGAAGGAACCATCCAGGGGCCGGTGCTTTGGTTCGGCACGACGCTGGACGGTCTGACGGAGCACTTGGGGCGGCTTGGAGCCCCCGCGCGCTGACGATGCCCCTCGGACGCGTCCAGACTAGCATTGTCACCCACCTCGTTGAGTTGGGGCGGCTCCAGCCGGCCCAGCGCGACGAGCTGCTCCAGCATCCGCAGGATCTGAGTGGTGAGGCGCTCGATCGGCTGCTCCGGGACGAGTACCGCGTGCCCGATTTCCCACGGTTGCTGACGGCCGCCCGCGCGTACGAGATGCGCGCTTTCAACGTGGCCCGCTTCCGCGTCACGCCGCAGACCTTCGAGCGCCTGCCGCTGGACTTCTGCCAGCAGCACCTTGTGCTGCCCGTTGGGCATCTCGGTGAGCTCCTGCTGTTGGCTTGCGTGGATCCATTCGACCGCGCCGTAGCGGAGAAAGTACAGGAGATGACCGGCCGTCCGGTGGTCCGCCTCCTCGCCCGCGCCGAGGACCTTCGGGAAAAGGTTGCCCGCGGGCAGGATAAGGGGACTGGCTTCGCCGATGTCGTCTCGCGGATCGGCGAACAATTCGGCGAGGCGCCTGAGACGGACATCAAGGACGAAGAGGTCACGGAGGAATCTGGGCCGATCATCCAGTTGGCGAACCGGATCGTCGAGGAGGCCTACCTGGCAGGCACCAGCGACATCCATATCGAGCCGCAGGAGAAGGAGGTCGTGGTCCGTAACCGGGTGGATGGCGTCTGCTATGAACGGCTTCGGCTGCCGAAGAAGGTCGGGCCCGCGCTCGTGGCGCGCCTGAAGATCATGTGCAACCTGGATATTTCCGAGCGGCGACTCCCGCAGGACGGGCGTATCGTCTTCCGGCAGTATTCGCGCAAGGGCCTCGATATCGACCTGCGCGTATCCACCGCGCCCCTCAACCACGGCGAAGGGGTGGTGATGCGGATCCTCGACAAGCAGCGAACGACCCTGCCCCTCTCGGACCTCGGTTTTTCTGCGGAAAACCTAGCTCGCTACCGCGCCTGCATCCGCGAGCCGCACGGGATGATCCTGCACTGTGGCCCGACGGGCTCAGGCAAATCGATGACCCTCTATTCGGCGTTGAACGAGATCAACACCCCGGACCTCGTCATACGCACCGCCGAGGACCCCATCGAGTACACCCTGCCCGGCATCAACCAGATGCAGATGCACCGGCAGATTGGGCTCACCTTCGCCAGCGCGCTGCGCTCCTTCCTCCGGCAGGACCCGGACGTCATCCTCGTGGGCGAGATTCGCGACCAGGAGACCGCCGGGATTGCGGTCGAGGCCGCGCTCACCGGCCACCTGCTGCTCTCCACGCTTCATACCAACGACGCGCCCACGACGGTCTCCCGCCTGACGGATATGGGGGTCGAGCCCTTCTTGCTTTCGTCTTCTCTGCGGTGCGTTTGCGCCCAACGGCTCCTGCGTCGCGTCTGCCGCGCTTGCCGGGTGGAGTACGAGCCTTCCGGTCGCGAGCGCGACCTCCTGGAGCGGGCCCTCGGCTGGAGCGGCCCCGTCCACAAGGCTCACCCCGAGGGCTGCCCCAAGTGCGGCCACAACGGCTACCGCGGGCGCGTCGGCATCCACGAACTGATGGTGGGCAACGAGGAGTTGGTGGCCGCGATCAACGCGGGCGCCGAGGCGGCGGAGCTCAAGCGGATCGCGATGCGCGGCGGGATGAAGACCCTGCATCAGGACGGCCTCCTCAAAGTCCGCGAGGGCGTCACCACGATGGAGGAGGCGCTGACCAGCGTCCCCGCGGACCGCTGACCTGCCGGACGGTGTTGCGGTCGTGACAACCGCGGGGGCCTCGAGCAACCTCGCGCGCAATGTCTTCCCCGTCCCCCCGTGCCGGCGGCCGCCGGACCCCTTGGCTCAGGCTCGGACTGCTGGCGCTACCGCTGCTCGCGGGTGCTGCGCCAGCCCCCGCGGCCGCGCCGCGCCCGCTGAACGTGGTGCTGCTGTACGCGGACGACTGGCGCCACGACACCTTGGGCGCGGCCGGCAACCCGGTCGTGCGTACACCGCACCTCGACCGGCTCGCGCGCGAGGGGCTGAGGTTCACCAATAGTTTCGTCACGACTTCCATCTGCGGGGTGAGCCGCGCCACGCTGCTGACGGGGCAGTGGATGTCGCGGCACGGCAACCGCGCGTTCGAGATGTTCCGCACGCCTTGGGCCGAGACGTATCCGGGGCGCCTGCGCGCGGCCGGGTACCACGTCGGGCACGTGGGCAAGTGGCACAACGGGAAGTTTCCGGCGGAGCAGTATGACTTCGGCGCCGGGCGCATCACCCCGATGCGGCACTGGCTCCCGCAGGCCGGGGGACCGCCGGAGCACGTCACGCGCCGCAATGAGGCGGATGCCCTTGAGTTTCTGCGCACACGGCCCACTGGCCGGCCCTTTTGCCTTACGCTTGCCTTCGTCGCGGCGCACGCGGAGGACCAGCATCCGCAGCAGTTTTTGCCCCAGCCCGAGAGCCTCGGGCTCTACGCGGGCGTCCGCATTCCGGTGCCGCCGACGGCCACCGAGGCGCATCACCGCCGTCTTCCGCCGTTCATCGCCAACGAGCGCAACGAAGGTCGCGTCCGCTGGCACTGGCGTTTCGATGAGCCGGAGAAGTACCAGGAGATGATGCGCAACTACTACCGGCTGGTGACCGAGGCGGACGCGGTCTGCGGCCGGGTGCTGGCGGAGCTCGAGCGGCAGGGCGTGCTGGAGGAGACGTTGGTGGTCTTCACCACCGACAACGGTTTCTTCCACGGCGAACACGGACTCGCGGACAAATGGTATCCTCACGAGGAAAGCATCCGGGTGCCGCTGATCGTGCGCGATCCGCGCCTGCCGGCCGCGCGCCGAGGGGCGACGGAAGCGGCCTTCGCGCTCAATGTCGATTTAGCCCCGACCGTGCTGGGGGCTGCCGGATTACCCGCTTCCCCGCGGATGCAGGGCCGCGATCTCACGGCGCTCTATGCGCCGGAGCGGCGTCCCGCGGACTGGCGGGCAGAATTTTTCTATGAGCACGCGGTGATCCGTAATAAGGACTTCATCCCCGCCTCCGAGGCGCTCGTTCGCGCCGACTGGAAGTATATGTTCTGGCCGGACTTCGGGCTGGAGCAGCTGTTCCACCTCGCGGCTGACCCCCGGGAGGAGCGCGACGTCGCGGGCGACCCTGCGCAGGCCGGGCAATTGGCTGTGTTGCGCGCCCGGTTTCAGGAGCTCAAGGCCGCGGCCCAATAGGCCGCCGCGCTACTCAGGCCCCCCGGGCCCGCTCCTGTTTCGCTTCCTTCCACGCCCGCCAGGTCTCCCAGACGATCGGCAGGACGGAGATGATGATGATCGCGAGGATCACCAGCTTAAAGTTCCGCTGGATGAACGGCAGCCCGCCGAACCAGTAGCCGGCGTAGAGGAAAAAGTAGATCCAGATGAAGCCGCCGATGACGTTGTAGGCGATGAAGCGCCCATAGTGCATCCGGCCGACGCCAGCGACGAAGGGCACGAAGGTGCGCACGATCGGCACGAAGCGGGCTAAAATAATCGCCCGGCCGCCGTACTTTTCGAAGAACGCGTGTGCCCGTTCGAGGTGCTTTTTCCGGAGGAACATCGAATCCTCCCGTTTGAACACCGCCGGTCCAATCCGGGAGCCCAGCCAATAGTTGACGGTGTCGCCCAGCACCGCCGCGACCCATAGCAGCACTGCCATCAGGTGCACGTTCAAGCCCGTCTCCGGCTTCGCGCAGAACGTGCCCGCGGCGAACAGAAGGGAATCGCCAGGCAGGAAAGGCGTCACCACCAGGCCCGTCTCCGCAAAGATGATCAGCCAGAGCACCGCGTAGGTCCACAGGCCGTACGAGGCGATAATCTCGGCGAGGTGCCGGTCGATGTGGACGATGAAGTCCACCAGCTTGCGGATGAGGTCGAGCATGCGCCGGGGGTGGGTACGAAAAAGGCAGGCAGTGGGCACTGCCTGCCAGGAAAGGGGAGCGGAAACTTAGACGTCGGGCTTCGTCTTACGCAGGCCTTGGACGCGGTCCCCGGCCTTCCATTGCCCGCGCTTCTTGAGCAGGTCCACCCGCTCGAAGCGCTTGAGGACGTTGCGTTTGACGACGATGCCGGAGGATCCTTGGAGGCTCTTGTGCTGGGACATGGCGGAAAGGGATTAGGCGCTAGGTGTTAAAGGGTTGAGCCTGACGCTCCGACCGCGCCCATGACAAGTATTTTTCTCCGACCCGGGAGGCGTCCACCACAACCCATTCTGGCACGGCGTAGGGGTGGCGGCCCAACACTGCGGCCTCCAGGGCAGGCAGTTGCGCATCCAAGCACTTCAGGGTGAGGCGGTACTCTTCGGCGGATTCCACCTTGCCCTCCCACACGTAATGGGAGCGGAGGGGCCCCTCGATCTGGACGCACACGGCCAGTCCCGCAGTCACCAGTTCGCGCGCCAATTGCTCTGCCTCGCCGGCGGTCGCCACGGTGGTCCACGCAACTTTCATCGGCGGGCAGCTTCCCGCGGGGTGGGCGGCTGACAAGCGGGATCGGCGGGGCGGCGCATTCGCCGTTGACCGCGCGATGGCGGCGGCGAGCCTCGGCGCCACCCCCCCCCACCACCTATGAAGCCCCGTCTGTTGGTGTTCCTTCTGCTGACCTTGTTCACCGCCGGATCGGCGTGCGCCCAGGAGTGGACCCGGTTCCGGGGGCCCAATGGGACCGGCATCAGCCCCGCGAGGGGCCTGCCGGTAGCTTGGACCGAGGCGGATTTCCGCTGGCGTGTGCGGTTACCGGCCGGCGGTCACGGGGCGCCGGTGGCGTGGGGTGAGCGCCTGTTCGTCACCGCCGCCACCGACGAGGGCCGGGAGCGATCTATCCTTGCCCTGGACCGGCGGGACGGCCGGGAACTTTGGCGGAAGACGTACGCCCTCCCCACGCATCGGCCCGCCAACCGCAACGCGGGCTACGCGAACTCCTCGCCCGTCGTCGACGCAGACCGTGTCTTCGCCGTGTTTGTCTCCGCGGATCATCACTGGGTGCGTGCCTTTGACCACTCGGGCGCCGAGCTCTGGTCGCGTGACCTCGGTCCGTTCGTCTCCCAGCACGGCCACGGCGCCTCGCCGATCCTCCACGCGGGACGGCTGATCGTGACCAATGATCAGGATGGCGTCAGCACGGTCACTGCGCTCGATCCCGCCACCGGTCGCGTCGTTTGGGAGACCCTGCGGCGGACTTCCCGCAGCGGCACCGCCTACGGCACGCCCTGCGTTCTCCGCCGGTCGGACGGGCGGGAGGAACTCCTGCTGGCTAGCCAATCGCACGGCATCTCGAGCCTCGACCCGGCCACCGGGCGCCAACTCTGGGACGCTCCGGTCTTCAACAAGCGGATGGTCTCCTCACCGGTCCTTGCCGGGGAGCTGGTCATCGGGACTTGCGGGCAGGGTGGGGGGGCGGGCAACTACCTCAGCGCGGTCCGGCTGGACGGCTCGGGCGACGCGGAGAGCCGGGTCGCCTACACCCTCAAGGTCGCCACGCCCTACGTGACCACCTCCGTGCACCACGAGGGTCGCGTCTATTTGGTGAGCGATGGCGGGGTGGCCACCGCGATCGAGGCGGCGACGGGCCGCACCCTGTGGTCTGAGCGCCTACGGGCCGAGTTTTTCGCCTCGCCGATCTGGATCGAGGGCCGGCTCTATTGTGCCTCGACCAAGGGGGAGATGCTCGTGCTTGCGGCCGGCGATGAATTTCGGCTGCTCGCCCGGAATCCGCTCGGTGAGGGAACCCACAGTACGCCGTGCGTCGTGGGCGACCGGATGTACGTGCGAACCTTCAACCATCTCGTCTGCGTTGGCGCGCCATGAACGGTCCCCAGTTGCGCTGCGCCCTGCTCGCCCTGCTGTTACCCACTGGGGTTCCTGCCCTCGCGGCCGGTGATTGGCCGATGCTCGGGGGGCGCCCAGATCGCAATATGGTCGCGGTGGCCGCGGACCTGCCTCGTGACTGGGCGGAGGCGGGACCTAGCGGGCCGGCGCGCCACGTGCGCTGGGCGGCGCCGCTGGGGGACGTCACTTACGGGGCTCCCGTGGTCGCAGCCGGGCGGGTGCTCATCGGGACCAATCGTGCCGAATCCTCCGGCGCGGAGAAGGCCGGCGTGCTCCGCTGTTTCGCGACCGATGACGGCCGGCTTCTCTGGGAGGCGGTGCACCCCAAGCTGGCGGACGATGCCGAGGATGACAGCACCATCGGCCTCTGCTCCACACCGTGCGTAGCGGGAGACGAGGTCTTCTACGTGAGCAATCGCGGCGAGCTTGTCTGCCGCGACGTCCGCGACGGCCGTGAAATCTGGTCGCTCGATTTTCGGGCCCGGTTGGGGGTCGAGGTCAACCAGGCCTCCGCGTCGTCCCCGCTCGTTGTGGGTGAGCTGGTGTTCGCCCTCACGGGCAACGCGGCGCACCCGCGGACTGGCAAGGTGCGGCAGCCGCAGGCGCCCAGTTTCGTCGCCGTTGACCGGAAGACCGGACGCGTGGTCTGGCAGGACGCCTCGCCCGGCGGCCGCATCCTCACCGGCCAATGGGGCTCGCCGAGCCACGGGGTAGTCGAGGGCGTGGCGCAGGTTGTCTTCCCCGGAGGTGACGGCTGGCTCTATGCCTTCGCCCCGGCCGACGGACGGCCGCTCTGGAAGTTCAATTGCAAGGCGCACGAGAAGGCCTCCGCGGACGGCGAGCCGGAGACGACCTTCAGTCTGGTGGCTGCGCCCGTGTTTGCCGGCCACCGGTTGATGGTGGCGGTGGGCGAGCCGGAGGCTGGGAGCGGTCCGGGCGCTTTGCGGTGCATCGATACTCGCGGTAGGGGCGACCTCACTGCGACCGGCGAGCTTTGGCGCCTGGGCGGCGAGGACTTCAACGACAGCATCTCCACCGTGGCGGTGCACGAAGGGTTCGTTTACGCGGCGGATGCTCCCGGCTACATCCACTGCGTCGAGTTGGAAACCGGGCGGCGCCGTTGGGTGCACGACGCGAAGGCGAATATCTGGGGCTCGCCGCTGGTGGCCGACAGCCGGTTGTGGGTCCAGACGGCGGACGGCGAGGTGCTGCAGTTCGCCCTCGGGCCCGAGCTGCGTCTGCTGGCGAAGGTGCCCGCGTTGCCCGACGCCGGGCACGGCACCCCCGTGACCGCTGGCGGCGTGCTGTACCTGACCGGTCAACGGCACTTGTACGCGGTTGGCCGGTGAGGTGGGCGCCGCCGCGGCGGACCCTGTGCGCAATTTCTGTTTGCGGGCGACGCGCGCGGCCCGCTTAGCTCCCCTTTCCGTCCTCTACGATGCAACGCTCCCACCACTGCGCCCAGCTCACTCCCGCCGACCTCGGCCAGACCGTCTCGCTGCTCGGCTGGGTCGATACGATCCGGGACCAAGGCGGGATTATCTTCGTTGATCTGCGCGATCGGAAGGGGATCACCCAGATCCAGCTGGAGCCGCGGGACAACGCGACGCTCGGCGAGCAGTTGAAGCACCTCAAGCCCGAGTCGGTCATTGGGGTCACTGGCAAGGTGGTCCGCCGGCCCGCGGGCACCGAGAACCCGGCGCTGCCCACCGGGGCGATCGAGGTCAACGCCTCCGCGTTGGAGATCCATAATCTGGCGGACACCCCGCCATTTCCATTGGATGACGCTGGCGGCGACAAGGTGAACGAGGACTTGCGCCTGACCTACCGGTATCTCGATCTGCGCCGGCCGAAGATGCGGCGCAACCTCGAGGTGCGGCATCGGGCGACCAAGGCGATCCGCGATTATTTTGACGGGCAGGAGTTCATCGAGGTGGAGACCCCCGCGCTCTTTAAGAGCACGCCCGAGGGCGCGCGCGAGTATCTGGTGCCCTCCCGCATCCACCCCGGGGAGTTTTATGCCCTCTCCCAGTCGCCGCAGCAGTTCAAACAGATCCTGATGGTCGCCGGGGTGGAGAAGTACTTCCAGATTGCCCGCTGCTTCCGCGATGAGGACCTGCGCGCGGACCGCCAGATGGAGTTCACGCAGGTGGACGTCGAGGCCTCCTTCGTGAACCGCGAGGATATTTACGCCCTCTTCGAGGGTATGCTGCGCCGCGTTTGGCACGAGGTGCTCGGGGTCGATATTCCGACGCCCTTCCCGCGGATGCCGTTCCAGGAAGCGATGAACCGCTTCGGGGTCGATAAGCCGGACCTGCGGTTTGGCCTCGAGCTGGCGGATTTCTCCGAGACGTTCCGGACCTCCGCCTTCAAGGTCTTCCAGTCCACCGTCGAATCCGGCGGCGTGGTGAAAGCCCTGAACGCCAAGGGACTCGCGGACGTCACCCAAGGTGAACTGAAGACCCTCGAGGACATCGCGCGCTCCCTCGGAGCGAAGGGCCTCGCGTTCATCAAGGTGGAGGGCGGCGAGTGGAAGTCGCCGATTGTGAAGTTCTTCAGCGAGGCTGAAAAGGCCGAGCTTACCCGCCGACTGAACCTAGGGGAGGGGGACATTGTGTTCTTCGCCGCCGCGCCGTGGGAGAAGGCCTGCGCCATTCTCGGCCGGCTTCGCTTGGAAGCGGCCCAGTTGTTGGTGCGACGCGGGCGCCTGACCATCCGCCCTGACGACTGGAAGTTCCTCTGGGTCGTCGACTTCCCGCTGATGAGCTACGACGAGGCCGAAAATCGCTACGTCGCCACGCACCATCCCTTCACTGCCCCCGTCCCCGAGGATGCCGCTCTGCTGGCGACGAACCCGAAGGCCGTGCGCGGGCAGCATTACGACGTCGTCCTCAACGGGATGGAGCTTGGCGGCGGCTCGATCCGCATCCACCAGCCTGCACTGCAGAAGCGCGTCTTCGAGGAGGTGCTGAAGATCCCAGCCGACGTCGTTGAGAGCCGTTTCGGCTATATGCTGAAGGCCTTCACCTTCGGTGCGCCGCCCCACGGCGGCATCGCCTTTGGGCTCGACCGGATGGTGGCGCTGCTCTGCGGCACCACCAGCATCCGCGACGTGATCGCCTTCCCCAAGACCCAAAAGGGGCAGGACCTGATGGCGCAAAGTCCGACGCCGGTGACCCCGCGCCAGCTGAAGGAGCTCCACATCGCCGTCGTGCCCCCGCAGTGACGACGCGAGGCCCCAAGTAGAACTTGCGCCCGATCGGGCCCGGGCGTCTCTTTATCTAGGTCGCTGTTCGAAGCCCTTCTTCGCCTTTATGAAACTGATCATCGCCATCATCAAGCCTTTCAAGCTGGAGGAAGTTAAGGAGGCCCTCGCGGCCGCAGGCATCGAAGGGATGACCGTGACCGAGGTGAAGGGCTTCGGCCGGCAGAAGGGGCACACGGAGATCTACCGGGGCAGTGAGTACACGGTGGATTTCCTGCCGAAGGTGAAGCTCGAGGTCGCCGTGTCCGACGACGTCGCCGGCAAGGCGATTGACGCCATCGCGAAGGCGGCGCGCACGGGTAAGATCGGGGATGGCAAGATTTTCGTTGTTCCTTTGGAGGAAGTGGTGCGGATCCGCACCGACGAGCGCGGCGAGAAGGCCGTCTGACGTCCGGCTCGGCGGTGTTCCCCGCCCTCACGTACGAGTAGCGCTTGGCCCCCGGCGCTCGGGCGAGGGTGTTTTGTGCTTCGCTGGACCGATGGCAGACGAGCTCCGGCTCTGAGGTGGGCGGGTCTTGGGGGGGCGGGAAACTAGTGTGAGCAAAATCGCAGCTGCCTTGGCACGGCGCGTGCTTGAGAGAGGGTGGGTCCGCCCCTGCGGTCCCGATCCGGTCGGCCGGGGATTCCTCCCCGTCTGGCCGGTCGTCCAGGCCCTCAATCCCAACCACCACGCGCATGTCCACCTGTATCCGTCGAATGAAGCCGTTCGCGCTCCTCGCCCTGCTTGCCGGGCTTTGCTGGGGATCGCTATCCGCCCAAACCCCCGCTCCCGCGGCCCCCGCGGCGCCCCCCGCCCCGAAACCTCCGACGATGGAGCAACGCATCGCGGACCTGGAGGCTTACGTGAACAACGGGGCGCGGACTCCGGATGTCGCCTCGAAGATTCCCGGTCCCGGTCCTGGCCATAACGCGTGGCAGATGGTGAGCACCGCGCTGGTAATCTTTATGACGCTGCCCGGCTTGGCGCTCTTCTACGGCGGCCTGGTCCGGCGCAAGAATGTGCTTTCGGTCCTCGCCCAGTGCATGGGCATCGCCGGTTTGGTCACGATCCTCTGGTGGGCGGTGGGCTACAGCCTCTCGTTCTCTGGCGGCAACTCGATCATTGGAGATACCGCGGCAAAGTTCCTGACCGGGGTTGAGGGCGGCAAGGTCGGCGCCGGCTACCACTGGATCAGCGATCTGATGTGGGCGATGTTCCAGCTGAGCTTCGCCATTATCACTCCGGCGCTCATCGTCGGCGCGATTGCCGAGCGGATGAAGTTTCTCGCAGTTCTCGTCTTCGTGACGCTCTGGATGTTCCTCGTTTACTTCCCCTTTGCCCACATGGTTTGGGCTGCTAACGGTCTGATGTGCGGCCCGCTGAACAAGGATGCCGCGATCAAGGCGATCGACTTCGCCGGTGGCACGGTGGTGCACATGACCTCCGGTTGGTCCGCCTTGGTGCTCTGCATCATCCTGGGCAAGCGCGTGGGTTTCGGTAAGGAGTCGATGCCCCCGCACTCGATGGTACTCTGCATGGTCGGCACCGGCATGCTCTGGGTCGGCTGGTACGGCTTCAACGCTGGCTCCGCCCTCGGCGCCGACGGCATCGCTGCCAACGCCTTCGCCACCACCACCCTCGCGGCGGCCACCGCCGGCTTCACCTGGGCGGTTTGCGAGTGGGTACTTCGCGGCAAGCCCAGCGTGCTCGGCTTCTGCTCCGGTATCGTGGCCGGCTTGGTGGTGATCACCCCGGGCGCCGGCTTCGTGCTCCCGACTTCGGCGGTCATCATCGGTATCTTCGCGGGCGTCATTCCCTTCTTCGCCTGCGCCTACCTCAAGAAGGCCTTCGGGTATGACGACTCGCTCGACACCTTCGGGGTGCACGGCGTGGGCGGCACCCTCGGCGCCATCCTCACCGGCGTGTTCGCCGATCCGGCCGCCAACGCGGTCCTCGGGCCGGATGGGATGAAGCTGATGGACGGCCTGCTCGCCAACCAGCTGAAGGCCGTCGCCCTCACCATCGTCTGGTCGGTGGTCGCCACCTCCATCATCGCCTATATCGTCAAGGCCGTCATCGGATTGCGGCCGAGTGAGGAGGCCGAGCGCCAGGGCCTGGATATCTCCGAGCACGGCGAGGAAGGCTACGTCAGCTGAACCCCTAACCCATACCATCCATGAAACTCATCATTGCCATCATCAAGCCGTTCAAGCTGGAGGAAGTTAAGGAAGCCCTCGCGGCCGCGGGCATCGAAGGGATGACCGTGACCGAGGTGAAGGGCTTCGGCCGGCAGAAGGGGCACACGGAGATCTACCGGGGCAGCGAGTATACGGTGGACTTCCTACCGAAGGTGAAGCTCGAGGTCGCCGTGTCCG
>CAIOTK010000070.1 GCA_903861185.1 uncultured Opitutia bacterium | reverse complement strand
GGGCAGCAGGCCGGAGCAAGCCGGGCAGGCAGGCGAAGGCGCGAGGGCAACCACGGAGGAACCAAGCGGCTCGAACGTGTCGATCAATTGCCGACACGCCCCGGAGGAATCCTCCCGCAAGCCGCGAAGAACCGCAGCGGCCAGCCCCGCGCCGGCGTGGGCCGCCGTGACCACGCTTGCCGGCACCGCCCGGGGTATCCGGACCGGTCGGCGGAGGCCCGCGCACGAGTGACGCGCACGCGCCTCGGCGTGGACGGAGGCCGGCAGCGCACACTCGTAGCAGGCCGCCCCGGCGTCGCGACGGAACGGAAAGGACTCAATGCAGGCCAACCGGGCATCCACGGCAGCGTTAAACAGGTCCACCGGCGCGAGCCGGCAAAGGCGGTTCAACTGAAGCCGCGACTCGAAATTGTCGGTCGCGGCGACGACGGCGGCAAAGGTGCGCAACCGCGGCAGAGAAGCCCAGCACCTGAAGGTCTCCCGCGACCACGTGAACCGCCCGCCCGGGAAAAGGCGGCGGCACGCCGCCGCCGCGACGGCCGCCTTAGCACGGCCGACGTCTCCCGCCCGGAACAACACCCCGCGGGAAAGGTTGCTCTCCGCGATCCGGTCTGGATCGAGGATGTACACGGTGCCAAAGCCCAGCAGCGCCAGATTCTTGAGCACCTCGTTGCCGATCGCCCCCGCACCGACCACGAGGATCGGCGCCCGGCGCAGCCGGTTCTGGTCCCATCCAGAGATGAGGCGCTGCCGGGCGAAACGATCAGCTCGCACCCGGCGTGACCGGGCGAAGGTTAGAGCGGAAGGACGGCGATTCATCGGATGCCTAGGACCGCGCGGCGCGAGCGGGCGGTGACCCGCTTCGTCCCGCAGGAAAGGCACCGTCCGTCATTGGCGTGGAGCAGGGAAGCTAGGCTGTCCGGCCCGTAGGCCGCGCCGCAGTCGAGGCAACGAGTCACCCGGACACCGGCCGGCAGGGGCTGCAGCGTGAGGGCATCGCAGACCTCCTCAGAAGACGGCCGCCAAACCCGGCGCCCGCCAGCGCGCCGGGGTCGGGCGATCGGGCGCGTAACGGTCTCCGGTCGCGGCAGATCAGCCACCGGCAACCGCGGAGAACGCGCCGGCAGGATCCGGCGGAGGAGGGTGTAGGCGAAACGGAACATCTCGCGCTTAAGCCGCCGCAGGCGTCCCGGGCGCCCGGACGGCACAGGTCGCGCCCAAGGGGAGAAAAATGGCGTCAGGCGGCAACCAGTGCGGATCGACATCCAAGCCAAGCTGAGCGGCCACCCAGCGCAACGTGCCCCACCCAACCGGCACATCGCCGGGACCGCGCACATCCTTGACCAGCGGCCTCTCGCCGGAAAGCAACTCCACCAGCACAGTCACCCGTTCCGGCGCCGGGGGCTCCGAGCGGTACAACGCCCACCGACCCTCGCGCACGAGTTCGAGGACGAACCCGGTACCAACACAGTTGCCTTGAACGCGGCCCTCCCGAACCGCCTCGCCGATAGTCCGGAGCGGAACCAGCGAAGGGGAACCCGCTACCGGCGGAGCCGGCAGCGGCGTCGGGTCGTCCGCCGTCGGGCTCCAGAACCGACTGGCCCCGACGGTGGTCAACTGCGCCAGTTCACCCATCGATCGCAGGCGTCGCTGACACTGGATCGGCAGCGGGGCACGCACGACCGAGGACACTGCCACGACAAAGGCATCCGCCTTGACCGCCTCCGTCGAGTACGGCTCGCGCGCGTAGCGCCCCACTTGGTGGATCAACGCCGGCGTGAGCAGACGCCAATTCTCCCGCTCCTGCACGAGCTCCACGACCGCGGGCGGGACCGGATTAAGGTGCGGCAGGCACTTCCCAAATACCGGCTGTACCACGGCCTCCGCCAGCACCGGGATCTTCGCGGGCCGCAGGAAACGCAAAGGTACGCGCGCCAAAAATCCGAAGGCTGCAGGCGGCATCCCCAGCACCCGCATCAGGTCGCCACGCGAGGCACGGGCCAGCTCGACCAATGACTCTCC
>CAIOTK010000069.1 GCA_903861185.1 uncultured Opitutia bacterium | reverse complement strand
GTCGCTCGCCGGGATGCTGCACGGGCTGGGCTCGACGGCGGCGCACTTTTCCGGGTGCCGGCTGCTGCTAGGCGCGTTCGAAGCCGCGAATTACCCGGCGGGGATCAAGGCGGTGGCCGAGTGGTTCCCGCTCCGGCTGCGGGCGCTCGGGGTGGGCCTGTTTGCGGCGGGCGGATCATTTGGCGCAGCGGTCGCGGCCCCGCTCGTCGCCTATCTCGCCCTCGCCCACGGCTGGCGCTTCGCCTTCGTCGCCATCGGGGCGATCGGCTTCCTCTGGCTCGCCGCCTGGCTGCTCGTCTACCACCCAGCGGCCGTCCACCCGCGGCTGTCCGCGGCCGACCGCGCGACCTGCGCCGCCGAAACCGCCACCACCGGCACGCCGTTCAGTCTCGGACCGCTCCTCCGGAATCGGCGCGCTTGGGGCTGTATCTTAGTGCGCGTGCTGACGGACCCAATCGTCTACTTCGTCAGCTTCTGGATCCCTAAGTACCTCACGACCGTCCACGGGTTCTCGCTCGCCGAGATCGGCCGCTCGGCGTGGATCCCGTTCGTGGCGCTCTCGGCGGGAAACATTCTCGGCGGCATCCTCGCGAGCACCTTGGTAGCGCGCGGCCACGGACTCGACGCGGTCCGCAAGGGACAGATGTTAACCGCCTCGCTGCTGGTGCTAGGCGCGGGGCTCGTGGTCGCGACGGCGGCGACGCCAGCCGCGGCGCTGCTGGGGATCACGGGGATCAGCTTGGGGCACGGGCTCTGGGGTAACTTGGCCGTGCCGGCCGAGGTTTTCCCCGCGCATAGCGTCGCGTTCGTCTCGGGCCTCGCCGGGACCTGTGGCGGGATCGCGGGGATGATCTCTCAATTTGGCATCGCAGCTGCCGCCGCGTCGGGGGGCTACCCGCTCATCTTCGCGTGCTTCGGCCTCTGCCCGCTGCTCGCGTACTTCGCGGTCCGCCTGCTCGTGGGCCAGCTGGGCGAACTCACGGTCACCCTCGGACCGGAGGCGCGCCGTGCCTAGCCGCCTCCGCGTCGCGATCGCGGGTGCCGGCCAGATGGGCCGGGCCCACGCCGCCGCCTTCCGGGCCTGTGGCGCGCGCGTGGTCGCCGTGGCCGATCCTGACACCGGCCGCGCCGCCGCGCTCGCGGCCGAGTGCGGCGCCACGGCCTGCGCCACGGTCGCGGAGGCGCTGGCCGAACGACCCGACGCGCTGAGCATCTGCCTGCCGCACCACCTGCACTTCGAGGCGGCGGCACTGGGCGCCGAACACGGCGCGGCCCTGCTAATCGAGAAGCCGCACTGCATCACCCTCGCCGAGTCGCGCGCCCTCCGCGCCCTCGTCGCGCGCCACGGCGTGCCCGCGATGGCGGGTTTCACTCACCGCTTCCTTGCCACGTCGCGCCGTCTCTACGCCACCCTGCGCGCCGGCCGGCTCGGGCCCATCGCCGTGGTCACGGACCGTCTCTTCGCCCAGACCCTCGGGCCCGGCGTCCCGGCGTGGTATGCCGATCCCACGCGAGCGGGGGGCGGCATCGCGCTGATCGGGATGATCCACTCGCTTGACCGCCTGCGCTGGCTGCTCGGCCGGGAGATCGTCTCGGTGCAGGCCCTCGTGCCGCCGCCCCCCGAGGGCGCGGTCGAGGACACCGCGCTCTGCCTGCTCGAGTTCGCGGGCGGCACCCGCGCGGCGCTCATCGCGCACCGCTCCCCCGCGCCCGGGCACCCCCGCTTCCACGAGTGCGAGCTGCTCGGTGAGCGGATGCACGCGCGCTGCGTCCTCGGCTCGTTCGACCACCAGGAGCTCCACCTTACCGGC
>CAIOTK010000068.1 GCA_903861185.1 uncultured Opitutia bacterium | reverse complement strand
GGTCCGCCAGTTGCACGTTGCATGCCTCCCGGTGGTTTCCGGGTGGGGCGCTCCCCGAAATCGCCCGTGCAACCTGCAACAGGCTGACCCTATCGGGTCCCAGGCTTCAGCGCCACGCTCCAGGCTCCGGTCAGGCCCGCCCCGCTGTACCTTCCCTCCGCCCGGAGCTTGCTTGCAGTTCCCACTCTGCCAACCACCCTCCACCCAACCCACAACCCGCCCAGACTCTCACCTGAGGTGGTCCAGCATCGTGAGTCCGGTCAGCGCACGGCTGCGCGAAAGAACCGACGCCTTATGTCAACCTACGCTCATCGCAACGCCACCTTCGCCGGTTTCGTTACCCACAAGTTCCGCCGGCTGGGCAGCGCGGGTCGACTCCTGCTCCTCTGCCCGCTCGCGTTAGCATCCGCCTTGGCCCAGGCCAACGATGGCTCGGTGCTTCCGTTTCCGCCCACGCCGACCGCCAGCGTGGCCGGGCCTTCCCTGCAGGAGTCCACCATGGTGAGACGCAAGGTGCCCAGCCGTCTGCCGGCGGGCGCGCCGAACATCGTCATCATCCTGCTGGACGATGTCGGTTTCGGCCTGGCCGACACCTTCGGCGGGCCGGTCCGCACCCCTACGCTTTCCCGGCTCGCCCGGACTGGCATCAGCTACAACACGTTTCATACCACTTCCGTCTGTTCGCCGACGCGTGCGTCCCTCCTCACCGGTCGAAACCACCATCGGGTCGGTTCGGGCACGATCGCGGAACGGGCGATGGATTGGGACGGCTACACGGGGGTAATCCCGCGGACGGCAGCCACGCTGCCCAAGATCTTGGGTAATTATGGTTACAAGACCGCCGCCTTCGGCAAATGGCACAATACGCCCACGGCAGATACGACGGCGATGGGCCCCTTTACCCTCTGGCCCACCGGCGAAGGCATCGGCTTCGATTACTTTTACGGCTTTATGGCCTTTGAGACTTCCCAATGGGAGCCGCGGCTGTACGAGAATCGAAACCCGATCGAGCCGCCGAAGCACCCCAGTTACCACTTGAGCGAGGACTTGGCGGAACGAGCCGTGGATTGGATCCGCAAGCACGAGGCGCTGACCCCAGACAAGCCGTTCATGATGTACTGGGCTCCCGGCGCCGCCCACGGGCCCCACCAAATCTTCAAGGAGTGGGCGGACAGGTACCGGGGCCGGTTCGATGGCGGCTGGGATGCCTTGCGTACCGAGATCTTCCAGCGGCAGAAGCAACTGGGCTGGATTCCAGCCCACACGCAGCTCACCCCGCGCGCCGAGTCGATGGCGTCCTGGGAAAGCATCCCGTCCTCCGAACGCGCCTTCCAGACTCGCCTGATGGAGGTGTTCGCCGGTTTCGCGGAGCACGTTGATGTCCAGGCGGGAAAGATTATCGACGAGCTGGAGCGCCTCGGGATCCGCGACAACACCCTCGTGTTCTATATCTGGGGTGACAATGGCAGCAGTGCCGAGGGGCTGAACGGATCCGTTAGTGAACTGCTGGCACAGAACGGCTTATCCAGCACGGTCCCACAGCATATCGCCGCGTTGAATTCGCTCGGCGGGCTCGAGGCGCTGGGCGGCCGCAAGGTGGACAATATGTACCACGCCGGGTGGGCGTGGGCGGGCAACACGCCGATGCGGCATACCAAGCTCGTCGCGTCCCACTTCGGCGGCACCCGCAATCCGCTGGTCGTCTCGTGGCCCCGGAATATCCCGCCGGACCGCGCGCCCCGCCCCCAGTTTCATCACGTCAACGACGTGACGCCCACCATCCTCGACCTGCTCAAGATTCCGCCGCCGGCGATCGTGGATGGCTACCCACAGGACCCGATGGACGGGGTCAGCATGGCTTACTCCTTCGCCAGCGCCCGGGAGCCCGGCCGCAAGCGGGTACAGTACTTCGAGAATAATGGCAGCCGCGGGATCTATCAGGACGGCTGGTACGCCTGTACCTTCGGACCTTTGACGCCTTGGCAGGTATCGAATCCCGCGCAAGTGGTCGCGTGGGATTCGCGACGCGACGTATGGGAACTCTATAACCTGACGAACGACTTCTCGCAGGCGAATAATCTGGCCGCCCAGGAGCCCGGTCGGCTGGAGGCGATGAAGCGCCTGTTTCTCGAGGTCGCCGAGGTGAACAAGGCCTTCCCGATCGGGGGGGGATTGTGGACCCGAATTGATCCCTTGGACGGGCCGACCGCGCCCGGTACCAGCTGGAACTGGAAATCCGCCCTCAGCCGGATGCCGGAACGCACCGCGCCCGCGCTGGGCCGGCAGAGCAATCACGTGCGGATGGAGGTGGACGTTCCCGCCGGCGCGTCGGGGGTCCTCTACGCCTTGGGGGGGGCCTCGGGCGGCGTCAGCCTCTTCCTCGAGAACGGCTACCTCAACTATGAGTACAACCTTTTCATCATCGAACGCTACCGGGGGCGCTCCAGCCAGCCGCTCCCGGCCGGTCGTCACGTAATCGAGGTCGACACCCGCGTTGGCCAAGTCCGGGGACCGGCCACCGTGGTGATCAGCGTGGATGGGGTGGTGGTGGCGACCGTGGCGGTGGCCCGGACCAGTCCTGGTGCCTTCACGGCCGGCGAAACCTTTGATCTCGGGGTGGACCTGGGCTCTCCGGTGGCCACGGAGTACCACGAAAAGGCGCCGTTCCCGCTGAACGGGGTGATCCGGGACGTCGCCATCCGCTACGGATCCAACCAGACTCCCTCTCCGGCGCCTTCGGTTAATCCGACTACCGCGTGCCTGACCAACCTGTCGGCCCGCGGGTTCGTTCCCGCCGGGGGCGGACTCTACTCGGGATTTATCGCTCGAGGTACCGGCACGAAGCGGCTGCTACTCCGTGCTGCCGGGCCCGGCCTCGCGGCGTTCGGGCTGGCCACAGGATTGCCCGATCCAAAACTCGAATTGTCCGCCCCTGCCGTGTCCGGCCCACTGCTTTCCAATGACAACTGGCTCGCCGCTGACTCCGCCGCGATCGCCGCCGTGGGTGCCTTCCCGTTTGCCACTGGATCTCGAGACGCCGCGCTGACGGCTGCGCTCACCGTACCCGGCCGCGCGAACTACACGGTCAGCGTCACCGCGACGTCCCCTACGGCCGCGGGGTTGGTGCTGGCGGAAATCTTTGACGCCGACGGTCCGGGCGCGCCCGTGCGCCTCATCAATGGTTCGACCCTCGGTTTCGTGGGCCCGGCCGAGAACGCCCTGTCCGCCGGGTTCGTCATCGCGGGCACCGGCACCAAGCGGCTGCTGGTCCGCGCGGTCGGTCCAGGCCTAGCCGGCCTCGGCGTGCCGGGGTTGCTGGCGGATCCGCAGCTCGCGGTCCATGCCTTGGATGCCGCCAGCGCCCTCGCGAGCAACAACGACTGGGCCGGTACGGCGGAACTCAAGGCCGCCGCCACCGCGGCCGGCGCCTTCACGATACCCGATGCCGGTCGCGACGCGGCGGTGCTCGTGACTCTGCCCCCAGGCACCTACTCGGTTCTGGTCACTGGCGTCGGTAATACGACCGGCAACGCCCTCGTTGAGCTCTACGACCTCGACCCCTGAACGGCCGGGCGGGACGGGGTCAGGCCGTGATTCGCTAGTCCCCAGCTTGGGGTTAAGCTTCGTTGTAGCGCCGCGGAGCGACAATTCCGTTGAACCGTCGCCGCCCTGTCTGGACGAGGCCCGGGTTTCCGTCCTTAGTCGGGGGTCTAAAGGGCCGGCCCCGCAGCCCTTTGCCCCCGTTCCCGCCCCGGATTCTCGTCCCGCCGTACCTTCCAATGTCCGCCTCCCGTCTCCCTGCCGCCGTGGCTACTCGGCGCCACTTCCTCCGCGCCGCCGGAGTTAGTCTCGCCCTGCCCCTACTGGAGTCGCTCGGCGGGCGCGTCTTCGCCCAAGGTTCGGCCGTCGGCAGCCTGCCGGGAAAAGTCGCGGGGGGCACGCGGCCCAAGCGGATGGTCTGCGTCGGCAATATGCTCGGTTTCCACCCGCCGGCGTTTTTCCCTACGGCCGCGGGTCCGAATTACGAGTTGCCGACCGATCTCGAGTTTCTCGCGCCGCACCGGAAGGACATCTCGATCTTCACCGGCCTGGATCACGGCGTGAAAGGCGGCCACTTTGCCATCAGCTCCTTCCTGAGCGGCGTGCGCACGGCGGACGCGAAGGGGATGCCCGAAGGCAATCTCACCCTCGATCAACGCGCCGCGGAAACGATGGGCGGAGCGACGCGCTTTCCCTCCCTTACCCTCGGGTCCGAGAGCGGGATCCATGGTGGCTGCCTGATGTCCTGGACGCGGAGTGGGACGCGCGTCCCGCCGATCGCCACGCCGCGCGCTCTGTTCCGGAAACTCTTTGTCGCCGAAGGCGCGACGCATCTCGCCGCTTCGCTGGACCGCCTAGAAATGAAGGGCTCGATCCTCGATGCGGTGCAGGGCGATGCAAAGTCCCTCGGGCGTCAGCTCGGCCAGCGGGACCAAGAAAAGTTAGACGAGTACTTCGCTTCGATCCGCGACGTGGAAAAGCAGATCGAGCTTCGCCGCCAATGGGCGCACGTGCCGAAGCCCGATCCGAAAATGCAAGAGCCCGCGGACAAGGGTTTCGTTTCCGATTTGCCGGTCATGTACGACCTGATCGCGCTCGCCCTGCAGACCGACTCGACCCGCATTGCGACCTTTGAGATTGGCGGAGACTTCGAAGCGAATGCCTTTGGCCTCAACGGCGGCTATCACGCGTTTTCGCACCACGGCCAGCGGCCCGAGGCCATCGCCGCCTTGATCAAGATGGAACGCTATCAGGTGGAGCAATTCGCGCGCTTCCTCGCCAAGCTCGGTTCTATTCGGGACGGCAACGGCACGCTGCTGGAACACACGATGGTGCTTTTCGGCAGTGGGATGGGGAACGCCAACGCTCACACCAATAGCAACCTGCCCATCATTCTCGCCGGCGGCGGGTTCAAGCACGGTGAGCACAAGGTCTATCCGGAGAAGGGGCTCGGTCGCCAGCCACTCTGCAATCTCTACGGGTCGATGCTCCAGCGCTTCGGCATCGAGATTGGGAAGTTCGGGACCGGCACCGGCACCTTGACCGGCCTCGCGTGAGCCTGCCGCTCCGGCCTCACGCTCCTTTCCGGTCCATGCTGCGCTCCCTTTGGTTTTCGGCGCTTGGATTGCTGGCCGCATTGGCCGCCCCGCTCCACGCCGCGGCCGATCCGGCGGCGATCCAGCGCTTCGTCACCACCTATTGTATCGAGTGCCACGGTCCCGAGAAACAGAAGGCCGACCGGCGTTTCGACGCGCTGCTGCTGCCGGCGGCGAAGGAGGACACCCTGCTCGCCCTGAAGGACATACTGGATCAGCTCCACCTCGGCGACATGCCGCCGGCCGAGGCCAAGCAGCCGACGCCAGCCGAACAGAAAGCGGTCTTGGAGCAATTGGCTCGCGCGCTATCTGAGGGGCGCGAGGCGCTCGCGAGCACCGGCGGCCGCACGGTGCTGCGCCGCCTGAACCGCCGCGAGTATCTGAATACGGTCGGCGACCTCTTCGCTCTGAAGATGGCGGCCTTCGATCCGACCACCAATTTCCCCCGCGACCAGGCCGAGGAGCAGATGGACAATCTCGGCGACGTCCTCCGCACCTCGGGCTACCTGCTGGAACAGTACCTTGAGGCGGCGGATGCCGTGGTCGAAAAGGCCTTTGCGCTGCAGGCTCGGCCGGAAGAGCGCACGTGGCATTTCCGCGGCGACTTCAAGACCCAGCCCGAAATGAGCAACGCCCACCGGCGGCTCAACCATAGCTTCATCGGCTTGTACGAATGTATGGACACCCCGCACCACGAAGGCGGCTACGGCTTTATCAGCGCCTTCGAAGCAGGGGTGCCGGTGGACGGTTACTATGAAATTCAGGTGCGGGTGCAGGCGATGAACCGGCAGCACCCGTATGACCCGAAGATCTTCGGCACCGATGCGCGTGAACCTTTTCGGCTTGGATTGGTGCCCGGCGATGCGAAAGCCGGCGCGCTGTATCAGCCGCAACCGCTGCAACCGATGCTCGCCGAACTGGTGCTGGAGGACGGCGAACCCGCTTGGCGGACGGTCCGCGTCTGGCTGGATGCCGGCCAAACCCCGCGCTTTGTGTTCCCCAATGGCTCGAAAAGCGCCCGCAATTCGTGGGCGCGGATCATCGAGTACCACAAAGACAAGTGGCCGAAGGAAGACGGGCCGGGCGAACGCAACCGGGACCGCAAGAACGGGCTCGGGATCGTCCTGAATCGGATCATCAGTGTCGTCGAAGGGCAGTTGCCGCACATCCGCATCCACGAAGTCAAAGTCCGGGGGCCGCTCGTTGAACAATGGCCGCCCGCGAGCCAGCAGGCGGTTCTAGGCGACAAGCCGTTCGCCCCAGAACACCTGCGCGAGGTCCTGCGGCGCTTCGCTGACCGCGCCTACCGCCGCCCAGCTACGGATGAAGAGGTGGAGCGTCTCGTGGGGGTGGCGACTAAACGCATGGCCACGGGCCGTTCGCCGCTGGAGGGCCTCAAGGCCGCGCTCAAGGCGGTGCTTACTTCCCCGTCGTTTCTCTACCTCGCGCAGGACACCGGGCCCGCCGGCGACGATGCGCAGGCCCGGCCTCGGCTCAGCGGTTTCGCGCTCGCCTCGCGGCTGGCCTATTTTCTCTGGTCGACGCCGCCCGACGCCGAATTGCTCCGGCTCGCGGCCAGCGGCGAGTTGGTGCGGCCGGAGGTCCTGGTCGCGCAGACCCGCCGGATGCTGGCCAGCCCGCGCGCCGAGGCGTTGGTTGCGGGGTTCTTGGACAGTTGGCTGAACCTCCGGAGTCTCGGCTCGATGCCGCCCGATCGGAGGCAATTCGAGCCCTATTACTCTAAAGACCTAGAAAACGCGTTCAAGACGGAGACCCGGCTCTTCATGCGCGATCTCATCGCCCGCGATGCCAGTATCCTTGGCTTTCTCGACGCCAACTACAGCTTCCTCAACCAGCCGCTGGCGACGCATTATGGCGTCGGTGATCTCGGCGATCCCGCCCGCGCGCACGAGTTCCGCAAAGTTGTATTCCCCGACGCCCGCCGGGGCGGCCTGCTGGGGATGGGCTCGGTGCTGACGGTGTCGGCCAACGGGATCGAGACCTCGCCCGTGGTGCGCGGAGTATTCCTGTTGGAAAACATCCTCGGCACGCCGCCGCCCCCGCCGCCCGATGATGTGCCGGCCATTGATCCCGATGTGCGCGGGGCCAAGTCGATCCGCGAGTTGGTCAGCAAGCATCGCGAGTCACCGAACTGTTACGGGTGCCACCAGAAGATCGATCCACTGGGGTTTGCGCTCGAAAACTTCGACCCCGTTGGCGCGTGGCGGACGAGTTACGGGAAGAAACCGATCGACGCCGCGGGGGAACTGCCCGGCGGGGATAAGTTCTCCGACGTTGCCGGCCTCAAGCAGGTCTTGGTCAAACGCCGCGACATTTTCGCCCGGATGCTCGCGGATCGTCTCCTTACCTATGCCTGCGGTCGGCGTATCGGGGTGCTGGATGAGCCGAGCGTGGAAAAGATGCTCGCGGCTTTTCCGTCGCAGCCCCCTGGCCTTCGTTCGCTGATCGAAGCGGTGGTGACGAGCGATCTGTTTCTTCGCCCCTGAGCTGCCGGCCAAGATGTGCCTACATTCCCGCCGGAGGACGGCTGCCTTGAACCAGCCGTTGCTCCCGCTCGGGCTGGCTCCGGTTACCCTCGCGCTCGCGACTTTCCTCCCCTTAGGTCCGCTCCCAGTCGATTCCTAACCCCGAACGCCCGATGCGCTGCTTCCATACGATCCTGCTTTTAATGCTTTGGGGTTTCACGGTGACGCGCGCCGCCGAGCCGCGGCCTAACGTCCTTCTGATCGTCGTCGATGATCTCGGTTACAACGACGTCGGCTTTCAGGGTGGGCGTGACATTACCACGCCCCATCTCGACCGTCTCGCCGCCTCCGGGGTTCGCTGCTCCGACGGCTACGTTTCCTATCCGGTCTGCAGTCCCTCTCGCGCCGGGTTTATGACGGGCCGTTACCAGCAACGGTTCGGCTATGAGTACAATCCCAAGTGGGACGCCACCGCCGCTAACCACGGCTTGCCGCTGTCCGAGGTTACCCTCGGTGATGCCCTGCGTGGCGCCGGCTATCAGACGGGGGTGATCGGCAAATGGCACCTCGGCTCGCAGCCGCAGTTCCATCCCAATCGCCGTGGGTTCGACGACTTCTTCGGTTTTCTCGGCGGCGGTCACCGTTACTTTCCGGGCTCGATCGTCGAGGTTGAAGTGGGGGCCGGTAAGAAAGCGGCCAGCACCGGCGACGCCGAACATACGTCGCCCATTCTGCGCAACGCGGCCCCAGAGCCCGAAGTGGGGGAACTCACGACGCGGCTGGGCGAAGAGGCCGTCGCCGCGGTCTCCCGCTACGCCCGGGCCCCGAAGCCCTGGTTCCTTTATGTCTCCTTCAATGCGCCGCACACGCCCCTGCAAGCCCGGGCGGACCAGCTCGCGCGCTTTGCCGCGATAGCGGACGAACGCCGCCGCACCTACGCCGCGATGGTCGCTACGGTGGATGAGGCCGTCGGGCGAATCCTCGATACCCTTGAGGCCGTCGGCCAGCGTGAGCGCACGCTGATCTTCTTCCTTTCCGACAACGGCGGGCCGATGACCAAGCGCAATGCCAACGCTTCGGTGAACCACCCGCTGCGCGGCCAGAAAGGCGACGTATTCGAAGGCGGCATCCGCGTCCCGTTCCTTGTGGCTTGGCCCGCCCGGATCCCGGCCGGCCGCACTTATTCTCAGCCGGTCATTTCGCTCGATATCTTCCCGACGGCCCTCGCTGCTGCCGGGGGTAAGCGGGACGCCGGGC
>CAIOTK010000067.1 GCA_903861185.1 uncultured Opitutia bacterium | reverse complement strand
GGCGCGCCACTCTCCGCGCCGGCACCTGCCGCGCCCGTCCCCGTTGCGGTGCCTGAGGCCGGACCACGGGTAGCGCCGTCGTGGCGTTACGTCGGGGTGGCCCACGGCAGTTACGTGCTTTTCGAGACCCCGGCCGGGTTGGTGCTCCTCGACCGCCGCGCCGCGCACGAGCGGGTCTGGTATGAGCGACTGCGCGGCCAATTCCAGGCCGGCGAGGTGCCCAGCCAGCGGCTCCTGTTGCCCCAGCCGGTGGAACTCGATGCCATCGCGACGGCGATGCTGGTCGACCGGATCGCGTTCCTCGGCCGGCACGCGTTTGAAGTGGCCGAATTCGGCCGCAACTTTTTCCGCATCGAGGCGATCCCGGCTTGGATGGAGCCAGCCGATGCCGAGCCGTTCCTACGTGAGTTCCTCGGCGCCTGCCGAGATGGCCGCCTGCCCCACGGTGAGCTTGGTCCGGCGCGCGAGGAGCTAGCGCGCTTGGCGGTCGCGAAGGCGGTGCGCCTGCCGGTGGCCACCGGCGAGGCGGAGCTGCGCGGCCTGCTCGCGGAACTCTTCGCCACCGCCAGTCCCCTGACAAGTCCGTCAGGCCGGCCCACCTACATTGAGCTGAACCACGGGGAGTTGGCGCGTCGTTTTCAGAAATAACTGCGAGGAGGGGCTCGCGCTGTCACGGTTCTTTCTTCAGGGTTAGGAAGTCCTATGGCAAACGCAGTGAAATCCAAGGGGGTGGCGGGGAAGGTGCGGGCGGCCGCGACAAACGGTGGGGCGGGAGCGGAGGAGACGACCGAGGTGATGCGTGCGCTGATCCAGCGCCACCTCGTCTCGACCCTGGCGCGGCACGCCGGCTCGGCTACGCCGCGCGACTGGTGGGTGGCTACGGTGCTCGCCCTCCGCGACACCATCCACGAGCGGATGATCCAGACGCAGGCGGTGCACAACCGGGAGAACGTCCGTCGACTCTACTACTTCTCGCTCGAGTACCTGATGGGCCGGCTCTTCGGCAACAATCTGATCGCGACCGGCCTGTACGACACCGCCCGTGCGGCGCTGGCCGAGCTCGGACAGGACTTCGACGTGGTGCGTGAGTCGGAGGTCGATATGGGCCTCGGCAACGGCGGCCTCGGTCGTCTGGCGGCTTGTTTCCTCGATTCGCTCGCGACCCTGGACTACCCGGCGCTCGGCTACGGCATCTATTACGAGTTCGGCTTGTTCCGCCAGGCCTTCGTCGATGGCCACCAGGTTGAGCATCCCGACAGCTGGACGCTGTTCGGCGATCCCTGGGAAGTGGTCCGTCCCGAATACACGCAGGAAGTGCGGCTCTACGGCCGCGTGGAAAACGTGTTCGATGACCGTGGCCATTACCGCCCGCGGTGGGTCGACACCAAGACCATCCTCGGCGTCCCGCGCGACATCCCCGTGGCCGGCTTCGGGACGATGACCGTCAACCTGCTCCGGCTGTGGACCTCGAAGGCCACGGAGGACTTCGACCTCGCCGCCTTCAATAGCGGGGGCTACGTCGACGCCGTGCGCGAGAAAGCCGTGGGGGAGACGGTCTCGAAGGTCCTCTACCCGAACGACAAGACGGAGAACGGCAAGGAGCTGCGTCTGGTGCAGCAGTACTTCTTTGTCGCCTGCTCCCTGCGCGACATCATCCGCCGGCACCGCCGGATCCCGGGCAACTCGTGGGACAATTTCGCGGACAAGGTCGCCGTGCAGCTCAACGACACCCACCCAGCGATCGCGGTCGTGGAACTGCTGCGCCTGCTGATCGACGAGGAGCAGCTACCGTGGGATCGCGCGTGGGGCATCGTCACCCGCACGTTCGCCTACACCAATCACACGCTGCTGCCCGAGGCGCTGGAGCGGTGGGGCGTGGCGTTGTTCGAGCGCGTTCTGCCGCGGCACCTCCAGCTGATCTACGCGATCAACGACCGCTTGCTGGTCGAGGTGGAGCGGAAATGGCCGGGCGAAATCGCGAAGAAGCGCGCTTGTTCGCTGATCGAGGAGGGCGGCGGCAAGGCCGTGCGGATGGCCAATCTCGCAGTGGTCGGCTCCCACGCGGTGAACGGCGTGGCCGCGCTCCACACGGCCCTGCTCCGGAGGAACCTTTTCCCGGAGTTCGACGCCCTGTACCCGGGCCGTCTGCAGAACAAGACCAACGGCATTACTCCGCGGCGCTGGCTGCTGAAGTGTAACCCGCGCCTCGCCGCGCTGATCACGCGGCAGCTAGGGGACGCCTGGCCGCGGGATCTCGACCGCCTGCGTGGCCTCGAGCGCTGGGCGGACGACGCGGCCTTTCAGGCCGAGTTCATGGCCATCAAGCGCGCCAACAAGGCGGACCTCGCCGCGGTGATTCGTACCGAATGCGGGATTGAGGTCTCGCCCGATGCCCTCTTCGACGTGCAGATCAAGCGCCTGCACGAGTACAAGCGCCAGCACCTCAACCTGCTCCATATCCTCGCCCTGTACCGGCGACTCCTCCAGCAGCCGGACCTCGATGTGGTCCCGCGCGTGTTCGTGTTCGCTGCCAAAGCTGCCCCGGGCTACGATCTGGCGAAGAACATTATCCGGGCGATCAACGTGATCGGCGCCCGCATTAATGGGGACGCGCGCTTGAACGGGAAACTCAAGGTCGCGTTCCTCCCGAATTACCGGGTCTCGCTGGCGGAGCGCATCATCCCTGCGGCGGACCTCTCGGAGCAGATTTCTACCGCCGGTAAAGAGGCCTCAGGCACCGGCAATATGAAGCTCTCCCTCAATGGCGCCCTCACCATCGGCACCCTCGACGGGGCCAATGTCGAGATCCGCGAGGAAGTCGGGGACGATAACATCTTCATCTTCGGCCTCACGGTCGAGGAGGTCGAAGCGCTGCGCGCCGGCGGCTACCAGCCGTGGTCCCGCTACCAAGCCGACGAGGAACTGCGCGCCGTGATCGACTGGATCGGCAGCGACTACTTCACGCCCGGTGAGCACGGCGCCTTCGCGCCGCTGCACGACAGCCTTCTCCACGGGGGCGATCCGTATATGGTCCTCGAGGATTTCCGCAGCTACAGTGATTGCCAGGCGCGGGTCGACGCTGCCTTCCGCGACCGCTCCGGCTGGGCCCGCCGCGCGATCCTCAACACCGCGCGGATGGGCAAATTCTCCAGTGACCGGACGATCCGCGAGTACGCGACCGAGATTTGGCGGCTACCGGCCGTGCCCGTGCTCTGAGCGCCACTGCGTGCGCGCGCCACGCTGCGCGCCAAAGAGCTTGGCTCCATGCAAAAGTAAATGGAGCCGCTTTCGGCTCATTTTCCGCCGCGGTACACGGCGCGTCGCGTATTGGAGCCTTTGCGGCTATCCTCAGCTCGTGCGTGGCCACTGGATCGCAAGCGTCTGGCGCAGCTCGCCGAACTGGCGCGCCCCGGCCATTGGATCCAGGGTGCGGACGGATCGTGGCGGAGGAAGTGAGCGGCGGTCGCTCAGCGTGGCTCCGGCCACGCGAGGTGGCGATGGAGAAACCGGTACGTTCCCTCGCCGCGGATGACGTGGCCGCCCTCGAAATATTCGATCGCGGTGCGCTCCGGGATGCCGAGACGCGCGTAGAGTCGCCGCACCTTGGCGTACTCGAAGGACACCCATTCGTCGGTCCCGACCCCGTCGCCGTGGCCGCGTTCGACCATAAACGGCCGCGGCGCAATCAGAGCCGCCATCTCGGCGTGCCCAAACGTAGAGCCTAGGTTGAACTCTGGCATCTCGTACTCGCGGGTGAAGACGTAGCTCCCGGTCCAATCGGTCGTCGCGAGCTTCCAAACCCATTCGTTGAAGTTGCCCGAGCAGACAACTGCGGCGTAGCGCTCCAATACGGCTGGCACCCGCATCGCGGTAGCACCACCGTACGACAGCCCGTAGAACCCGATGCGCCCCGCGTCGACGGCGGCCAGCGTCCCCAGCCAGTCGAGGATCGCGGCGTGTTGCGCGGTGATCAGCGAAAAAAGGCTCAGCCCGAGCGGATGGGCGAGCCGCTGCAACTGCCGGAACTCGGGCCCGCGGTAGAGGTTGTGCGGCGCGAATACGATGAAGCCGCGCTCGGCGAGGCGCGCCGCGAATGCTCGGTAGGTGGCGAAGTTGCGGCTGGCGGAGTCTTCCTCCCAAAGGTCTGCCGGCAGCCCCTCGAGCCCGTGCTGCGCAACGACCACCGGTCGCTTCTCCCCGGGCCGCAGCCCGCGGGGCAGTAGCAGATGGCCCCACGCCAACGGGGCGTCTCCGCGCTCGAGCACCACCTCGTGGACCGTCCACGCCGGGCGCTCGGCTAGGAGTCGGGCACGGACGCGGGACGGCTTCCCCGAATCGGGCCAGACCCCGATGACCTGGGTATGAAAGTGTTCACGAAACGGTATCATTTCGGCTCGCCACTCCGCGGGTTCCCGCACCTGCACCCGCCGCCACAGAAAGTCATCTCGTGTCCGCTGGCCCTCTACGATAAGAGCCTGCGCGTGGGCCGCGTGGGCCGCGACCACCTCGCGTTGGACCCGCAAGCGATCCGGAACCGCGCGCCGGAGTAAGGGAGTGGGCCCCGGCGGGACGAGGACAAGCTCCGGTCCACCGAGCTGGCTCAGAAAGGCGCCGAGGGCCGCCGAACCGAAGGCCGGAGCAGAGGCTCCGCGCGGAGTGATCAACCGAAGATGAGCCGCCCAAGGACCGGCGCGCTCCGCGGCCCGCGCAACTTCGCGCCCTACCTCCGACTCGGGCACGGAGGTCAGCCGGCCGGGCGCGGCGCCGGCACGTCCTGCCCGTGGCGCGGGGGGCCCGCCGATCTCGGGTCCGGGCGCGGCTTCCACGACAAGTCTTCGCGGCAGGATGAGGCGAGCCAGCTCCGCGTCGCCGAACTCTCGCAGGTACCCGAAAAGGTTTCGATAGAGGGGTTCCTCCGCGAGCCGTTCGCGGGGACCAAAGTAGCCGCTGACGAGCGCGACTGCGAAGCGAGTCTCAAGCGCGGCGGAGAAGAGGGCGAGCAGGCCACCTTCGCCCCATCCGGCGACGCCTACGGGCAGCCCGTCGCCCCGCCGGGCCCAGATGTCTACGGCGGCCCGCGCTTGCTGCACCTCGTAGCCGATGGGATGGCGGCCCAGCGGAAAGGACTGCCGGTAGATCCATTCGCGATGGGTCTGGTTGGTGAGCCGGCCGATCGCCGGATTACCGGAGTAGGTGTCGTCCCGGTCTAACAGTCGTGGGACCAGGACCTCGCAGCCCGCCTCCGCTAGGCGCCGGGCGGCCTGGTGGGCGGGGGCGAGCCCGGGCAGCAAGCCGGCGAGCTGTTCCGCCTCCTGATCAGCATCGGGGAACAGCACCACGCGGGCGCGGGCCGGACCGGTCGGGCGTAGGAGCAGACCGCGGCCTTCCAGGCCGGCCAGCACGGGCCAACGAACCGCGGATACGGTGAAACTTGGCGCTGCCGCCAAGGGGCCTGCGTCGTCCGGACCGGCGTCCAAGCGGAATTCCGGAGCGGATTCTCGCTGATCGGCCAGACCCGCCAGCCGGGCCAGACGCGCGCGGTTCGGGGCGAGC
>CAIOTK010000066.1 GCA_903861185.1 uncultured Opitutia bacterium | reverse complement strand
TGGGATGGCCGCACCCTCGAATGGTCGCTGCCCAACCCGCCCCCTGAGTACAACTTCCGCGTCATCCCCACGGTCCACGACCGCGACGCCTTCTGGTACGAGAAGAATAACCGCGAGCAGATTGCGGCCGAACGCGCCGTCGCCGAGAAGGCCGAGACCGACCACGGCGGTATCCATATGCCCTTCAACTCGATCTGGCCCTTCGTCGCCAGCTTCGGGCTCCTCATCGTCGGCGTCGGCTCCACCGCTTTTGAGGCGAAGTGGGACGTCCCGGGCATCCATTGGAAACTGGGCCTGTCGCTCCTCGGCGGCCTCGTGACCCTGATTGGCATCTACTTCTGGTCGCTGGAGGGCAACGAGGGTTACCACCTGCACCTCGACAAGGACGGCAAGCCCGTGAAGGGCCACGGCGACGACCACGGCCACGCCAAGCACTGACCCTCGCCCGCCCCCCACCTCCCATGAGCAGCCACGCGGCCTCCGCTTCGATCGATCACCACCACGACCCGTCTACGTCCACGGGTATTCCGAACAAGAAGCTGCTCATGTGGGCGTTTCTAGCTTCGGACTGTATGTTCTTCGGGGTGCTGATCGCCACCCATCTGGTCTATCGCCTGCACCCGCCCGCGGGTGGCTTGGATCCAAAGGCCGTCTTCAGCGTCGAACTGACGTCCTTCTCTACCTTCATCCTCCTGATGTCCTCGCTGATGATGGCCTTGGCCGTCACGGCGATCCAGAAGGGCAACGTGCGGAGCTGCCGGTGGTCGCTGCTGACGACGATCTTCTTCGGGATGATCTTCCTCGGGTGCCAAGTGTACGAGTTCCAGCACTTCGTGGTGGACAAGAAGATGACCCTCTCGAACAGCATGCTCGGGACGACCTTCTACACCCTTACGGGGACGCACGGCTGCCACGTCGCGATCGGGGTGCTTTGGCTCACGCTGATGTACGTCCGCTCCTTCAAACCGGGTGCGGGCTCGGTGCAACGCACGTGGTTTTCGCACCAGCTGCTACACGCGCTGGCCCTGCTCGCCTTCCTTGGCCTGTGCCTAAAGGTGACGCTCGGTCTGGTGCACGCGATCCAGGTGGAGCCGAGCATTGGCGCCGCCTTGGGCCACTTCGTGAAAGCGGAGTTCCTCGCGATGGCCGGCGCCCTCGCCACCGTCGCGGCCTGCGTTTGGTTCGCCCGTCCCCGTGGCCCCGTCGCCTTCGGTGAGGCTAATGCGATCGATGTCGAGTCGATGGGCCTCTACTGGCACTTCGTCGATATCGTCTGGATCGTGATCTTCACCGCCGTCTACTTGCTCGAATACCTCTGATCTCCCATGAGCGCCCATTCCCCCGCCGGCGGCCACGCCGCCGATCACGGCCACGACGAGAGTAAGTTCCAGATCTACGTCCAGATCGCGATGCTTCTCGCGGTCATCACGGGCATCGAGATCGTCGCCGTGTTTCTGCCCTTCCCCAAGTGGGTGCTCATCACCTCCCTGGTGGTCCTCTCGCTGGTGAAGTTCCTGTTCGTTATCTTCTACTTTATGCACCTCCGGTGGGATAAGCCGTTTTGCACGATCTTATTCTTCATTGGGCTGGTGCTCGCCTCCGGTACGGTCTGGGCCCTCCTCGCGCTGTTCTCCGCCGAGGCGAGCCTGCCCCTGCCCACCTCCTGAACGGGGCACCTTCCTTCCCACCCGGTTCCGCCGCCGCGCGGGACCGGGTTTTTTTGCGCCTTGTTCAATCCGAGTTGCAGCGCGGCGATTTCGGCGCGTCCTTCCGACCCCTCGCTCCCGTGCAACGCCCGCCGCCTGAATCCCTCCCGGCCCGCCGGACCCGCCTATGATCGACTGGCGCCATTGGCACAATGAACCTTGGCTCATCGGGGGTCTCGTGGTCGCCGGCTGGCTCTGGGCCGTGCTTGCGGGTCCGTTCCGCGCCCGCCTAGCCCCGGGGACACCCTGGCCCCTCGGACAAGCCCTCCAGTTCTATTCCGGGCTGCTGTTCTTCTATCTGGCCGTGGGCTCCCCGTTGGACCAGGTCGCCGAACGCTACCTGTTCAGCGCCCATATGCTGCAGCACCAGCTGATGATCTATCCCGCGGCGATCCTCTTCCTGCGGGGGCTGCCGGCTTGGATGATCGACCCGGTGCTCGGGGCCCGCGGGCTGCACCCGGTCCTGCGGCTGGTGACCCATCCGTTAATCGCAGGCTCAACCTACATCATTGTGGTGGGCGCTTGGCACGCGCCGATGCTCTATGACTGGGCGCTCCAGAACCGTTTGGTGCACATCATTGAACACCTGATGTTCTTTGGGGCGGCGCTCCTGTACTGGTGGCCCCTGTTCAGCCCTTCCCGGGCGCTGCCGCGGCGCCGGCCCGGGGTGCAGATGGTCTACCTGCTTGGGGTCCTCATCGCGATGACCCCAGTGTTTGCCTACATTACCTTCAGCCACGACGTCCTCTACCCCACGTACGAGTACGCTCCCCGCCTGTTCCCCAATTTCTCGGCGGCGGACGACCAGCTGCTGGCGGGCGTGATGATGAAGCTGGTGGGCGTCTTCGGTGCGATGGCCGCCCTCGCCGTCGCCTTCTTCGGCTGGTACCGGGAGCGGCGTTAAACCGCCCCCGGAGGCCGCTGCGCCCGTCTCTGCTGCCCGCTTAGGCGGGCGGCAGCAGGTCGTCCAGCGAGTCGCTCTCGGTGTTGATGTCAGCGAAGAGCCAGGACGACAGGTAGCGCTCGCTGCTGGAGGGAATGATGGCGACGATCTGCTTGCCCTTATTCTCCGGCCGGCGGGCGAGCTGCAGGGCCGCCCAGGCGATGGCCCCGGACGAGATGCCCACGGGGATGCCGTCCAGCTGGTTGATCTGCTTCGAAACGGGGCCGGAGTCGGTCTCCTTCACCCGGATCACCTCATCGTAGATCTTGGCGTTGAGCACCCCGGGCACGAAGCCGGCGCCGATACCCTGCAGCTTGTGGGGGCCCGGCGTACCGCCGGAGAGCACCGGGGAAGCATCGGGTTCCACCGCGACGATCTTCACCGAGGGCTTACGCGCCTTGAGCACCTCGCCGATGCCCGTGATGGTGCCGCCGGTGCCGACTCCGGCGACTACGATGTCCACCTTACCGTCGGTATCCCGCCAGATCTCCTCGGCGGTGGTGCGGCGGTGCACGGCCGGGTTGGCCGGATTGTTGAACTGCTGGAGGATAACGGAATTGGGGATCCGAGCGGCGAGCTCCTCCGCCTTGGCGATGGCGCCCTTCATGCCCTTCGGCCCCTCGGTCAGCACCAGCCGCGCGCCCAGAATCTTGAGCAGCTTCCGACGCTCCATACTCATCGTCTCGGGCATCGTCAGGATCAGCTTCAGGCCCTTGGCCGCGGCGACGAACGCGAGGGCGATCCCCGTGTTGCCCGAGGTCGGCTCGATCAGGACGGTCTGGGCGTTGATCTTCCCGCTCTGCAGGGCATCTTCGATCATCGAGACGCCGATACGGTCCTTAACGCTCGAGAGCGGGTTGAAGAACTCGAGCTTCAACAGGATCTCGGCGCCGGCCTCGTGCGCGGCCGCAGTGCGGTTCAGGCGGACCAAGGGCGTGTTGCCGATCGTGGCGGTGATGTCGGAGTAGATTTTGGCCATGGTGGGTCGGGAGCGCCCGAAGGACACCACCGCCGCGGCCGCCGTGTCAAAGCTTGTGCGGTTGGACGGTCCGGCGGGTTTTCCGGAGCGCGGGTGGTTTTCGGCTCGGCCCAGCGGGATCACGCTGCCAGCGTGCGCGCCTGATGACGCTGGAAATCGCCCTCGTCTTGGCGCTCGTGGTGATCGCCATGGCCGGCTTCGTGTGGGAAAAGTTCCCACCCGATGTCGTGGCGCTGGGCGTGCTCGTGGTGATCGCGGTCTCGGGGCTAGTCCCGGTGGCGGATGTCTTCGCGGTGTTCGCGAACCCGGCCCCCCTCACGGTCGCGGCCCTCTTTGTCCTCTGCGCCGCCCTCCTGCGGTGCGGGGCGCTCGACTACCTGTCCGGCAGCCTAGAACGGGTCCAGGGGCTGCCCTATCCCCTGGTAATCTTCCTGCTGGTGCTGCTGGTGGCCTTCGTTTCGGCCTGGATCAATAACACCCCCGTGGTGGTCGTCTTTGTGCCGGTGGCCATCAGCCTCGCCCGACGGATGCGCCTCCCGGTGTCGAAGTTCCTGATCCCGGTCTCGTTTGCCGCCGTCCTAGGCGGGAATTGCACCCTGATCGGCACCAGCACCAACTTGGTGGCGAACGGTATTCTGGTGGAGCGAGACCTGCCCGGGCTCGGGATGTTCGAACTGGCTGCGGTAGGGGTGCCGGCAGCCCTCCTCGGAGCCCTCTACCTGGGGCTGGCGGGCCGACGGCTGCTGCCGAACCGGGAGCCGCTCACCGCCACGCTGAGCGAGGACGAACGCCGGGAATACTTCACCGAGGCCTACGTGCCCCCCGGTTCTCCCCTGAACGGGAAGAGCCTCCGCGCCGCCGGACTCACCCGCGCCCGGGGCTTCCGGGTGATTGAGGTCGTGCGCGACGGGGTGGGCATCGACGTCGACCCGGAACGCACGCCGCTGGAGGAAGGCGACCGGATGGTCCTCGCCTGCCTCCCCTCCGGCATCGCCCACGCCCGTGCGATGCCTGGCTTCGACTTCACCGCCGAAGCGGGACTGGAGCAGATCGCGACCCACGAGGGGGTGGTGGTCGAGGGCGCCATTGCTCCGAACTCCGAGATCATCGGCCAGAGCATCGGCGAACTGAACTTCCGCCAGCGCTTCCGCGTGATCGTCCTCGCCATCCACCGGGGTGGCGAGAACGTCCGCGACAAGCTCGAGACGATTCCCCTCCAGATGGGAGATATCCTGCTGATGATGGGTACTGAACAGGCGGTGAACGCCCTCCGGCGGGGAGATGACATCATCCTCTTCGATCGCCCGCCCCTGCCTTCCGTCTCCCGCCACGGTCGGATCCCGCTGGTGCTGGCCACGATCGCCGGCGTCATCGCGCTGGAGACGCTGGGCCTCGTTCCCATCCACCTCGGCGCCCTCGCCGGGGCGCTGGTGATGTGCCTCACCGGCTGCATTAAGCCCAAGGAAGCCTACGAGGCGGTGGAATGGCCGCTCCTGATGATGATCTTCGGGATGCTCGCGCTCGGCGTGGCGATGCAGCAGACCGGCGCCGCTGACTGGCTCGCGCGCAACGTCGTCTCCGGGGTCGGCCACGTGGTTTCCGGTCCGAGCAAGCCAATGGTGATGCTGGCTACGCTGTATGTCCTCACGCTGCTCCTGACGGAGATCCTCTCCAATAACGCGGTCGCAGCCCTGATGGTGCCCATCGCGATCGGAGTCGCCGGGGAGGCAGGCCTCGATAGTCGGCCCTTCATTATCGGGGTCACGATCGCCGCCAGCGCTGCCTTCGCCACCCCCATCGGTTACCAGACGAACACCTACATTTACGGCATCGGCGGCTATCGCTTCCGCGACTTCGTCCGTATCGGGGTGCCGCTCAACCTGCTCTGCCTAGTGGTCGCCCTCGTGGTCATCCCCCGCGTCTGGCCGCTGCAGGCGCCCTAAGCCGCCAACTGGGCTTACAGGGTGATCCGCAGGCCGTCGTGGGCCGGCACGACGCCCGCGGGCAGGCTCGCCGCCAGCGGGGCGTGATCGCTCAGGTGGGTTAGGTGCGTCAGCAGCGTCTGTTGGGCGCCGATCTCCCGGGCCACCGCTACCGCCTCATCGAGGGAAAGGTGCGACGGGTGGGGCATAGGACGGAGTCCGTCCAGCACCAGCACCTCGGCCCCGCGCGCCAGCGCCACGGCCTCCGGGGGGACGGTCTTGCAGTCCGTATAGTAGGCCAGCCGGCGGCCGGAACTCCGTTCGGTGAAGACGAGACCGAGGGTGTTGATCCCGCCGTGGGGCAACAGGGTCGCCTCAATGGTACCCTGGGGAAACTCCAGTCGTGCCGGCATCGGCGTTAGCCGGAACGCCGCGTAACCCCGCGACCGGGGCCGTTCGCCCAAGGCATAGGGGTAGATCGCCGCCACCCGGCCCAGCCCCTCCTCGGTGCCATAGACGGTCAGCGCGGTGCCGTCCCGCAGGTCGCAGAAGCGGCGCAGGTCGTCCATCCCCACCACGTGGTCCGCGTGGCCGTGGGTGAGGATAAACAGGTCGAGCTGGCGGATGTCCTCCCGGAGGCACTGGAGCCGGAACTCGGGCGCGGCATCGACCTGCACGTGCAGGCCGTCCATCACCACGTGCACCGAGGCCCGGGAACGCCGGTTGCGTGGATCGGGCGAACGGCAGACGGCGCAGTCGCAGGCAATCATCGGCACCCCCTGCGAGGTCCCAGTGCCGAGAAAGATCAGTTCCATCCGCGGGACCTCAACGGGGGGCAGCGAGCCAAGCTAGGGCCCGGGGAATAAAGTGCTCCAGTCCCGGCGTATCCTCGGCGTGCGGGGAGATCGTCAGCACTCGGCCGCGGCCAAACGGCGCGTGCACGGCCGCCGGCGAGTGCAGCATCACGCCCTCCGGCGTCCCGTTGCGGGCGATCTCCGTCCGGAACCACGCGGCCACCTCGTAGGGCGGCAGGCCCTCCCGGCCCAGCGGCTTAATGATGGGGCCGTTCGCGTAACGAATGGTGAAGGGATCGGCCACCGGGCCGAACAGCTGCTGGCCCCCCGGCGACAATTGGATCCGCATCATCCCGCGGCCGCGCTGCCATTTGTTCGAAACAGTCCGGGCATTGAGGATCCCCAGGCCCCAGTCGAACCCGGCGCAGGCCAAGTACGCGCCGGCGCAGATCCCGAGGTATCCGCCCCCGTTCTCCACAAAGGCCCGGACCTGCCGCCGCCCGGCCTCCCCGATGGCCTTGGCCTGAGCGCTGCCGCTGCCACCGGAGAACACGATCAGATCGAAGCCGGAGAGGTCCCGCGTGCCGATCTCCGCCGGGGTCAGCGCGGTCACGGTGGCGCCCGGCAACTGCTGGGCGCGGCGGGTGACGGTGGTGACGCCGGATTCCCCGGCCCCGGGCCCTTGGTAGATCGCGATGCGCAGCGGCCGGGTCACGGCGGGCGCGGCGAAGAGGTCGGGCGGGTTGGCTGGCGCCTCCGGCGGGGTGGTTTCCGCGGCGGGCAGGGTGCCGAGGGCGAGTAGGGCCAGGCAGAGCGGCAGGCGCATCCCCGAACGATGGCGGCTCCCGGGCGGCTGACAACGCTGCGCTCGCGGGCCGCCAAAAAGAAGGCGCGCCACCCGAGGGTGGCGCGCCGTGGGGTCTAATCCGGAAGGATCCGGACCGGACTTAGTAATCCATGCCGCCCGGACCGTGGCCGTGACCGCCGGCCGCCGGAGCTTCCTTCTTCTCCGGGATCTCGGTGATCATGCACTCGGTGGTGAGCAGCAGGCCGGCCACGGAGGCCGCATTCTGCAGGGCGGTACGGGTGACCTTGGTCGGGTCGACGACGCCGGCCTTCACCAGGTCCTCGTACTCGCCCGTGGCCACATTGTAGCCGTAGTTGCCCTTGTTGGAGGCGATCTGACCCACCACGACCGCACCCTCGACGCCAGCGTTGGCGCAGAGCATCCGGATGGGGGACTCGATCGCCCGGCGGACGATCTGGGCACCGATGGCCTCGTCACCCTCGAGCTTGAGGCTGTCGATGGCCTTGGCGGTGCGGAGCAGCGCGACGCCGCCGCCGGGGACGATGCCTTCCTCGACCGCCGCACGGGTGGCGTGGAGGGCGTCGTCGACGCGGTCCTTCTTCTCCTTCAGCTCGGCCTCGGAGGCCGCGCCGACGTGGATGACGGCGACGCCGCCGGCCAGCTTGGCGAGGCGCTCCTGGAGCTTCTCGCGGTCGTAGTCGGAGGTGGTCTCGTCGATCTGGCGGCGGATGAGCTTCACGCGGCCCTGGATGTCGGCCGACTTGCCGCCGCCCTGGATG
>CAIOTK010000065.1 GCA_903861185.1 uncultured Opitutia bacterium | reverse complement strand
GACAAGTTGCAGCTCTCTTTCGACTCCACCGGCTCTACGCTCTACGGTCATGCTTACGACACGGGCCAGTGGTACACCGTAAACACTGCATCAGGCGCCCTTACGACGTTGGCGTTTAGCACGCTCACTGCGGGCGTCTCCAACGGATTCCAAGACATCGGCGGCGCTTCCGCCACCGCAACGCCGTCCGCCGGCGTCCCGGAGCGGGGCCCGTGGTTGGCCCTCCTGTCGGTGACCTTGGTCTCTCTCGTGCTGGCTCGGCGTCGCCGCTGAGCCTTGGCACTACTTTCCGTTCGCGGGACGAAATCCCCGCGAGAGGCAGTCGTAGCGCGGTCTCTGACGGGCAGGGTTATGTTTTCCCGCGTCTGTGCATCCTAACCGGCCCGTTCCGCGAGCGCCTCGTCGAGCTGCTCGCCCCCAGCCCGCTAATCGATAGCGGGTTCACCTTTCGCCGGGATATTCCGCGGGCCGTCGATCCGGTAAATCTCCCGCTCGCCCTTGCCCTTCAGTTGCACGATGCCCAGCGACTCTCCCAGATAGAGGGCGGCGATTCGCGCCCAAGTCGAGGCCTCCACGCAGACGCCCCCCGGCGGCGCCGCCTGTTCCATCCGCGAGGCGGTGTTCACGGTGTCGCCCCAGAGATCATATTGGTACTTTTGGCGTCCGACGACCCCGGCGCTCACGGGTCCGGTGTGGATCCCGACGCGGAGGCGCCAGCCTTGCCCGTGGGCGGCGGCCGCGCGCGTCATCTCGAGGCCGCACGCCACGGCGGCGGCGGCCGGGTTGGGCAGCGGGGCGAGCAGACCGGCTACGGCCATGAAGGAGTCCCCGATGGTCTTGATCTTCTCGAGCCCGTGCCGGAGGGCGATGTCTTCGAAGGTCTCAACGAGGCCCTGCAGTTCGCGGTGCACCTCGATCGCCGACTTGCCCGCGCACCACTGGGTAAAACCGGCGAGATCCGTGAACAGGACGGCCACTTCCGGCACGGCCCGCGGTTGCACCCGTTGGGTCGCTTGTAACTCGCGCGCCACGTCCCGGGGCAAAATCACATGCAGGAGGTCCTCGATCTGGCGCAAGTGTTCGGTCTCCCGATCCTGGAGACGCTTCTTGTCGAGGCAGGCTTTGATGCGGGCCTGGAGCAGGATGGGGTTAAAGGGTTTGGGCAGGTAATCCTCCGCCCCGAGCTCGATGCAGCGCACTACCCGGCTCAGGTCCCGCGAGGCTGAGAGGACGATCACCGGCACGCGGCGCAGCACCGGGTCGGAGCGCAGGATCCGCAGGGTCGCCTCCCCATCTAGCACCGGCATCTGGATATCGAGCAGCACCAAGTCTTGGGGTTCCCGGTGCAGCAAGGCGAGGGCTGCGCGCCCGTCCGCGGCGCATTGTACCTGATGACCGAGGCGATGGAGACGTCGCTCCAGCATCTGGCGATTACCCTCGTCATCATCGACGACCAGAATTCGGCCGGGGTCCCCGTTGCGCGTGGGTGGGTTGGGGTCCGCCTCGCCGCCGGGCTCCTCCGACTCCACCTCCACGCGATCGCCTGCCGCGGCGGTGGTGAGCGCCGCAAGCAGTCGACCGAAGTTGTCCGCGGCGTCGCGGATCCGGGCCAGATCTGCCGGGGCGTCTTGCTGGCCGGGCGGTGCGAGAGCCGCGAGGCGCTCCGCCAGCCCGCGAATTTCCCCGACGAGACTAGGCCATTCCGGGGGTGTGCGGGGTTGCGGGCGCGTGCCGTCGGCCTCGACCGGCGGGGAGGGGAGGTCATCGACCCCGCGCTGGAGGAGTTGCCCGAGTTCCTGGATCCGCTCTAGGCCCCGATGCCAGTCGCCGATTTCCAGTGCAGGCGCGTCCTCGAGCAGCATCTCGGAGTAGCCCAGAATGTGGTTCAAAGGGGTCCTGAGCTCGTGCTTCAGCTTCGGCTTCATCGGTCGGGCTTTGGGCGAGGGTTAGGCCGGACCGGCCGGAGATTCAACCCGGTAAAGACGGACGATGGGCGCGAATCCCGGCGCAAGGTGAGCGACGAGGAGCGGGCGGCTGGTCTCACCGGCGGATGAGGTGATCCGTGTGGCCGACGTAGGAGCGCCCGGTCACTGCGCAAACGAGGATGTAGACGAAGTATATCGCTAAAAATGGGGCGGCCAACGGGATTTGAACCCGCGACCCCAAGATCCATTCTGCCGTACGGCAGAATGCTCTAACCCTGCGGTGGATGCGCGAGCCGGCTGGCGGCGACAATTTCCTGACGTACGCGATGCCCGGAGCCGGCTTTAAAGTAGCGTTCCCGTTGCATCGCTGCGGCGCGCGAGGGGAAAAGCTCCCAGTGGGCGACGTACGGCTGGAGCAACTTCTCGCGCGTCGTGCGGGTGCCACCCTCACAGTGGAGACGGTAACGGCGGATGAGGTGATCCGTATGGCCGACGTAGGAGCGCCCGGTCACTGCGCAAACGAGGATGTAGACGAAGTACATCGCTGAAAATGGGGCGGCCAACGGGATTTGAACCCGCGACCCCAAGATCCATTC
>CAIOTK010000064.1 GCA_903861185.1 uncultured Opitutia bacterium | reverse complement strand
TCCGCGCGCGCACCACCGCCGCATACGCCGCCGCCGCCCCGCGGTAATCTGCTCGATCCCCCGAAGCTAGCCCGGCCCGGAACCACGCCTCCGCCTCCAGCAGCGCCAGCGCCGCCTCGCCCTCGCGCGCCGGCCCCTGCGACCGCAGCTCCGCGCGGGTCCGCTGCGCGAAATCCGCCGCCAAGCGGTAACGCCGCTGCTCCCACGCGGACTGGGTCAGCACTCCGAGCGCGTGGACTCGCAACGGGGACAGCGGGAACTGCCGCAACAGTGCGTTCGCATCCTCCTCCGCCGTGGCGGACTCCCGCTCCAACAGCGCCAACTGGGCCCGAAAGTAAAGGAGGCTCTCCTTAATCGGATGGTCCGGCCGCGCGTCCAAGAGGCGGTTCAACAGCGCCCGGAACTGCGCCCGCTCCGGCTCCGCTCCCGACTCGGCCGCCAGGATCTGCAAGGCCTGCCGCTGGCGCAGGGGATCGTGACCCGACTCCAGCAATTGGCCCAAGGCGTTACGACCCGCCCCGGTCCGGGACTTATCGCCGATCAGGCCGAGCACGAGCCGCAACTTGTCCCACCAGACGCGTTCCGCGCGCGGCAGTCCGACGAGCACGCCTTGCAGGAAGGTGACCGCCTGACCCTTCTGCCCGAGGATGTCCAAGGCCACGGCATAGGTCTGGGCGAAGCCGTAACCGAGCGCGGAGCCCTGCTGGCGCTCATAGTTCTCCCGCATCGCCTTCAGGTCGGCTTCGCGCGGGGTCCCCAAGCGGAGGCGGAGGCTCTCCGCGGCCAACTGGAACCGGGCCCGCGCTAGGTCGTTCGGGGCCGCCTCCTCCGCACGCCGATAAAACTCGTTCGCCCGCGCGAATTCTCCCGCCCGGGCCAGATCCGCCAATTCACCCTGCAGGAACCACCACCAAGCGCGGTCACCCGCCGGCAGGTCTGCCTCCCGCACTGCCGCCACGGCCGCGCGCGCCGCCTCGAGGCGCCGCAACTGGCTCGCCGCCAGCCCGAACCGTAACTGCCACGCGGACCCGCGGGCGCCCCGGTATGCCTCCAGCACCGGCAGCGCCTCCTCCGCCCGGCCCGCGTCGATCAGCGCGGTTGCCAAGGCCAAAGTCAGACCGTCCGGATCCGCCGCCTCCGGCGTGCGCAGGCGTCGGTACAGATCGGCCGCGACCCCGGGTAGGCCGAGGTCCTGCGCCCGCCGCGCCGCGGCCAGCGTGAGGCCCGGTTCCGCCCCGGCACCGGCTCCGGCCGCCGCGACCAAGGGGACGGGCGGCACGATCCCGGGCGTCGTCCGCGGCTCGCCCGCACCCACGCCGGCGGCGAGGGCAAGGAGGGGAGCAATGAGGCGCAGGGAGGTCACGGCGCCGGACCTTGCGTCGCCGCCGCGCGACACGCAACCGCGATGTCAGGCGTACGCGGAATCCGCGCTCGCCACCGTGCTCCGCGCCGCCACGCTCCGCGCCCTTTCCTGATGACCATCGAGATTTTCACCTTGTGCGATTTCGCGGCCGATTACGGTGGCAAGCTCACCGTCGCCGGCAGCTTCGACAGCATCTTCGCCCGGCAGGTCCCCGCGACGCATCCCCACTGCTGCCTCGCGGTCAAGATCCGCTTCCAAAAGTTCGAAGAGGGCCAGCGCCAGCTCCGCCTCGCGATCGTCGATGACGACGGCAAGGCGCTGCTCCCGCCGATCGACATCGCCCTGCAGGTCCAGATGCCGCCGGACGCGGATTCGAACGCGATCCAGGTCGTGGCCAATATCGCCGGCCTCAAGCTGGACCAGTTCGGCGAGTACTCGATCGACCTCGCCCTCGACGGCCGCCACATGGCGAGTGTGCCGCTCTACGTGCGCCGGGCCCCGGGCGCGAATTGAATAAAAAAAGGTCCCGCGACTGCGGGACCCTTGGCCGTCTTCGTACGGTGGTGAGGGAGTAAATCTCAACCCCGCCTGCACCCACCGGGGCGGCACGCCCCGGCTACATCGATCCCCCGCAGGCCGCGAAGCCAGCGGTCTGGTGTAGCTAGGGCGCGCCGCCCCGGCCCCCCGACCACACGCATCCCATCCCCCGCACCCGCGGACACGAATGGAATAAAAAAGGTCCCGCGACTGCGGGACCCTTGGTCGTCGTCGTTCGGACGTGAGGGACTAAATCTCAGCCCCGCCGCCGCGCACGCCCGGCCAAGCCGAGCAGGAGCAGCGTGCCGGGGGCGAGGAGCAGGGCCGTGCGGCTGGCGTCGGGGACGCCGCTGCCACCAGATCCGGCGAAAGTGAAATCCACGTAGCCGGTCCACGTGCCGTAATTCGCACCCACGCTGGTCGTGAAGCCGTGCCCCAGCCAAACTACCGAATCGGAGCTGGCGGGAGAATTGGCGAGGGTGAGGGAAGAGGAGAGGGAGTAGCTTGTATTGGCGGAGAGATTTTCGTTGGGATCGCCGCCCGG
>CAIOTK010000063.1 GCA_903861185.1 uncultured Opitutia bacterium | reverse complement strand
TGTGCCAACAGTCATCCTTCGGTTATCCTTCGGTCCTTCAGAGGTAAACCGGGCGATTTCTATATTCAGAACCGAAGGATCACCGAAGGATGAATGGACGGAGATCGTACCAGGATGCCGGGCCGGGCCTGGAGACGCCGCGGATCGATGTAGCTGGGGCGTGTCGCCCCGGGCGCAGCGAAACGGGCCTCATTCTGAACCAGAGACCCCATCAGGCGGGAGGATGGCCACAAAAAGCGCAAAGGGTCCAGGGCGTGGCGGAGGTCGGCGTGGCGCCCATAGGCGCCGCGGACGCGATCAGGCGAGCGCTCTGACGGGAAGGCTCCGGGCCGAGCCCAAGGTTCTGTCCCGCAGCGTCATTTGATTCGGCATTCGGAGACGCCGCGGATCGGTGTAGCCGGGGCATTTTGCCCCGGGCGAAGCGAAACGGGCCTACTTCAGGACGAAAGACCCCGGCAGCGGGAGGATGGCCACAAAAAGCGCAAAGGGTCCAAGTTGTGGCGGAGGTCGGCGTGGCGCCCATAGGCGCCGCGGACGCGAGTACGGGAGCGCTTCGAGGGGAGAGCTCCGAGCCGAGGCCGTGGTCCTGTGACGCGGCGTCATTTGATTCGGCATTCGGAGACACCGCAGATCGATGGTGCCGGGGCATTTTGCCCCGGAAGAAGGGACGGGACACCTGCCCCGCAAGCGATCCGCGGCGCCGCGGGAAGGGCTGCGCGTCCAGGGGATGCGTTCTTCCGGCCGGGGAAGGATTCCCCGGCTACACCAAGCCATCGTGTATCCGCCTTCGCTGAGGCTACGGGTAGGACGATCAACCCCCAGCTCGACATCCGGATCAACATCAGGGCAGACCGAGGCTTTACGCCGTCGGGTCAGACGAGATTCACCCTGTAAACGCGGGCCTCGGACGGCTGGCCTAATCCTTGCGCGGTTGGGCAACGTGGCGCGGTCAGGGGGCGAAGGGAACCCTTCGCGGCCGGTGGGCCGGGTCCCTTGACGCTCCGATCACCTTCCAACATCCCTACCATTATGGTCCGTCTCTTGGTTCAGTTCACAGCAGCCCAGGTGAAGTGCCTGCGGGCGACGGCCCGCCGACGTGGGCAGCCGGTGGCGGCCCTCGTGCGCGAGAGCGTCGAGGCCCATCTGGTGCGGCCGGCCGCGGCGCAGGTGGCCCAGCCCGACCGATGGGAACGGGCCCGCCGGGCCATCGGGGGATTCCGCTCCGGCGTCCGGGATCTAGGCGAGCACCACGATCGCTACCTTGGCGCCGGGAACCGCTGGTGATCCCGGTCGACACCTCGGCCTGGCTCAGCCTCCACGACGAGGATGACCGTCACCACGCCGCGGCGGCGCTGATCTGGCGGCGCCTGATGACCGAACAGGCCGCGCTTTGCTCCACCGTCTATGTGCGGCTGGAAACCTGGTCGCTACTCCAAGCCCGCTTCGGTGTTGAAGCGGTGCGGCGGTTCGACCGCGCCCACGTCCCGGTGGTGAACTGGCTGGAGGTTTCCGAAGCCCGCTTCGCGACCGCCAAGACGTTGGTGCTGGATGCGGGCCGTCGCCGCCTCAGCCTCGTCGATGCGGTGAGCTTCACCGCAATGCGGGAGGAGGCGATCACGACCGCGTTTGCGTTCGACCAGCACTTCCGAGAACACGGCTTTAACGTCCTCTGATCCGAATGGCCCGTCTGCAAAGACCCCGGCAGCGGGAGATCGCCACAAAAGGCGCAAGGGGTCGAGGTCGCGGCGCAGGTTCGCGTGGCGCCTATAGGCGCCGCGGACGCTAGAGCGGGAGTGTTCGTAGGGAAGGGCTCCGAACCGAGGCCACGAATATCCTCCAGCTCGTATCGCTGCGCGGGCCGAAGCACTGCGGCTCGAGCCCTGCCCGAATGGCTCCCTCCCTGCAGGCCCGCGGCGTCTATAGACGCCACGCACGCCTCCGCTCTCGGATAGAGCCCCTTGCGCCTCTTGTGGCTAGCTCTGCGTGGCGAGTTCGCTCGGCGCCCGGAGGATGGCCCCGGGCTAAGCAAACGGATCCACGACCGCCACCCGCGCCTTGGCGAAATCGCGCGTGTTGCGGGTCGCCACCCGCAGGCCGTGGACCAGCGCCGTGGCGGCGATCATGCGGTCCTTGACCGGCATCGCTTCGCCGCGCCGGCGCACATTGGCATCCACCAGATAGGTCACAGGCTATCGGTGCTTTCGGACGGTATCGGCGTGTAGAACCCCTTCGCCGGACAAGCCAGCAGCCAATCCACCAGCCCCGCATTGGCCGGGCGCGTCAGACGGGTAAGCCGGTAGTCGCCACGATCAAGCCGTTCGATGGCAAAGGTTTCGCCGGGGGCGATCCCATCCCGCTGGCGGATCGCCGCGGGCAGGACGATCTGACCCTTGCTCGAGATACAGGTGGTCATCCGCGTAAGATGCGATCTTACGGAAGGCCGGTCAAACGGGATTAAACCTGAAAACGGGGGGTGCCGGAGGATGGCCGCAAAAGGCGCAAAGGGTCGAGGGCGTGGCGGGGATTGGGGTGGCGCCCATAGGCGCCGCGGAGGCGATTAGCGGAGCGCGCGGAAGGGGAGGGCGGTGGAAGCGAGCCGTGCGTAGGGAACCAATGGCTCCGCGGGATGGGTTTTGGTCCGCTATCACCGGGGCGGCGCGCCCCAGCTACACCAGACCGCTTAAACTCTAACTGAACTCCGGCCGGGACCAGCGCCGCGGAGATGCAGCCGGGGCGTACACCACCCCTCAACCCCTCGCTTCCCCACCGAAACGCACGTCCAGCCATACGGCCAACGCCAGCACGCTCCCCCGGGCGATGAACTTCAGCTCCGGCTCCACCGCCAACAAGGTCATCCCATTCAACAGCACCGCCATAATCAGCGCCCCACACAACACCCCACCCACACTCCCCCGGCCACCCCGCAACGCCGTCCCACCAATCACGCACGCCGCAATGGCATCCAACTCCATCAGGTCCCCCACGGTCGTGGTCGAAGCCCCGGCATAGGCCGTCGTCATAAAGCCCGTCAGCGCCACCGCCACGCCCATCAGACCGTACGCCCCGATCAGGACCCGCGCCACGGGAATACCCGACAACCCCGCCGCCTCCTCGTTTCCCCCAATCGCGTACAGGTGCCGGCCAAACGGCGTGTGGCGCGTCAAAAAGTGCACGAGGCCTGCCGCCCCCGCCAACACCAGCAGGGTCACGGGCACGCCCCGGAACCGGTTGCACAACAGGACCAGCCCAAACGCCGCCAAGGCCACCGCCGCGGCGCGCAGGACGGTCCCCCAGACCGGCGGCACCGCCAACCCCAACGCCCGCCGCGCCGCCCGGTCCCGCCCTTGCGCCAGCCCCAGTCCCGCCAGCACGAGGGCGGTCAGCCCGAGGCCCATCGCGGACGGGAGATAGCCGGTGGTCAGACGCGAATAGAGGTTCTCCCCGCCCCCCGCCACGACGGGCACGGTCGAGTTGCGGATCACCAGCCAGAACAGGCCTTTGAACACCAGCAACCCGCCCAAGGTGATGATGAACGCCGGGATCCGCTGCCGCACGATCAGCGTCCCCATCAGCAGCCACAGGAGGAGCGCCGCCCCCAGGCCCGCGCCCAGCGCCGCCGCCGCCGGCCAACCGTGGTGGAACACTAAAACCGCCGCGATCCCGCCCACCAAACCGACGCCACTCCCCACCGACAAATCGATCTGGCCGGGCAGCAAGATCAGGAACATCCCGAGGGCCAAAGTGCCCGTGAGCGCGAACTCCACCAGCAGCTGGGTCAGGTTGCGCGGGCCCAAGAAGAGCGGCTCGCGCAGGTAAAAGAACAGGCACAGCACCCCCAGCGCGAGGGGCAGGGCGAAGGCGCGGAGCGAGAACGCAGGTTTCATCCGGGTAAAGGGTGGGGAATAGACGGCGCAGCCTGCAGGGCGGCCGCGAGCAGACGTTCCGGGTCAAACGCGGCGCGGGCGAACTCCCCGCCCGGCCGCCCCGCCG
>CAIOTK010000062.1 GCA_903861185.1 uncultured Opitutia bacterium | reverse complement strand
GTTATCCTCGTCCCAACCGAGTCGCATCTTGGCGGTCACCGGGATCCGCACCGCGGCCACCATCCCGCGCACCAGCGCTGCGGTGCGGTCCAGCTCGGTCATCATCGCGGAGCCGCCGCCGACGCGAACGACCTTCCGCACGGGGCAGCCCATATTGATGTCGACGGCGTCGGCGCCGAGCTCCTGGCAGCGCACCGCGGCGTCGCGCATCTCCTCGGGCACACTGCCGAACAGCTGGATGGAAAAGGGCCGGTCGTCGGGCGCAGACGCGGAGAGACGCAGGGCGGCTGGGCTGCGCTCGAGGAGCGAGCGTGCGTTGATGAGGTCGGTGGTGGTCCAGCCGAGGCCACCGAGCTCGCGGATGGTCTGCCGCATCGGCAGGTTGGTGTAACCCGCCAGCGGCGACAGGCAGAGGTTCGAGGCGAGGGTGTAAGGGCCGATCTGCACGGGCGTCACGCGGCGGCCACGGCCGCCCGCATCCGGCGGAGGGCCTCCTCGAGCGTGGCGCGCGGGCAACCGAAGTTGAGCCGCAGGTGGCGCCCGGGCGGGGAACCGAAGGGCGCGCCGTCGCTCAGGCCCACGCCGTGCGCCTCGAAGTGCGCCACGGGGGAGGGCAGACCAAGGCCCGCGACGTTCATCCACAGCAGGTAGGTGGCCTCGACGGGCCCCTCCACGGTGATGCCGGGAAAATCGCGCGCGAGCTGCGCGAGCAGGAAATCGCGGTTACCCCGCAGGTAATCGAGGAGCGCCTGCCGCCAGGGCTCGCCGTCGCGGTACGCCGCCTCGCAGGCGCTGAAGCCTAAGCACGTCACCTCGGCCACGATGCCGGCCGCCGCCCGCTCGAACCGCCGGCGCAACGCCGCGTCCGGGATGATCGCCAGCGAAGTCCCCAGGCCCGGCACGTTGAAGGTCTTGCTCGGCGCCATCAGGGTGATGGTGCGCGCCGCCGCTTCCGCCCCTAAGCTCGCCGACGGCACGTGCGGCAGCGTCGGGTCGAGGATCAGGTCGCAGTGGATCTCGTCGGAGCAGAGGATCAGCCGGTGCCGGGCGCAGAACTCCGCCAGCCGCTCCAACTCGGCGCGCCGCCACACCCGGGCCAGCGGATTGTGCGGGTTGCAAAGCAGGAAGAGCCGCGTCCGCGGGGTCACCGCCGCCTCCAGCCCGTCCCAGTCGATCCCCCAGCCACCCGCCTCCCGCACCCACGGGACGCCCACCGGCACGCGGGCACTGTTCCTCGGCGCGGAAGAGAAGGGGGGATATACGGGCGACAACGTGAGCACCTCGTCGCCGGCTTCCGCGCAGGCCAGTGCCGTTATGTTTAGGCCGACGACCAGCCCCGGCAACCAGACGATCCAGTCGGGCTCAACCCGCCAGCCGTGCCGCCGCCACAGCGCCTCGACGACCGCCTCGGTTGTGCTCGCCACCGGCCGCGCGTAGCCGAACACCCCGTGGTCCACGCGTCGGTGCAACGCCTCGATCACCGGCGGGGGCGCCGGAAAGTCCATATCCGCCACCCACAGCGGCAGCACGTCGCGGCCCGCATACCGCTGCCACTTCTGGGAATCGGTCCCCCGGCGCTCCGGGACGGTGTCGAAATCGAACGCGTGCTTCATCGTGTCCGCCGAGGCTTTGCCCGCTCCCGCCGCCCGCGTCAAAGGGAACACGCGCCCGCCGGGCCGCCGAATGGGACGCAAGGGCACACCCGGGCCAGCCCGGGCGGGACACTCCGGCGCGGCCCCGTTCGCCACCGCAGCTCAAACCACTGCGCGGCGCGCAGTTGCGCTTCGCGGCGGACTGGCGCGCCACGTGCAAGAGGAGGGTCACAACGATCCAACCAAAATGAATCCAATCCGCTCCTCCCTCTTCCCTGCGTGGTCCGTCTCCCGCTCCGGCTCCCGGCTCTCGCCGTGGTCCGGTCTCGAGACCGAGATGGACCGCCTCTTCGCCGCCGCCCTAGCGGCCGAGGAACCCGCTACCTTTCCGGTCGACCTCTACGCTGACGCCGCCGCGACGCACGTTCGCGCTGTGCTCCCGGGCTGCCGCCGCGAGGACCTTCGCATCGACCTTGCCGATGGCCAGCTCACGCTCTCGGTGGTGCCGACCGCACCCGCCGCCGGCGACGCCAAGCCGGCCGCTACGCCGGCAGAGCCGCTCGCCCGCCGCACGCTCGCCGTCCCCGAGGACACCGCCGCCGATCAGGTGAGCGCGACCTACGTCGACGGCATCCTCACGGTCACCCTGCCCCGTCGCCCCGCGACCCAGCCGCGCCGGATCCAGATCAACGCCGCCTGAAGCTCCACTCGTCCAGCCAACGCCAATCTTTTCTCCCATGACCCTCTTCCAATCTCTCCTTTCCGCTCCCACCGGCCCAGCCACGCCCGCGACGCTCCGGCCAAGCCATCAATTGACCGAGAGCGATGACGCCTTCGCCCTCACGGTCCAGTTGCCCGGCGTGGCTCGGGACGGCCTCGACGTCACCGTCGAGCAGGACGTCCTGCGCGTGGTCGGCCGGCGCGCGTGGACGCCCCCGGCCGGCTGGTCCGCGCTGCACCGCGAGACGAGCGACGCGCCGTTCGCGCTCGCGGTCGCCCTCGGCCAGGCTGTTGCGGCCGACCGGATCGCCGCTGAGTTGCGGGACGGCGTGCTGCGCCTCTCGCTGCCGAAGGCGGAGGCCGTCCGGCCCCGCCGGATCGCGGTGACCTGAGGTCGGCGCAGGCGCGGATCCGCGCGTGCCCTTCCGGTGTCCGGTTCCCGCTGGGGCGGGAACCGGATTTGCCGTTGACCGTTCTCGGGGCGCGAAATGCACTCCGCGGCGATGTCGCCCCTCGCCGCCCTCCTGACCACGGGACCCCAGACGCTCGTCGAGTGGATCCTCGCGGTGAGTAACATCATCTGGATCGATATCGTTCTGGCCGGCGACAACGCGGTCGTCATCGCCTTGGCGGTGCGCAATCTCCCGGCGCGCCAGCGGATGATCGGGATCGTGCTCGGGGCGGGGGCGGCGGTGGTGCTCCGCGTCGGCCTGACCTTCGTGGCCTCGCAGTTGCTCACCGTCCGATTCGTCCAGTTGGTGGGCGGGCTGCTGATCCTGTGGATCGCGACCAAGCTGCTGAAGCAGGGCGATGGGGCGGAAGAGGGTGCGGCGGGTGCCGGCGGCCTCTGGCAGGCCGTCTGGATGATCTTGGTGGCCGACCTCACGATGTCCCTCGACAACGTGCTGGCCGTGGCGGGTTCGGCGCGCGGGCACTTCGGGCTGCTGCTGTTCGGCCTGGCGCTGAGCATCCCGCTGGTGGTGTTCGCCAGCAATTTCATCTCGCGGCTGATGGCCACGTACCCGGTGGTGGTGTTCCTCGGCGCGGCGATTCTGGGTAAGGTGGCGGGCGATATGATCCTGACGGACGCGGCGGTTTCGGCGTGGTTCCAGCCGCTCTGGCAGGGATTCACCGGCGCGGCGGACGGGGCCCGGGCGTACGATTACCTGCGCTACGTGGTCGAGGGGTTGTTGTTCGCGACGCTGTTTTTGGTCGGCTGGACGCGCCGTTCGCGCGTGGCCACGTCGGCGGCATCGGTCTGAAGCGGCCTGGGCAAAGCCTTTGACAACCCGGCGCGCCGGGAGATGTCGTCGGGGATGAACTTCTGGTCCTTCGTGCGGTGGCTTGTGCCGCTGGTGCTGGCGGGCGCGCTGCGGGCCGCGGAACCGGCCGACACTCCCCGGCCCGCCGCGGCGGAGGCGCCGGCCGCCACCCCGGCGGCGCCCGATTATCTCGAGCAGGTCGTGGACCAGTCCCTGGCCGCTTTCGACCTACGCCCCAGCGGTAACAGCTTCGCCCACCACGCCATCAGCCTCGTGATGCTGCTGATCGCGCTGCTGGCGCGTCGCATCGTCACCCGTTTATTCTTCCCGGCCTTGCGCCGGCTGGCCGCGCGTACGGAGACGACTCTCGACGACAAGATGTTTCCGGCCCTAGAGGGCCCGGCGGCGGCGCTGGTCGTGGTTTTTGGGCTCTTCTCCGCGCTGCGGGTGCTGAAGCTGCCGGCGGCAGCGGATCATTACCTCGGCGCCGGGTCGCAGGTCGCGTTCTCACTGGTGGTGTTCTGGGGCCTCTGGCGGGCGTTCGCGGCGCTCTTGGATCATCTGGACGAGGTGGCGCGCGAGCGCTCGCTCGGCGTGGCGGCATTTATGCCGTGGATCCGCAAGACGCTGCTGACCGGCTTCGTGGTGGTGGCGGCGTTGCTGACCTTCCAGAGTTTGGGCTTCGACGTGAAGGCGGTCCTCGCCGGCCTCGGCATCGGCGGCCTCGCCTTCGCCCTCGCCGCGCAGGACACCCTCGCAAACATCTTCGGCGCCATCGTGGTGGCGGTCGACCAGCCGTACACCGTCGGCGAGACCGTGCGGATCGGCGCTAACGTTGGCGTGGTCGAGGACATCGGCCTCCGCTCCACGCGTATCCGCCTCTTGGACAAGTCGCTGATGGTCATCCCGAACAAGACGGTCGCGGCGGACACCATCACCAATTTGTCGCGGTTCACGGGGCGGCGCGTCGAGCAGGTGCTCGCGCTCACCTATGCCAGCCGGCCGGAGCAGTTGGAAGAATTGGTGCCGGCGATCCGGGCGCTGCTGGAGGGACGGGCCGAGGTGGAGCCGAAGTCGGTGCAGGTGGCCTTCCGCGACTTCAGCGCGTCTTCGCTCGACGTCTGGCTCGCCTACGAGGCGCGGGATTCCGATTTCCGCCTCGGCCTGCAGCTGCGGCAGGAGGTGAACCTCGCGTTGCTGCGCTTGGTCGCGGCCCGGGGGCTCGCCTTCGCCTACCCGACTCAAACCCTCGACTTGGGGGCGCCAGTGCTCGAGCGCCTCGGGGCCCGGCCCGGCCCGACGCGCTGAGCCCGCGGCCGCCGACGGGAGCAGGAAGAGCTTTGCTTTTCCCCCCGGCCCGGCCTTCGGTTCGCGTATGGCGGACCCATGCAAGACTCCTTCACCGGCAGACCCACCCGTATCCAAGGACGGCGGCTCCCCGGCCCGGAGGAACGCGCCGACCTTCAGCACGATCACGAACGCCGACTGGAAGCGCTCGCTCGCCTCGGCGCGGCGGCAGCGGAATGCGGTCTCCGAGCAGATTCGGACCGCGATCTCGTCCTCCTCGCGGAAGACGAAGTGAGCCTGCTGGAGGGCGCCGGGGGCCCCTGGGCTGCCCTCGGCGATGCCATCCGCGCATTCCGCGAGCGGCTGCCGGTGCGTCCGCTCGAGGACTTTGGGTTCGCCGTCGACGTCGAGCATCCCCTCGAGGAGCGCAACCCACGCCTGCTCTACCTGCACAGCGGCGTCGAGGCCTCCGCCTTCCTCGCCGAGGCCGATACTTCCGTGTACAAGTTCTTCCTCCCGCGGGAAGAGAAGCGGATCGGTAGCGTCTTCGGCTTCCGCCCCGGGACGGAGACCGCCCTGCAGGCCGACGCCGAGCTGGGCGATTACCGCGGGCTCCTCGAGAAACTCCTCCTCGTCCAGGCCCTCGGCGGGATGGGCACCGAGGTGGTCGCGGTCACCCCCGAGGGAATTTTGGTGGCGAAGCAGGTCCTCGGCGAACCGCTCCCGCAAGGGGCGGACACCTCGGGTTTCCTGCCGGCCGGCCTGATCGAGATCCCCTCCCGCTTTCTCCGCGCCAACCGCGATCACCCGCGGCTCTTCTTCTTCCAGGGCCAACCTTGGCTCATCGCCGACCTCCACGCGCGGAACTTCGTGGTCGCCGCCGACGGCGTGCGACGGGTGATCGACCTCGTCGCCGCGCCCTGGCCGGCGGGGCTGCGCGCCGCTGATCCCCTGATGGCCGCCTGGCTGGAACGCGTCCGGCACGATCCCGCCGCCTCCGCCTTGCCCGGCGCGCGCGACGACGAGCTCTAAGCCGCCGGCGCCGCGAGGTCCCGCAACGGGCTGGCCAACCCGCCGCCGATCTGTTCGCTTCTCCCTGCGGCCCCCGCCGGCGCACCCCCGCCGCCCCTTTGGCCCCCGATGACCCCGCTCGAGCTCACGCGCCGCCACTTCCTCGGCCGGATGAACACCGGCCTCGCCGGCATCGCGTTGTCCCGCCTGCTGACGCGTGACACCGTCGCGGCGACCGCCGGCCCGACGCACTTCGCTCCCCGCGCGCGCCAGGTCCTCCAGATTTTCTGTCCCGGCGCCGCCTCCCACGTGGACCTCTGGGACCACAAGCCGCTCCTCGACCGCCACGACGGCCAGCCGCTGCCGGGCGCCGAACCCGAGGTCACCTTCCAAGGGCGCAACGGTAACCTGATGAAGTCGCCCTGGGCGTTCCGCCCCGCGGGCCGCAGCGGCAAACCAATCTCCACCCTGCTCCCCGCCCTCGCGCGCCACGTGGACGACATCGCGTTCATCCACAGTATGACCGCGCGCACCAACACGCACGGCCCGGGCTGCGTTGCGATGAACACCGGGTTCACCCGCGAGGGCTTCCCCAGCGCCGGCGCTTGGGCCAGCCACGCGCTCGGCTCCCTCAACGACAACCTGCCCACGTTCGTCGCGATGCCCGACATCCGCGGCGAGCCGCCCAACGGCAAAGCCAATTGGGGCCCCGGTTTCCTCCCGGCCCGGCACCAAGGCGTCCCGCTCGCCGCCCAGCTCCCCCTCCGCAACGCCAGCCGGCCCGCCGGAGTCTCCGCCGCAGAGGATGCCGCGACGCGCGCCTTCCTCGACACGATGAACCGCGAGCACGCGCAGGCCCGCCCCGGCCACGACGAGCTCGGCGCCCGCATTTCCGCCTACGAGCTGGCCGCGCGGATGCAGCTCGCCGCCCCGGAAATCACCGACCTCGCCCGCGAGCCCGCCCACGTCCACGCCCTCTACGGCACCGGCGACGCCAACCCGCTCAAGGCCGCCTACGCCCGTAACTGCCTCCTTGCCCGCCGCTTCCTCGAGCAGGGCGTCCGCTTCGTCAGCCTCTACTGCGCCTCGCGCGCCAGTGCCGTCGACGGTCTCCTCAACTGGGACGCGCACAAGACGCTCAAGGCCGATTACGAGCGCCACGCCCCGATCTTCGACGGACCCACCGCTGCGCTGCTCACCGATTTGAAGCAGCGCGGGCTGCTGCGCGATGTCCTCGTGGTTTGGTGCACTGAATTCGGCCGGATGCCCACGCACCAGGAAGGTACCAGCGGCCGCGACCACAACCCCGACGCCTTCACCACCTGGCTGATGGGCGCCGGCGTGAAGGGCGGCGTCTCCCACGGCGCCACCGACGACTTCGGCCGCCGCGCCGCGGTCGACGTCGCCACGGTGCACGACTTCCACGCCACGATCCTCCACCTGCTTGGCTTCGACCACGAGCGGCTCACCTACTACCACAACGGCGCCAACCGCCGCCTCACCGACGTCCACGGGCACGTGATCCGCCCGGTCCTCGCGTGAACGCCGCCCGCTCCGTGTCCCCGCGCCGCCTCTTGTGGGCCGCGCTGCTCCTCCTGCCGCTCGCTGCCCCGGCCGCCGCCGACGAGGGCCTCGCGTTCTTCGAGCAGAAGATCCGTCCGGTGCTCGTCGCGCATTGCTACGAGTGCCACAGCGCCGAGTCCGCCAAGCTCAAGGGTGGCCTCCGCCTCGACACCAAAGCCGGCTGGGAACGCGGCGGCGACAGCGGCCAGCCCGCCCTCGTGCCCGGCCAGCCCGAGGCAAGCCTCCTCATCCAAGCGGTCCGCCACACTGACCCCGACTTCGCGATGCCGCCGCGCAAGCCGCGGCTCCCCGACGCGGTGATCGCCGACCTCGTCACTTGGGTGCGGCTCGGCGCCCCGGATCCGCGCACGGGCGACGCCGGGCCCGCGCGGCGTGCGGACCAGCACTGGTGGTCGCTGCAGCCTCTCGCGGGCGCCTTCGCCCACGACTCGATCGACGGCTTCATCGCCGCCCGGCTGACCGAGCGGAATCTCCGGCCCAGCCCGCCCGCCGACCCCCGCGCCCTCGTCCGCCGGATGAGTTACGACGTCACCGGCCTGCCTCCCACCGCGGAGGAAGTCACCGCGTTTACCGCTGCGTTCGCCGCCGACGCCGACGCGGCGGTGGCCGCGCTCGCGGACCGCCTCCTCGCCTCCCCGCGCTACGGCGAACGCTGGGGCCGGCACTGGCTCGACGTCGTGCGCTTCGGCGAGAGCAACGGCTTCGAGCGCAACTTCGTCATCGATGACCTCTGGCCGTTCCGCGACTGGGTCATCGGTTCGCTCAACGCGGACAAACCTTTCGACCGCTTCATCACCGAGCACCTCGCGGGCGACGTTCTTGGCCGGAACCAGCCGGAGATCGAAGTCGGCAGCGCGTTTCTGGTCGCCGGGCCCTACGACGACGTGGGCAACCAAGATCCGGCGGCCAAGGCCGCGATCCGGGCCGCGACGCTCGACGACGTCGTGAGCACCACCACGGGTGCGTTCCTTGGCCTCACGGTCGGTTGCGCCCGCTGCCACCACCACAAATTCGACCCCATCCCAACCGAGGATTACTACCGCGTGCGGGCCGCCTTCGAGGGCGTGGAGCACGGGCGGCGCGTGATCGCCACCGCCGAGCAGCGAGCCGCGTTCCAGGCCGCCACCCGCGAGCTGAACGCGGAGCTCGCCGGATTGAATCAGGAGATCGACGCGCTGGACCGGGAGATCGACCTCCGCGCCAAGGCGTTGCTGGCGGAGCGGACGTTCCCGCGTGGGAAGATGGATCCGGTGCGCACCGAAGAATCGTTTGCGGAGGTCGAGGCGCGCCACCTGCGCTTCGTCATCCGCAACAACACGGAGGCGCCCGGACGGGCGGCCCCGCGGCCCCGCGGCAGACTGGCGACGCGCGGGGGCGGCCGCCTGACCGAGTTCGAGGTCTGGAGCGTCGACGGGCGCAACGTGGCCCTCGCGGCTCACGGCGGCCGTGCGGCGGGCGCCCGGGGCACGGTCGCGGAGGATTTCCCGGAGGCCTACGGCCCGCAGCTCTGCATCGACGGCGCCCACGGCGAGCAGTGGTTCATCGGCCAGCCCGCCGAACTGACGCTCACCTTTGCCCGCCCCGAGCGCATCCACCGCATTGTGTTCAGCAACAGCAAGGGCGGCGGTCTGCCCGAGGGGCCGGCGCAAGGCGCGACTCCCTGCGAATACGAGATTTTAGTCTCCTCCGATGGGCAGGAGTGGCGCCCGGTAGCGTCCTCGGCGGATCGCGCGCCGTGGAGCGAGCGCGTGGGCCTCGAGCGCCTGCGGCCGGAGGTCATCACGCCGGAGGAGGAGACGCGCCTCGCCGAGCTCGAACGCCAGCGCGCGCGCGTGCAGGCGCGGATCAACCAGGTCCCGAAACTGCCGCAGGTCTGGGCCGGTAAGTTCTCCCAGCCCGCCGAGCCGACGCGCGTCCACAAGGGCGGCGACCCCGCCAAGCCCGGCGAACCAGTGGCGCCCTCGAGCTTAGAGGTTCTCGCGCGCGCGTTGCCGGGGTACGCGTTGCCAGCCGACGCGCCCGAGGGCGAACGGCGCTTGGCGCTCGCGCGCTGGATCACGGCCGAGGGCAACCCACTCCCGCCCCGCGTCCTCGCCAACCGCGTGTGGCAGCACCACTTCGGCACCGGCCTCGTCGACACCCCGAGCGACTTCGGCTTCCTCGGCGGCGCGCCGTCGCATCCCGAGCTGCTCGACTTCCTCGCGCGGCGCCTCCTGCACCACGGTTGGCGGCTGAAACCTTTGCACCGCGAGATCCTGCTCTCGCGCACCTACCGCCAGAGCGCGGCGCACCGGCCGGAGGCGGCCGCCGTCGACCGCGACAGCCGCCTGCTCTGGCGTTTCCCGCCGCGCCGCCTCGGCGCCGAGGAACTCCGCGACACCCTCTTGGCCGTGTCCGGTCAGCTCCGCCTCGAGCCGATGGGCGGGCCCGGGTTCCGCCTCTACCGCTTCACGCAGAACAACGTCTCGACCTACTTCCCGCTCGATGCCCCCGGGCCCGAGACCTACCGCCGGGCCGTGTACCACCAAAACGCGCGCGCGAGCGTGGTCGACGTACTCAGCGACTTCGACCTGCCCGATGTCGCGGCGGCAGCGCCCCGCCGGGCCAGCACCACCACCCCGCTGCAGGCGCTGACCCTGCTCAATCACCGCTTCACGCTCGATCTCGCGGCTGCCTTCGCCGCGCGCCTCACCGGACCGGATCCGGTCGGCGAGGCCTACGCGCGGGCGCTGCAACGGCCGCCCTCGGCCGCTGAACGCGCGGCGGCGCAACCCTTGGTGGCTGCGCACGGGCTCGCCGCGTTCTGCCGCGCGCTCCTCAACGCGAGCGAGCTCGTGTACCTCGACTGACGCGGCGCGAAAGGGCTGGTCTCGCCTCGCCCGCCGGGCTTCGGTGGCGGGGTGCGTCGGCTCTCCGCTTCCCTCCGCTCCGGCCGTTGGCGCTGGTCTGGCCTGCTGGCGGCCGCCGCCTTGCTCGCCGGACTGTTGGTCGGCCGGCGCGCTCCGCCGCTGACGGCGCCCAGTGAATCGCGCGGGTCCAGTCCGGTGGCGAGTGCGTCCCCGCAGGGGCGACCCAACCACCCCGCGCTCGTGCCGGATTCCGCGCCGCCATCCCTACCGCCCGTGCCGGCCGCGTTTCGCTTTGAGGAGCCGCCCGAGGCCGCCGCCCTGACCGCCGCGTTGCCCGCGCCCGCCCGCGCCGTGCGTTATGCGCGCGTCGACACGGCGTGGCTCGGTGGCAAGCAGTCCCCTTTCTGGCGTTCCCCGGCACCAGGCCGCCTGCGGTTCCCGTTGCCCGCCGGGGGCGAACTTGAGGTTGTGCTGACCGGCGCGGAACTGCTCGGCCCCGACCGCTGGATCGCCACGGGACAACTCGCCGGCCGCGCGGGTGGGCGCGCGCGCTTCGCCTGGCACGCGGGTTTCCTCCACGCGGAAATCGACGATCCCGTGCTCGGCCGCTTCGTGCTCCGGCCCGCCACCGCCGCCCTCGCGCAGGTGTACCGCGTCGCTCCCGCGCTCGTCCCCCCGTGCGGCGGCCAGCGGCGGCCCGAGCGCACCGGCGTTGCGGCGTTTTCCGCCCCGCCTGCCCGGGGGTCCGCGTTGCCCGAAAATCCGCAGCGCGCCGAGGTGCACGTGTTGATGGTCCACACCGCGGCCGTCCTGCCGACGCTCTCCGGCGCCGCGCGCACGGCCGCCCTGCAGGGCGCGTTCGACCTCGCGGTCAGCCGCGTCAACGCGACCCTCGAAGCCAGCCGGGTGACCGCCCGCGTGCGTCTCGTCGGCGTCCACGAGACCGCCTTCGACGAGCAGGCGCCCGCGGCAAACCGCCTCCAGGACACGGCGTTGACCGCCCTCTACCAGCGGACTGACGGCCAGATGGACGATATTCACGCGGCGCGCGACGCGGCAGGTGCGGACGTCGTGTGCCTCGCCCTCGCGCGCAGCGACACCTCGAGCAGCGGCCTGAGTTTCCTGCTCGATGACCCCGAGGATCCGGCGAACGCGGACTTCGCCTTCTCGGTCGTTTGGTATGGGGCTCTCTCCGGCACCACGGTGGTGGCGCACGAATTCGGCCACGTCCTCGGGTGTGCGCACGACCGTGCGAACGCGCTGAGCGGCGCGGGGGCGTTTCCGTATAGTTACGGGCACCGCTTCACCGGGGCCGACGGCCGGCAGTACCGCGACCTGATGTCGTACCCGCCGGGCGTGGAGCTCGATTATTACTCCAACCCGGAGGTGACGGCGCCGGCGCCGGCCTCAGCGCCGCTCGGGGTGGCGGCGGGGCAGCCGGGCGAGGCGGACAACGCGCGCACCATTGAGCAGACCGCGTTCTTCACCTCGTCGTACCGATTGCAGACTGTGGCCCGCCCGGCGGGGCGGCTCATCAACGTGGCGACGCGGGCCTTTGTCGGTACCGGGGACCAGGTCCTGATCGGTGGGTTCGTCGTGGCAGGGCCGCGGCCGCGGACGCTGCTCGTGCGCGCGGCGGGCCCGGCGCTCGGGCGGCTGGGCGTCGAGGGGGCGCTGGCGGATCCGCAGGTGCGGGTGTTCGCCGCGGGGGAGGAGGTGGCGTTCAACGACGACTGGGGCTTGCCGGTGGGGGCCGGGGCGGCGTCAGGCCCGGCGCTGGCGGCGGCGGCGGCGCGCACGGGGGCGTTCCCATTCCCGTCGGGCAGCGCCGACGCGGCGGTCTTGGTGACCTTGCCCGCGGGAGCGTACTCCGCGGTCGTCGAGGGCGCGGAGGGCACGACGGGCACGGGCTTGGTCGAGGCCTACGAGGTAGGCGCGGACGCGACCCGCATCATCAACCTGGCGACGCGCGGCTACGCGGACCGCGGCGAGCGGCAGTTGGTGGCGGGCTTTGTGGTGGAGGCGCCGGCGGGCGCGACGCGGCGGGTGCTGCTGCGGGTGCTGGGGCCGAGCCTGGCGCGGCCGCCGTTCAACCTCGGGGGGACGCTCGACGACCCGGAGTTGGAACTGCGGGACGCGCGGGGCGCGCTGCTGCTGCGCAACGACGACTGGACCGGGGACGCGGAGGGTGGGGCGAGTCCCGCGAATGATTTCCGGCCGCGCGTGGCGACGCACGGCGAGCGGGCGCTCTTCGCGACCGGGCGGGCGCCGGGCAACCGTCGGGAGCCGGCGGTGTTGGTGGACCTGCCGGCGGGCGCGTACACCGTGATCGTGCGGCCCTTTGAGCTGCGCACGGCGAATCCGCGCCTCGACCAGCCCGCGCTGCCTGGCGTGGGCATCGTGGAGGTCTACGAGATCGACTGACGTGCGGGGTTTGTCTGCCGGCTTGGTGTAGCCGGGGCGCGCCGCCCCGGTCGGATCGGGGCTGGGTGTCGCCGGGGCATCTTGCCCCGGTCGTGAAGACGAAAATTCCTTCCCGCGTAGCCCTTTGTGCCAACGCGAAAGAGGGTCAGGGCGAAACCTGCCACAAGCGCCCGCCCGTCGCCTGACCGGTTACAAGTTTCGCCCCGTTCCATCCCCCCGCCGGAACGCCCGCGCTAGCCGACGGCCAGCGTGTCTTTTGGCCAGCGGGAGAGGGCTCCCTGGTCGTGGGTGGCGAGTTTGTGGCCGGTATCGCGGGCGATCTGCACCAGCCAGATGTCCATGATCTCCCGGTGCCCCGCGGCCGCTTCCAGCATCTCCCGGTCGGGCCTTCGGGGGGCGACGAGGACGCGGCCGGGAAAGGGTCCGCCCAGCTCCGTCTCCACCGCCCGCACCGCGGTGGCGGCGGGTAGCGCACCCGAACCTAAAACCTTGGGATTCATCAGCAGGCGGACGGCGGCGAGGTACGTCTCGCTGGCGATGCCCCATCCCGTCGGCTTCGTGTGGTCCAGCCAGCGACGGGAAGTGGCGTGATGGGGATGACCTCGCACGAGCGCCGCGAAAAACACGTCGTTGTCCAGCAGCACCTTCACGGCTCAGTCGTGGAGCACGCCCTTGAGCAACGCGGGGGTGAGCTTGGGAGCGTCGGCCCCGGCGCGGATTACGACCCGCCCGGGCGTCAGATCGACCCGAGTTTTTCCGGTGGCGGCCGTACCATAGGTCCTGCGCACCGCGTCCGCGACTAGGGAGGTGAGCGACCCCGCCTTCCGGCCGCCGCGGCGGACCGACTCTAGGCGCAGCGTCTGGGCGACATCGGCCGGGAGATTGAGGGTGGTCTTCATCAATCTGGGTTTAGGGCGAATGTGGGCACGGTCAAGGGATCGGCTGGGTCGACGCCTTTGGCACGCCTCCCGTGGCCCGGATTTTCGGGTCGCGGCTGTTCGTGATCGAAGCGCCGGAGAAGCCGCCGGGGCCGGACGCGCGCTGGCACGTGTCGCGGCGGGTGGAGCCGCGCCGTTCCCGGGGTGAGGAGGAGCTATTCCGGCTGGACGGGCAGCCGCTGATCCCGCCGGCGGAGAGCGCCTACGCGCCCGCCCCGGAGGCCCTGCGCTGGCGGCTCGAACGCCTGGCCGGGTGAACCTTTTGGCCAGGTTATCCGCTGGGTTCCTCGATGGTTCGGGCCAACGGGAAAAGGGGTCGCAACGGGAGAAGGGGGCAAGGCGGAACCTATAACTGGCGGCCGCCTGCTGCCTGACCGGTTACAAGTTTCGCTAGGACCCATTTTCTCCGCGCCGTTTTCCCGCGGTCGGGCTGCGCCCGAAAGCGGCGGGCAAGACCCGCGCGCCTGTGTCCACTACGAACGCCCCCGGTTTTTGTTTAGCCGGTCCGCAAAAAAGTCCCGCCGCGCCTTGAACCATCCGATTTCCGCTCGACGGCAACCGGGTCCTGAGCGATGCCACCCGGCGTCAGTCACT
>CAIOTK010000061.1 GCA_903861185.1 uncultured Opitutia bacterium | reverse complement strand
GCCAACGGACGCCCTCGGCGCCGGTCCCTCCGGACGGTCGAAGGCTCGCACGCCAGCCCAGCACTGGTTGCTGGTGCTGGGCAGCGGCGCCCTTGTGCTGGTGGTCCTGTCGGTCGCGTTCACACTTTTCTGGACCACTCCGGACGCGCCGCCGCGCAAGGCTGCCACCGTCGCCCCCGCCGCCCGTCCTGCGGCGACCACCGCCCCGGCCGCGCCCGCTCCGGCCATCGTGCCCGTCCTGCCGGCCGCGCGCCCGGCCGCGACCGAAGCGCCGCCCGCCGTAGTAAACCCTCCTTCACCGCCGCCCCCGCCGGCAGCAACTTCCGCTCCCGTGAAAAAAGCGGCCCCTGCCGCCCCGGCCCAGCCGGCGGCGCCCGCAACCATCGCCCCGGCGACGCCCACCCCAGCCGCGCCCGCGCCCCCCCCTTCGCTCCGTCCCGAGCCGATCGCGCTGAGCGCAACGACACCAGCGGTAACACCCGCGACTACTGCGGCCCCGGCCAGCCCTGCTGCCCCCGCGGCCGCCCCAGCGCCGGCCCGGCCAGACGAGAAAATCACCGCGTTTATCGGGACGCTCCGGGTCGCCGGCGTCCGCGCGCTGGGCGAAGACAGCCGCGTGCTGATCAACGACCGGGTCTACCGCGTGAACGACGTGATTGACCGAACCCTAGGGGTCCGGCTCACGAAGGTGGAGCCGGGGAGCCTGCACTTTGTCGACGCGCGCGGCGTCGCCTACGTGAAGTACCTCTGAGCGCCCGCGCCCCGCTCACCCCGTGAGTCGGCGCGCCGCCGCCTGCGCCCGCAGGCACAATTCGGCCGCCTTGAAGGCGTGCTCCTGCGTCATGGCCTTTTCAGTGCGGTTGAGGCAATCGAGGATAAATTCTCCGAAGAAGCGGTAGCCCACGCGGCCGGTGACGTCGACGCGGTACTCGCCGCGTCCGTCTACGATGAAAACCTCGCCCCCCTTGGGGTTGCGGGTGAGGTCGACGTATTTGCGCAGCTCGATGAACCCCTTGGTACCGAGGATGAACGTCCGACCGTCGCCCCAGTTGGAGAGGCCGTCAGGGGTGAGCCAATCGACCCGGATCTGGTTCGTGGCCCCGTTGTCGCCCACGAACGAGGCCTCGCCGAAGTCCTCGAGCTCCGGGGTGTCGGGGTTGGCGAAGTTACCCACCGCCGCGTGCGTGACCGTCGCGTCGCGCGCTCCCGCGTAGGTGAGGAACTGCTCGCACTGGTGGCTGCCGATGTCGCAGAGGATGCCGCCGTACTTCTCGCGCTGGAAGAACCAGGCGGGGCGCGTGGCCTTGTTCAGGCGGTGCGGGCCAAGCCCGACGACCTGCACCACCCGGCCGACCACCCCGGCGGCTACCAGATCGGTGGCGAACATCCCCGCTTCAGAGGTGAGCCGTTCCCCGTAGTAAGTGAAATACTTGCGCCCCGTGCTGGCCGCCACCCGCCGCGCTTCCGCGAGTTGCTCCAGCGTTGTGCAAGGGGCCTTGTCCGTGAAGTAGTCCTTACCCGCCTGCATCACGCGGACACCGAGGGCGGCGCGCTCGGAGGTCACGGCGGCGGCGGTGACGAGCCGCACCTCCGGGTCAGCGAGAATCTCGTCCAGCGCGCGCGCTACCTTCACCCCCGGGTAGCGCTGGAGGAAAGGGGCGTGTTTCCGGACATCCGGCTCGTAGATCCATTTCAGGGTGCCGCCGGCGGCAGCGAGCGCGCTGCACTGGCCGGCGATGTGATTATGGTCGAAGTGGGCGGCGGCGAAGACGAACTCCCCGGGCTTGACCACGGGCGCTGGCTTGGGGCCCGGCGCGTACGGTCCTTCGCCGGCGGTGGCTTTAGCGGCAGGGGCGGCGGCGAAGGCCGGGACAAAGGCGGACCCGGCGGCCGCGACGGCAGAATGGGTGAGGAAATGGCGGCGGTTCATCGCGCCCGTTGAAACGCGGCGCCGGTAAAAGGCGAGGCGATCCGCCGCCGGGAATGCGCTTGCCGCATCCGTGCCACGGCGGGTTGGATCCGCCGCAACACCTCCGTCCCATGCGCCAAGTCTCCCTCCCCCGCGCCCTCCTGCTGGCCGCCTCGCTCGCCCCGCTGCTCTCCGCTCAAACCGCCCCTGCCCCACGTCCGCCCGTCGCCGAGGACGCGGTGCAACTCTCCGTGTTCACCGTCACGGAGGGCAAGGACCTCGGCTACGAGTCGATGCAGACCACGTCCGGTCTGCGCACGGTGCAGGAGCTCAAGAATGTCGCCAACTCCATCTCGGTGATGAACTCCCAGCTGATGGAGGACCTCGCGGTGATCGACGTAAACGAGGCCTCGAAATGGTTCGTGACGGGCGAGGATAACCCCGACCCGGCGCTCTCGAATCGCCTCATCTTCCGCGGCATCGTCAACAACTACGCAATGCGCAACGGCTGGATCTGGTACTCGCCGATGGACTCCTTCGCCACGGAGCGGGTCGAGCTGCTGCGCGGGCCCAACGCTTTCCTGTACGGCGAGGCCGACTTGGGCGGAGCGAATAACCAGATTACGAAGCGGGGCCTCTTCACGCGCAACGTGACCAAGACCAAGCTGATGTTCGGCAGCGAGGGCTTCCGCCGCGCGGAGCTGGACCTCAATCGCCGCCTCGGCAACCAAGTCGCAGTCCGGTTCGCCGCAGTGGCGTCTGACAACGACTCGTGGATTCGCCACGTCCGCCGCGACTTCGTCGGCCTCTACGGCGCCGTCACCTACCGGCCGTTCCGGACCACCTCGATCAGCCTGATGGCGGAGAAGTCGCGCATCGACTCAGTCAATGCTCAGGGGCTGTTCATCGACAGCTTCTCGTTTAACACGGTCACGACGCTCGCGAATGCCGGCGGCGTGATCTACGTGCCCGCGACGAAGCAGGTTTACCGGGCGACCGGGACCCGCCGCAGCGCCGGCAGCAACCTCACCCTAGTCGATCCCGGGATTATCCCGAAGACTTGGCAGGTGGCGGGCCCGAACTCGACTTACTACAACGCCTACAGCTCGGTGAGCCTCGATGTGGAGCAGAAGGTCGGTCGCAATCTCAACCTACTGTTCTCGGCGAATTTCTATCAGCAGCAGATCGACCAGTGGAACGTGGCGGCGGCGCGGAACGTGTACCGCGACCTGACCCCCACCCTGCCCGACGGCCGCGCCAACCCGCGCTTCAACGAGCTCTACACCGAGTACTTCCGCACGCGGAACCTCAACGGCAACATCGTCCGCGACCTCCGTCTCTCCGCGGTCTATGACCTCGAGACACGCTGGATGCACCAGCAGCTCGTGCTCAACGTCCAGCAGCACCAGGACAACCCCGGCCAGAAGAAGCCCAAGTGGGGCGAGTACGTCGACCCGGCCAACCCCCTCTTTGTCGGCACCGTCAACCAGGCCGGCACCCAAGCCGCTTTCACGGCGAACCGAGCCACCTTCACCAATAACCGCTTTATGCGCCGCTTCTACCTCAGCGACGGCGATGGCGGCGATTTGACCGGCGACCTCGGGCCCGTGGCGGGCGTCTCCAATTGGTTCCCCGACCTCTCCAACGCCGTGCCCGCCGGCGGCAACATCGTCTACCGCCGCTTCTACACCCCGAGTTGGGGCGTGGGCGCGTCGGGCCGCTACCTCAAGAACCACCTCTACACGCTCGTGGGATACCGCCGCGACCACTTCAATATGAAGACGCTGGTCGGCGCGCCGCAGCCGATCGCGAACAGCTGGGAGAACCGCCTCATCCCCGACGCCTTCGCGCCTAACCCGGCCTTCGTCCAGTACAAGGTCGACGGCGCCAACTACGGCCTCGTCCTCCGTGCGAACGAGAACATCGCGTTCTCCTACAACCGCGCCCAGTCGTTCCGCATCTCCGTCGGCGAGGGCAACCTGACGTACAACCCGGGCATCCGGCAGAGCATCCCCGTGGGCGAGGGCGAGGATTACTCCGCGCGCTTTACGCTCTTCGGTGGGCGAGTGGAGTTCAACACGACCTACTACGACAACTACCAGCCCAACGCGCGCTTCAACCCGGCGCCGGTGATCGGCGTCCGCGACGAGGTCGCCGCGATCTTCCCGGAGACCTTCAATCCCACCGGGCAGGACTACCAGACGACCACCACCAAGGGCTACGAGTTTGAGATCGTGGCCAACCTGACCCGCAACTGGCGCCTGATGCTCAACGCCGCGACCAACAAGGTGGTCACGGAGAACCGGGCACCGCTGCTGAAGGGTTTCCAAGCTGAAGCCAAGGCGCAGGGTAAGCCCACCCCGCAGCTGGACGCGTTCCTGCTCACGATTCCCGATGGCGTGCCGAATGCCGGCTACACCAAAACGCGCGCCAACCTCTTCACCCGGTATACCTTCTCCACCGGCTACCTCAAGGGCGCCTTCATCGGCGGCGGCGCCAACTTCCGCGACCCCACCTACCGCGGCAACGGCACGGCCACCCAGGGCGGTGCGGTGCTACCGCTGTGGTCCCCGAGCTACACCCTCGCGACCCTGCTTGCCGGCTACCAGACGAAGCTGATGGGTCGCCCGACGAGCATCTCACTCAACATCAGCAACCTTTTCGACCAAGACTACTACCTCTCCGCCACCACCACGACTGGCTCGTGGGGCGCCCCGCGCTCCTGGCGGATGACGGTCGTCACCGACTTCTGATGCCCGACCTCCCCCGGGGCGGCTTTAGCCGCCCCGGAGCTCCCGCGCCATCTCCTTGGCGAAGTAGGTTAGGATCAGGTCCGCGCCCGCCCGCTTGATCGCCACGAGCGACTCGCGTCGGCACCGCACCAAGTCGAGCCAGCCGAGACGCGCCGCCGCCTGGAGCTGCGCGTATTCGCCGGAAATCTGGTAGGCCGCGACGGGCTTTCGTGTCGCTTCGCGCACGTCGCGGATGATGTCGAGGTAGAGCCCGGCCGGCTTCACCATCAGGATATCGGCCCCCTCCGCGTCATCGAGCAGCACCTCGCTCACGGCCTCGCGCCGATTAGCCGGATTCATCTGGTAGGTGGCCTTGCTCAGCAGCCGCGTACCGGCCGCCTGCGCACTGCCCACCGCGTCACGGAAAGGACCATAGTAGGCGGAATTGTATTTCGCGGAATAGGCCAAGATCCCGGTGTCCGTGCAGCCTGCGGCGTCGAGCGCCCGACGGATCGCGCCCACGCGACCATCCATCATGTCGCTCGGGGCGACGAAATCCACCCCCGCGCGGGCCTGCAGGACGGCCATCTCGGCCAAAATCGCGACCGTGCGGTCGTTGTCCACGTCATCCCGCGCGGTCGTCAGAACACCGTCGTGGCCGTGGCTGGTATAAGGATCGAGGGCGACGTCAGTGATCACCACGAGGTCGGGCAGCGCAGCCTTCACGGCCCGGACGGCGCGGAGCACCAGCGTCTCCGGGTTCAGGGCCTCGGTGCCCGTGTCGTCCTTGCGCGCCGGATCCAACTTGGGAAACAGAGCGACCGCGGGGATACCCAGCGCGTGCAGCTCGCGGCACTCGCGGACGAGGTCAGCGACGTTGAGGCGGAAGACGCCGGGCATCGAGGCGATCTCCTCGGGCGGCGCGTCACCCTCGACGACGAAGAGGGGGGCGATGAAGTCGGCGGGGCGGAGGACGGTCTCCTCGACCATCAGGCGGCGGGCGGCGGAGCGCCGCAAACGGCGGGGGCGCTGGGCAAGCTCGAGGGCGGGTGGGCGGCTCATCACCTTCCGCATTAACCGCGCCCGGGCCGCGGATGCACGCCAAACCGCAAAAAAGGTGTCGAAACGCGCGGGCCGTTGCGGCCATCTTCATCCCCCGCGCCCGCTATGGCCCTCCGACTCCACGACTCGCTCCGCCGCGAAACCCGCGAACTCCGCCCGTCCCACCCAGACGGGATCTTCCGGTTCTACAACTGCGGCCCAACCGTGTACGCGCCGGCGCACATCGGCAATTTCCGGACCTTCGTAGTCAACGACGTCATCCGGCGCCTGCTGGAGCTGGAGTTCGGCGCGGAACGGGTGCGCCACGTGCGGAATCTGACGGACGTGGACGACCGCACCATCACCCAGAGCCGTAAGGAGGGCCGGCCCTTGGCGGAGATCACGCGGCACTGGACGACCCTCTTCCACGAAGATTGCGCCGCGCTGAACCTCCTGCGGCCGCACGCCGAGCCCACGGCAACGGGCTTTATTCGCGAGCAGGTAAACATGATCGAGGTTCTGATGGAGAAGGGCCACGCCTACCGCGCGGCGGACGGCTCCGTTTACTTCCGCCTCGCCACCTTCCCGGATTACGGGCGCCTCTCTCGGATCAACGAGCGGGAGCTAAAGGTAACCAACGCGGTGGCGGACGCTGACCACAAGGACTCCGTCTCCGACTTCGCGCTCTGGAAGGCGTACAAGCCGGAGGAGGACGGGACGGTGCAGTGGCCCGGTCCCCGCACCGCTGCGGCCGGGCGGCCCGGCTGGCACATCGAGTGCAGCGCGATGAGCAAGGCGCTGCTCGGCGACTCGATCGACCTGCACACCGGCGGCGTGGACCTGCTTTTCCCGCACCACGAGAACGAGATCGCCCAGAGCGAGTGCTGCAACGGCGTGCCCTTTGCGCGTCACTGGTACCACAGCGAGCACCTGCTCGTCGACGGCACCACGATGAGCAAGAGCAAGGGCAACTACTACACGCTACGCGACCTCGTGGCCAAGGGGCACGAGGCGATGGCCGTGCGCTACGCGCTGCTGATGGGCCACCCGCGCAAGCAACTGAACTTTACCCTCGACTCGCTGCACGCGGCCGCGAGCGCGCTCCGCACCCTGCGGGCGGCCCGGGCGGCGATCCCGGGAGCGGGCGGCACGGTCGACGTCTGGTCCCCCGTACTCGCTGCGCTGGAGGACGACCTCAACTTACCCGGCGCCCTCGGCGCGCTGTTCTCCGGCCTCAAGGCCGCCGCGCCGGCCGAGATCAACGCGGCCGGGTTCGACCGCGCCCTGTTCGCTCTCGGGCTCGACCTCTCCGCCCGCGCCCCCACCGCGGCCGTCCCCGCCGCCGTTACGGCCCTCGCCGAGCGACGCTGGGCCGCGAAGCAGGCCCGCGACTTCGCCGCGGCCGACGCGCTGCGGGCCGAACTGGCCGCTGCGGGTTGGACGATGCTCGACCGCAAGGACGGCTGGTCCCTCGAGCCGGTCCGCAAGTGACGCCCCTGCCGCGACGGCGCGTTGACACCCCGGCGTTTTGCGGGCGCTCTCGACCTCCGCGGGCCGGCAACCGTGCGCCGGCGCGCCCCTTATGCCGATGACACCGCTCGAAGAAATCCGCCACTCGTGCTCACACGTGCTGGCGACCGCCGTGCTCCGCCTCTTTCCTGAGGCCAAGCTCGACATCGGCCCGCCGACCGACACCGGGTTCTACTACGACATCGACCTCGACCACCGCTTCACAGCGGAGGATCTGGTCCAGCTGGAGGCGGAAATGCGGAAAGTCGCCGATGAGAACCAGCCGTTCCTGCGCCGGGAGGTCTCCCGCGAGGAGGCCATCGAGATCATCCGTTCCCGCGGCCAGGAGCGCTACAAGCTCGGGCGGCTCGCTGACATCCCGGAGGGCGAGAAGATTTCGTTCTACCAAAACGGCGAATTCATCGACCTCTGCGCCGGCAGCCACGTCCGCTACTCGTCCAAGCTGAAGGCGTTCAAGCTCCTCTCGATCGCCGGCGCCTACCACCGCGGGGACGAGCGCAATAAGCAGCTGCAGCGCATCTACGGCACTGCTTTCGCCAACAAAGAAGAGCTCGCCCAGCATCTCCACCAGCTGGAGCAGGCGCGGTTGCGCGATCACCGCAAGCTGGGCCGTGACCTGAAGCTTTTTCACATCGACGACGAGGTCGGCCAGGGGCTCATCCTCTGGACCCCCAACGGGGCCGTCATTCGCCAAGAACTCCAGACCTTCATCAGCGAGGAACTCCGGAAGCAGGGCTACGCTCAGGTCTTCACGCCCCACATCGGCAAGCTAGAGCTCTACAAGACTTCGGGGCACTTCCCGTACTACAAGGACGCGCAGTTCGCCCCGGTGCTGGAGAGCGACGCGCTCGCGCGGATGGTCGCCGAAAACTGCCCCTGCGGCGAGGTCTTCGCTCGCCTCGAGGCCGTGTCCGGCCAGCTGCGGGAACAGATCAACGCCCGTACGGGCCGCGAGACGATCACCGCCGACCGCGTCCGCCCCGATGCCGAGCTGCTCGACGGCTTCATGCTGAAGCCGATGAACTGCCCGCACCACATCAAGATCTTCGCCTCCCAGCCCCACTCATACCGCGACCTGCCGGTACGGCTCGCGGAGTTCGGCACCGTTTACCGCTGGGAGCAGAGCGGCGAGCTCAACGGAATGACCCGCGTCCGGGGCTTCACCCAAGACGACGCCCACCTCTTTTGTACTGAGGAACAGGTCGCCGCGGAGGTGCTCGGCTGCCTGTCGCTGGTGCGCACCGTGCTGAGCACGCTCGGGATGGCCGACTACCGCGTCCGCGTCGGGCTGCGCGACCCGGATTCCAACAAGTACACGGGCGAGGCGGCCAACTGGGACAAGGCGGAGGAAGCCTGCCGCGCCGCCGCGCGCACCCTCGGCGTGCCGTTCACGGAGGAGCCGGGCGAGGCCGCATTCTACGGCCCAAAGATCGACTTCGTCGTCCGCGACGTCATTGGCCGCGAATGGCAGCTCGGCACGGTCCAAGTCGACTACAACCTGCCCATCCGCTTCGACCTCTCCTACATCGGGGCAGACAACCAGCCGCACCGCCCGGTAATGATCCACCGCGCGCCCTTCGGCTCGATGGAGCGCTTCTGCGGCGTGCTGATCGAGCACTTCGCGGGAGACTTCCCGCTCTGGCTCGCGCCGGAGCAGGTGCGGATCCTTCCGATCAGCGAAAAGACCATCGAGCCCGCACGGGCGCTGCTCGCCCGCCTGCGGGCCGAGGGGCTGCGCGCGACGCTGGACGAGCATAGCGACAAGCTGGGCGCGAAAATCCGCCGTGCGGAGATCGAAAAAGTGCCTTACGCGCTGGTCCTCGGCCAAAAGGAGGCGGAGGCCGGCGGCGTGTCGGTCCGTTCCCGCGCCCGCGGCGACGAGGGTGTACTTACCACCGACGCGTGCGTCGCACGCCTACGCGCCGAGGTTGCGAGCCGCGCCCTGCCCGACCGCCGCAAGGCCACTCCCGCCTAACGGCGAGAAGCCAGCGACCGGCTCACGCCCGTTCCGCCGCCAGCGCCGCCACCACCCCGGTGACGGCGCGGATGGATTCCAGCGCATAGAAGCGGCCCCCAGACTGTGGAGGTTCGGCACGCTCGGCCGCCCAGGTGAGCCGGTAGGGCACGTGCGCGCCTGCCCCGCCCAAGGCGAGCACGGGCAAGATGTCCGACTTGAGTGAATTACCCACCATCAGGAAGCGCGCCGGGTCGACGCCGTGCCGCCGCAGGACGATGGCGTAGGAGGGCTCGTCCTTCTCGGAGAGGACCTCGACCGCGCGGAAGCGGTCCGCCAGACCCGACTTGGCGAGCTTGCGCTCCTGGTCGCGGAGATCGCCCTTGGTGATCAGCAGGAGCCGGTGCCGGCCGGCGAGTTGGGCCAGGGTCTCCTCGACCCCCTCCAGCAACTCAACCGGATGCGCGAGCATCTCGCGGCCGAGCTCGATCAGGCGCCGGATTTCCTCGGCAGAGATACGTCCCTCGGTGAGCTGGATCGCAGTCTCGATGGCGGAAAGAGTGAACCCTTTCACCCCGTAGCCATAGAGTTCGAGGTTGCGCATCTCCGTCGCGAAGAGGGTGCGGTCGACGGTGGCGGCATCGTGGTAGCGCGCGAGCAGGTCCCGATAGCGCTCGTGGGTGTGCTCGAAGATATTCTCGTTGTGCCAGAGGGTGTCGTCGGCGTCGAAGCCGACGACGAGCTCGGAAGAGGACCGCATCGCGCGAGGCTGGACGCTTCGGCACCCGAGGGGCAAGCCGGCGGCCCCGAAACTCAGCCCTTGCCGGTGGCGCGGAGCTCAAGGACGCGGCCCGGCAGCCAACCGGCGCGGCCCTTGAGGTCGGTGGGGCGCGTGTATTCGAGGATGTAGAGCAACCCCGGCCGCGCGGGCAGAAGGTCGATCGGCCGGCCGAGCGGGGCGAGGAAGGTCGTGGTGCGGGCCGCCCACGAACCATCCGGGCGGCGCTCCATCCGCATCTGCAGCACGTCAAAACCATGCTCCTCGTCGGCTCCGGGCCCCATCACGAAGCTGCCCAGCCGCCCAACGAGAAAGGTATCGCGCACCGCTGCGGGCCAGCCGGCACCAAGCCAGACGAGGCCGGTGGGCGAGCTGTGCGCGTTGAAGGTGCTAGTCGGCTGACCGTACATAATCCCCGCCGGGCCAAGATTAAGGACCGGCAAAATAAACTTGAGCCCCGGGGGCGCGGCGGGCGTGTGCGGGTACCAAGCGTGCCCCGCCGGCTTGTCGCCGAACTGATACGGGAATCCGTGGTGCCGCGGCTCCTCGCCAGGACCGGGGGGGATGATGTGATCCATCTCCTCAGGGGCGTGCGCATCCGGACCGTTGGAGACGGTAAAAAGGTTTCCGGCACCGTCCCAGTTGAAGCTCCAGGCGTTGCGGATGCCCCGCGCGATGATCTCGATGCGCGGCTCGGCAGCCTTCGGGTCCATCCGCCACATCACCGCCGTGATCGGCGTCTCGCCGATCTTCGAGAATTGCTCAAAAGTGCCCGCCTCGCCCGCATCAGTCCGGGACCCGCTGCTCACATAGAGCTGGCCGTCCGGGCCGAAGCGCAGGTCCGAGATGCCGTGGTTGAACCAGTTATTGCCCCAGGGGTAGGAGGTGCGGAACCAAGCCCGTGGCTTGATCGGGTCGCCCTCCGGGCTCACCGCCGTGGTGCGGAAGATCGCGACTTCGTTCGTCTCGAAAGGCCGGGTGGCCACGCGCTGGTTCACGGAAATCCAGAGTCGCCCTTCGCCGTCGAGCACCATCCCGAGGGTCTGGAAAGCCTCGGGGCGGAGTCCCTCGAAGTCCCGCGGCCAGAGGATCTGCCGGAGGTTGCCCGTGTCCGGCTCGACCCGCCAGACGCCGCCCGCCTGACCGAGCACGTACAGCGGGCCGCCCTTGCCGTCGCTCGCGAGTCGCACCCCGAAATCTGGGAGGCGCACCAGTTCCTTCAGTTCGAAGCCCGCGGGCGCGGCCGGAAGCGGGCGGTAGTCCGCCGCTTTCTTCAAATCCTCGAAGGTCTTGAACCGCGTCGTCGCCCGCACGCGCGTGACATCCTCGGTCCGGACCTCACCGCCGGGGTTGCCCCAGGAGTTGAGGACAAAGGTAAGGACGTCCGCCACCTCCGCGTCGTCGAGCATCTGCGGGGGCATCTGGCCGCGGTAGGTCACGCCGTTGACCGTGATCTCCTCGTTGAGCCCGGCCGTCACCGCGGCGATCGCGCCGTCCCGCTTGGCCGCGAGCCAGTCGGACTGGGCGAGCGGCGGGTAGACCCCGGGGAAACCTTGGCCGGCGACCCCGTGGCACATCGCGCAGTGGGTCGCGTAGAGGGTGGCGCCGCGGGGGCCGAAGGAAGGCTCGGCGGCGGACAGGGCGGACGCGGCGAGAAGCAGTAGTCCGGTCGCGGCAGAGAGGAACAAGAGCCGGGGGGAACGCATCGCCCCGCACGCAACCGCCTCCGTCGTCGCGCGTCAACGGCAGGCTCGCCGCCGGCGGCCCGTTGGGCGGAGGTTGACCGGAGCGTGAAACGACCCAGCATCGGCCGTTTTCGACAATGGCTACCTCCTGCACCGAGTACCACTTCCGCGAGATCGAGCCGCACTGGCAGGCCTACTGGGAGGCAAACCGCTCGTTCCGCGCCGAGCAGGCGCCGGAGAAGCCGAAGTACTACGTGCTGGATATGTTCCCGTACCCCTCCGGAGCTGGCCTGCACATCGGCCACCCGGAGGGCTACACCGCCACGGACATCCTTGCCCGCTACCAGCGCGCCCGCGGCCGCAACGTGCTGCACCCCATCGGCTGGGACGCCTTCGGCCTGCCCGCGGAGCAGCACGCGGTGAAGACCGGTACGCACCCTGCGACCAACACCCAGGCGAACATCACCAACTTCCGCCGGCAAATCAAAGCCCTCGGCTTCTCCTACGATTGGGACCGCGAGATCGACACCACGGACCCACGCTACTTCCGCTGGACGCAGTGGATCTTCCTCCAACTCTTCCACCGCGGGTTGGCCTACGTCGACGAACGCCCCGTCTGGTGGTGCCCGGAACTGCGCACCGTACTGGCCAACGAGGAAGTCGTGGACGGCAAGAGTGAGGTCGGCCACTTCCCCGTCGAGCGCCGCAACCTGCGCCAGTGGGTCCTGCGCATCACCGCGTACGCGGAGCGCCTACTCGCGGACCTGAAGGACGTCGATTGGCCCGACTCCACCAAGCGGATGCAGGAGGCTTGGATCGGCCGCAGCGAGGGCGCCGAGCTCCTCTTCTCCCTGCCCGGCCGATCGGAGCCCATGAAGGTCTTCACCACCAGGCCCGACACCCTATTCGGCTGCACTTATATGGTGCTAGCCCCGGAGCATCCCTTGGTTGACGCCCTCACCGTCCCGAGCCAACGCGCTGCCGTGGAGGCCTACCGCCGCGCCGCCGCGGCGAAGAGCGACCTCGAGCGCACCGACCTCGCGAAGGGCAAGTCCGGCGTCTTCACGGGCGCCTGCGCGATCAACCCGATCAACGGTCGGGAGGTCCCGATCTGGGTCGCCGACTACGTGCTGCTGGGCTACGGCACCGGCGCCATCATGGCAGTCCCGGCGCACGACGAGCGCGACCACGAGTTCGCGGTGCAGTACGGGCTCCCGGTGATCCCGGTCATCGCCCCCGACTCCGGGGAGGCCAAGCTCCCCTACACGGGCGCGGGCCACATCGTGAACTCCCCGGGCTACGATGGCCTGCCGTGGGAGGAGGCTAAACGCCGGATCACCACCGAACTCGCCGCGAAGGGCGTCGCCAAGGCCACGGTGAACTACAAGCTCCGCGACTGGCTCTTCTCCCGGCAGCGGTACTGGGGCGAACCCTTCCCGATCGTCTGGGTGAGCGAAGCGGATTACACGCGCGTCCGCGCCGCGGGCGTCGGCCCGTTGCCGGAGTCCCCGGTCACCTACGTGCAGGACGGGGCGCGGCAGTGCGCGCTGCCCCTGCCCGCAGCCGCCCTGCCGCTCGAACTGCCATCGGTTCAATCCTACCTGCCCAGCGGCACGGGCGAGAGCCCGCTCGCGCAGCTGCCCGACTGGCTGGAAATCTGGTTCAACCCACGCACGGGCGCGGCCGTCCCGGCCTCCCAACCTTGTCCCGGCGAGGGGCTCTGGGTCCGCGCCCGCCGCGAGACGAACACGATGCCCCAATGGGCCGGCTCCTGCTGGTACTACCTGCGGTTCCTCGATCCCGCCAACCCGGACGCCTTCGCCTCCCGCGCCGCGCTGGAATACTGGGGCAGCCCAGATCTCTATGTCGGGGGCGCCGAGCACGCCGTGCTCCACCTGCTCTACGCCCGCTTCTGGCATAAGGTGCTCTTCGATCTCGGGCTGGTGCCGGAAGCCGAGCCCTTCCGCCGCCTGTTCCACCAGGGCATCATCCTGGGTGAGGACGGCGAAAAAATGTCCAAGAGCCGCGGCAACGTGGTCAACCCGGACACGATCATCCAGTCCCGCGGCACCGACACGCTTCGTCTCTACCTGATGTTCCTCGGCCCCCTCGAGGCGATGAAGCCGTGGAACCCGCGCGGGATCGAGGGCGTGCACCGTTTCCTGCAGAAGGTCTGGCGCGAGTGCCTCGGGCCCGACGGTGCAGTCTCGGTCAAGCTGACCGCCGACGCCGCCGAGGACCCGGCACTCACCCGCCTCTTGCACGAGACCATCCGCAAGGTCGGGGACGACATCGAGGCGCTGCGGTTCAACACCGCCATTTCCCAGATGATGATCTTCGCGAACGCGCTCCAAAAGGCGCCCGCCGCGCGGATCGGCACCGCGCGCGCGTTCCTGCAGCTGCTGGCCCCCTTCGCGCCGCACCTCGGCGAGGAACTCTGGGCTCGGCTCGGGGGTACGGGCAGCGTGATGGCCGCCCCTTGGCCCGCGTACGACCCGGCGCTGCTCACCGCCAGCGAGGTGAAGCTCGTGTTCCAAGTGAACGGCAAACACCGCGGCGAACAACTGGTTCCCGTCGGCACCAGCCAAGACGAGGCAGTCGCCGTTGCCCGGGGACATCCCAAGGTGGCCCCGCACCTCGAGGGCAAGGAGCTGCGGCGCGTGATTTACGTGCCCGGCAAGATCCTAAACCTCGTCGTCGGCTGAACTGCGCCGTGCCTGCGACCTCCCGCTTTCT
>CAIOTK010000060.1 GCA_903861185.1 uncultured Opitutia bacterium | reverse complement strand
CCAAGCTCTGGGAGTACCGCTTCCGGGACTACCTCAGTGACACGACCTACAACCGCTACGCCATCGGCGCCCCGGTGGTGGATGCCGAGACCGGTAACGATTACCTCGAGTCCACCTGGGGCCAGCTGTTCGCCTTCAACCGCGACGGCAAGCTCCTCTGGGAGCACTCGATGATGGAGGAGTACGGCCGCCTCACCTTCCCCAACGGCCGCACCGGCTCCCTCGCGATCGACGGCCCCCTCATCATCACGGACGGCATCACCGCCAACTGGGGAGCGGACGGCCCGGCCCGCAATCGTTTCTACGCCTTCGACAAGCGCACCGGCGAACTCGTCTGGTTCTGCACCCCGGGCATCGAGCCGCTCGACAGCACCTTTGCCACCCCGGTCTTCGGCAACCTCGGCGATCAGCGGGTGATGTACGCCGGCACCGGCTGCGGCAACATCGTCTGCCTCAACGTCCGCACCGGCGAGCCGGTCTGGCGCTTCCGCCTCTCTCAGTCGGGCGTCAACGCGGACGTCCTCCTCGCCGGCCCGGGCAAGCTCATCGGGGTCCACGGCAAGGAGAACGTCGATGCCACCCACCACGGGCGCCTCGTCGCCCTCAAGATCCCCACCGAGTACCCCGCTGGCCCGAAGCCCCTCGTGTTGACCAAGGACGTCGAGCTCTGGCGCAACGATGACTTTATGGCCTTCAGCAGCTCCCCGCTGCTGGTCAACGGCCGGGTCTATTCGACCATCGCCACCGGCAGCCTCCTCTGCGCTGACGCCGCCACCGGCAAACTGATCTGGAGCGAGAAGCTGGCGCCCGATCAGCTGCACGCCTCCCCCGCCTACGCGGATGGCAAGTTCTACGTGCCGATGCACAACGGCACGGTCCACGTCCTGCGCGATGCCGGCGACAAGGCGCAGATTGTCTCCGTCAATAAGCTCGATTCCCTGTGCCTCGGCGCCCCCGCCTTCTACGGGGACGCGGTCCTGATTTTCACCCGCGAGTCCCTGCACTGCTTCGGCCCCAAGGCCACCGCCGCCAGCGTGCCGCCCTCCGTGGCATTCAAGCCGGAGCCGGCGGCCACCGGGCCGGTAGCCCAGATCCAGGTCGTCCCGGCCGAGTTCGCGCTGACCCCGGGCCAGACCCAATCCTTCAAGGTCTGGGGCCTCGACGCCGCCGGGCGCCGCGTGCGGGAGGTCACCAGCGAGGCCACCTGGGCCAAGTTCATCCCGCCGACCGCCCTCGTGAAGTCTGAGGTCGATGGTGAGCTGGCCGGCGCGACCCTGCGCACCACGCCCGCGGCGCGGCTCTCTGCCGGGCAGCTGCAGGCCAAGTGGAACAACCTGACCGCCGTCAGCCGCGGCCGGGTCGTCGCTGGCCCGGGCCACCGGGAAACCTTCGATACGCTGCCGCTCGGCCAGAAGAACGCGGCCGGCGAGGACGTCGGCTTTCCCCCGCTCCCCTGGCTCGGCGCCCGGGTCAAGTGGCACGCCCTCGAAAAGGGCGGCTCCAAGGTCGTGACCAACCGCTTGGACAACATCCTGTTCCAGCGGACGATGAACTTCATCGGGCCCTCGACCCTGCGGAACTATACCTTGGAGGCCGATGTGATGACGGACGGCGACCGCCGCGTGATGTCGTCGGTGGGCCTAGTCAACCAGCGCTACCTGATCGCGATGGTGGCCAATAGCCGGATTTTGGAGGTCACCAGCAACCACGAGCGGGTGAAGGAGTCCGTGCCCTTCGCCGCGCAGCCCAACACTTGGTACCGCCTCAAGACGCGCGTCGACAGCGACGGCAAGGGGGGCGGCTGGGTGCGGGCCAAGCTCTGGCCCAAAGCGCAGCCGGAGCCCGACAAGTGGACCATCGAGGTCCGCCAAGAAAAGCTGCACGACCGCGGCGCGCCCGGCGTGTTCGCTTTCTCCCCGCAGTCCCTCAAGCGCGTGTACCTCGATAACCTCGCCCTCTCCGCCAATGAATAAGCCTGCCCCCCTCTCCCGCCCCGCCGCCCTGCTTGCGTTGCTGGCTCTCACGGCCGCCCCGGCCGCCGCTAACGACTGGCCGATGTGGGGCGGCAATGCCTCCCGCAATATGGTGCAGCGGGCCACCGGACTCCCGGATGACGTCGAGACCGGCAAGCTGATCCCGAAGACCGAGACCATCGACCCGAAGTCCACCAAGAACGTCCGCTGGGTGACCAAGCTTGGCTCCCAGACCTACGGCACGCCCGTGGTGGCCGGAGGCCGGGTCTTCGTGGGCACCAACAACGAATCCCCCCGCGACGCAGCCCAGCAGGGCGACCGCGGCGTGCTGATGTGCTTCGACGAGAAGACTGGCGCGTTCCTCTGGCAGCTCGTGATCCCGAAGGTCGGCGCCGGCAAGGTGAGCGACTGGGAATTCGTCGGCCTCTGCTCCTCGGCCGCCATCGAGGGTGACCGCGGTTACGTGGTCTCCAATCGTGGCGAACTCATCTGCTTCGACGTCAAGGGCTTGGCCGACGGCAATCAGGGCAGCTTCCAGGACGAGGCCAAGTTCTCATCCGTCGACGGCAAGCCCGTGGCGGTGGGCCCGCAGAGCGGGGACATCCTGTGGGTGACCGACATCCGCAACGAGCTGGGCATTTTCCCGCACAACGTCTCGAGCTGCTCCCCGCTGATCCTCGGCGACCACATTGTGATGGCGACGTCGAACGGCGTGGACTGGTCGCACCTCAACATCCCGGCTCCGATGGCGCCGGCGCTGGTGGTGGTGGACAAGAACACCGGCAAGGTGGTGGCGGAAGAGGCCTCGGGCGTCTCGACCCGGGCGCTGCACGCCAGCTGGGGTTCGGCCGCCTTCGCGACGGTGAAGGGCGTACCGACCATCGTCTGGGGCGGCGGCGACGGCTGGTGCTACGGCTTCGACCGCACCCCGTACACCCACGCCGAGGGGTTCCCGGCGCTGAAAGAGTTCTTCCGCTACGACGCCAACCCGCCGGAATATCGGACCAAGAACGGCCAGCCGGTGAAGTACGCGACCCACGACGGCCCGAGCGAGATCATCGCCACCGTGATCGTGGACGGGGAGCGCGCCTATATGACGATCGGCCAGGATCCCGAGCACGGCGACGGGGTCGGGATGATCAGCTGCCTCGACCTCTCGGCGCGCGGGGATATCACCGGCAAAGCCCTCTGGGTGAACAAGTCCATCGGCCGCTCCATCTCCACCCCGAGCCTGCAGGACGGCCTGCTGTTCCAAGCGGAGTACGACGGCGACATCCACTGCCTCGACGCGGCCACCGGGAAGATCCTTTGGACCCACGCGACCAACAGCCGCATCTGGTCCTCGACCCTCGTTGCGGACGGAAAGCTCTATTGCGGGACCGAAGACGGAGAGCTGGTGGTGCTGAAGGCCGCCCGCGAGAAGCAACTGGTGGCGAAGATCGAGTTCTACACCCCGATCTATTGCTCCCCCGTGGTGGCCAATAACACCCTCTACATCGCGACGATGACCCACCTCTTCGCGGTCGGAAAGTGATCCGCCCGCCCTCGCCGAACGTATCCCCCCACCTCCCTCCCGCTTCCGACCCAGATGAGCAGCACCCTTACCGTCCCCCAGGCCCAAGCCGCCCTCGATGCTTGGACCCGTGAAATGATCGCCTGGCACTTCTCGCCCGCCACCGGGTGCGACTACTGGCTCAGCTGGGCCCAGCAGGCCGGCTGGAATCCCCTCAAGGAGGTCACCTGCTTCGCCGACCTGATGCGGTTCGACCACTTCGACGACGAAGTCCTGCGCAAGGAGCAGCCCGAGCGTTTCGTCCCGAAGGCCTACGCCAACCGCCCCTACAACATCTTCGAGACCGGCGGCACCACCGGGATGCCCAAGCAGCGCGTGGGCTGGGACGACTACAAGGTGGATTACGAGGAGTTCAGCGACCACTACGGCCCGGACTTCTTCCCTAAGGGCACCAACTGGCTGATGGTCGGCCCGACCGGCCCCCGCCGCCTACGGCTCGCGATCGAGCATCTCGCCAACTATCGCGGCGGCTCGTGCTACTTCGTCGATCTCGATCCCCGCTGGGTGAAGCGTCTGATCGCGATGGGCGAGGGCGCGATGGCCCGTAAGTATCAGGAGCACGTGATCGACCAGGCGGCGACCATCATCCGCCACCGGAACATCCAGTGCATCTTCACCACCCCGCGCCTGCTGGAGAACCTCGCGGAGCGGATGTCCCTGGTCCAAGCCGGCATCAAGGCCGTCTTCGCGGGCGGCACCACGATGACGCCCCAGTACGTCCGCTTCGTCGTCGAGGAGGTCCTCGAGGGGAAGATCAACTTCGCCCCCACCTACGGGAACACCCTGATGGGCCTCGCGATCAGCCGGAAGCTGAAGCCCGAGGACAAGTACAGCCTCACCTACTACGCGCCCCAGCCCCGCGCCACCCTCCGCATCGTTCACCCGGACCGCCCGAACGAGCTGATGCCCTACGGCGAGTACGGCCGGGTGGAGTTGACCACGATGACCCGCGAGTTCTTCGTCCCGCGCTTCCTCGAGCGCGACGAAGCCATCCGCCGGCCGCCGTGCGACGAGTTCCCGTGGGACGGCGTGGGCGACGTGCGCCCGTTCCAGTCCCTCACCAAGACCATCATCGAAGGCGTTTACTGAGGCCCATCCCATGAGCGAGACCCTGCACCTGCCCGTCCTGCGTTTCGGCCGGCCCTACGAGAGCTTGGACCGTCTGCGCTTCAACGTCGATGGCCAGGCCATCGAGGTCAGCCTCGCCAACTCGGGCCTCATCCGCCGCGACCTGAAGCTGATCCCGGAGGCGGTGCGCCGCCTCCAGGCCATCCCCTCCGCCAAGCTGGCGGACGCGATGGAGAAGGCGGCCGACCTGTTCCTCACCGGTAACCTACCTTGGGGCCTCGGCGACCGCCTGCAGAGCCCCGATGACTACGTGGCGGTCCTGTCGCAGTTGACCGGCATGCCGCTCAGCCTCGGGCGCCTCAATATGGGCAAGGTCCACGCCGCGATGGCCAATATCCGCGCGGTGATGGGCGGTCTGACCCGCGGGATGTCGTTCGACCTGTTCGACAAGGGCTTCATCCGGCAGGACGGCCTGGATGTGAACTTCTTCCCGCAGACGGACAGCCTGGGCGTGCTGCTGCCGAGCAATTCCCCCGGCGTAAACTCCCTCTGGCTGCCGGCCCTCGTGATGAAGATCCCGGTGGTGCTGAAGCCCGGCCGCGAGGACCCCATTACGCCGTACCGCCTCGTGCAGGCGATGATCGCGGCTGGCTTCCCCGCCGAAGCCTTCGGCTTCTACCCGACCTCCCACGACGGCGGCGATGCGCTGCTGTTCGGCACCGGCCGGGCGATCGCCTTCGGCAGCGACGCCACCGTGCGCAAGTACGCCCCTTACCGGCACATTCAGGTGCACGGCTCCGGCCGCAGTAAGGTACTCTTTGGCGACGACTTCGCGGACGACTGGCGCAAGCACCTCGGGGTGGTCGTGCAGTCGATCGCTTCCAATGGCGGCCGCAGCTGCATCAACGCCTCCGCTGTGCTCATCAGCCGTCACGGGGCCGAGTTGGCCGATGCGCTCGCCAAGGAACTGGCCGCGATTGTCCCGCGCGCGCGCACCGACCCGCAGGCCGTGCTCTGCGGCTTCGCTAACCCGGCCGTCGCCCGGGGTATCAATGAGCGCATTGACGAACTGCTGCAGACCCCGGGGGCGGAGGACGTCACCGCCCGCTACCGGCAAGGTCCGCGGATGATCGAGGCCCACGGCCAGACCTTCCTGCAGCCGACCCTCATCGCCTGCTCCGATCCGACGCACCCGCTCGCGAACACCGAGTATATGTTCCCGTTCGCCAGCGTGCTGCAGGTGCCGCAGGCGGAGATGATCGGGACCATTGGCGAATCGCTGGTCGTCTCGGCCATCACCCACGACCGCGACTGGACCATCGACCTGATGACCAGCACCAACATCGAGCGGTTGAACATTGGGCCCTATCCGACCAACCGGGTCCAGTGGGAGCAGCCGCACGAGGGCAACCTCTTCGAGTTCCTCTACCGGCGCCGCGCCCTCCAGGGCGATCTGGTGGCGGCTGGCTGAGCCCGGCCGCCCGCGGCGCCGCGCCCCCGCCCCGTCCGCATGCTTCCCGGTTCCGTCCGCGCCCGCCTCCGCCGCGCCCGCCCCCTCCTCGGGGCAGTTCTCCTGCTGGCCGGCTGCGGGCCTCAGCCGGAGCCCGCGAAGCCGCCCGGCCCGCCGCCGCCCCCGCCTCGTACCGCTTGGCCGATGACCCGCGGCGGCGCGGCCCTTTCTGGCGTCGTGGCGCGGACCGCGCCCGCGCGCCCGACGGTACTTTGGACCTTCACCAGCCCGGCCCCGTTCAGCGCCGAGGCGGCCATCGCGAACGGCCGGGTTTATGTCGGCAACGACAAGGGCCGCCTCCATTGCCTCGACGCCGAGACCGGCCGGGAGCTGTGGCACTTTAACACCGAGGACACTATTGCAGCGGCGCCCGCAGTCACCGCCACCCGCGTGTTCGTGAGTTCCCACGACGGCCGCCTCTACGCCCTCGATGCGGCCACCGGGAAGGAAGCTTGGAAGTTCGCCACGGACCAAAAGGTTAGTTCCGGCGCGACCCTCGTCCGCGCGCCCCAAGGCACCGAGGACTGGGTGGTGCTCAACGGTTACGACGGCACCACCCGGGTGCTGCGGGCGGCGGATGGCACGACCGTCTGGACGTACGCGACGGAGGATCACGTGAACGGCGCCCCCGCGGTGGTGGATGGTCGGTTCATCGTGTTCGGCGGCTGCGATGCGCAGCTGCACGTGGTGCAGCTGGCGGACGGCAAGCTGGCGCACCGCATCCCGGCGGAAGCCTACATCCCGGCCTCGATCGGCACCGGCGGGACGATGGCCTTTTGCGGCAACCACGCGAACCAGGTCGTCGCCTTCGATGTGCCAGCAGGGAAGGTCGCTTGGACGTATCAGGACCGGGCGATGCCCTTTTACAGTTCCCCAGCGGTGACGGCGGACCTCGTGCTGATTGGCTCGCGGGACAAGCACCTGCACGCGATCCGGCGCGCGACCGGAGAGGCGGCGTGGAAGTTCCGCACCGGCGGGCGGGTGGAGGCCTCGCCCATCGCGTTCACGGATGCCGTGGTGTTTGCCTCGACTGATGGCCGGCTGTACGCGGCGGCCCTGGCCGACGGCACGGAACGGTGGCAACTGGAGCTGGGTGAGGCTTTGATCGCTTCCCCGGCGTTTGGGGAGGACCTCCTAGTGGTCGGGGGGGAAAAGGGAACCCTGTTCGCCCTGCGGGGCCCGCCGTGAAGATCGTCTTCCTCACCCCCGGCACCGGCAGCTACCACTGTGGCGCCTGTATGCGCGACAATGCACTCGCGCAGGAGCTGCTTCGGGCGGGTGAGGACGTGACCTTGGCGCCGATGTACCTGCCGCACACGCTCGACGAGGCGGCGCTGCCCGGCGCGGGGGCGGTCCCGGTCTTCTTCGGGGGCATCAACGTCTTCCTCCAGCAGAAGATCCCGCTGTTCCGGCATACCCCGGCCGCGCTCGACCGGCTCTTGGACTCCACCGGCCTCCTGCGCTGGGCGGCGCGCCACAGCCATATGACCTCGGCGCGGACCCACGGGGAGATGACGCGCGAGATGTTCCACGTCGATTCCAGCCGCCTGACCAAGGAGCTGGAGAAACTGCTGGGCTGGCTGGAGCACACCGGCCGGCCGGACGTCATCTGCCTGTCGACCGCCCTCCTCGCCGGCTTTGCGCGGCAACTGCGGGCGCGCCTCGGTGCCCCCGTGGTGACCTTCTTCCAGGGGGAAGATACCTTTCTGGACGGCCTGCCGGAGCCCTACCGCTCCGACTGTTGGCGCGCCATGGGGGAGCGGCTGGCGGATTCGAACCTGCTCCTTGCCCCGAGCCGTTTCTACGCGGGCTATATGAGCCAACGCCTCGGCCTGCCGCCGGGGCGGGTGGAGGTCCTCTGGAATGGGATCCAGTTGGACGGCTACGCGCCCGCGGAGCCGCCGGCGGGGCCAGCCGTGATCGGCTACCTCGCGCGCCTGAGCCGGGAAAAGGGCTTGGAACACTTTGTGGAGGCCTTCCTGCACCTCGCTGGGCCCTTGGGCGACCGCACTACGCGGGTCCGCATCGGCGGGGCGGCGACCGCGGGCGATGAACCGCTGCTGCAGCGCTTGCGGACCCGACTGGAGGCGGCGGGCGTGGCGGAACGCGTCGAATGGGCGCCCAACCTGAGCCGCGAGGCCAAGGTGGCGCTGCTGCGGAGCCTGACCCTGTTCTCGGTGCCGGTCACCTATCCCGAGGCCTTTGGCCTGTACGTGGTCGAGGCGATGGCCTGCGGCGTGCCTTTGGTGCAACCCCGGGCAGCGGCATTCCCCGAGCTGGTCGAGGAGACCGGCGCGGGCGTGTGCGTCCCGCCGGGCGATCCGGCGGCCTTGGCGCGGACCTGGCGTGACCTGCTGGCGGATCCGGCGCGCCGGGCCGAGCTGGGCCGGCGGGGCCGGGAAGCCGCGACCACCCGCTTTCCTGCGCGGGCGATGGCCGCGGGTTTCCGCGCAATCGTGGCGCGCCTGCCCCGGCCCTCCTGATGGACACTCCCGACCGCTTCCACTTTTGCACCCGCCGGACCGTTGAGTTCGCGGACACCGATATGGCCGGGATCGTGTATTTCACGCATTTCCTGCGCTACGCCGCCACGGCGGAGCAGGAATGGCTGCGCTCCCTCGGGGTGCGGTTCCTCGCGACGGACGGCACCCTCGCCGGGGGTTGGCCGCGGGTGGAGGCCAGTTGCCGTTACCGGGCGCCCGCGCGCTGGCAGGACGAGTTGCGCGTGGCCCTGCGGGTGCGCGAGGTGCGGACCTGCGGTTTCTCCTACGACTTCTGGATCTTTGGCCCAGGCGCGCCGGCCGGGGAGGCGCTGGCCGAGGGCTTCTGCGCGGTGGCGCACGTCGCGCTCGACCCGGCCACCGGACAACGCCAGAAGACTCCCTTGCCGGAGGAACTCCGCCGTCGCCTCCTCGCGCCGCCGGACCAGCCGTTGCCGGCCGTCTGACCCTTTTTCCCACCACCCACCACCTATGCACTGGCTCGCCTACGTCTTCCTTACCATCGCCTCTTGGGGCCTCTACGGCGTCTTCCTGCACAGCGGCCAGATCGCGATGAAGGATCCGGTCTTCGGCCGCTATAAGGCCTTCCTCTTCGTGGGGGTCGCTTACTTTATCTTCGCGGTGCTGGCGCCTCTCGCGCTGCTCAAGCTCCAGGGCTCCGACTTCAACTTCCCCAGCAAGGGCCTGTGGATCTCGCTCTTCGCGGGTATCCTCGGGGCCGTGGGCGCCTTCGGCATTCTGCTGGCCTTCGGGGCCAAGGGCGTGCCGCAGGTCGTGATGTCCCTCGTCTTCGCCGGGGCGCCAGTCGTGAACGCGGTCGTGGCCACCTGGATGCATCCGCCCAAGGACGGCCTCGCCGGCGTGCCTTGGCAGTTTTATGCCGGGATCCTGCTAGCCGCGCTCGGCGGCTGCATGGTCAGCCTGTACCGCCCCGCCCCGGCCCCGGCGGCGACCGCCCGCGCCACGCCCCCCGCCCCCAGCACCGCCGTCCGCTGACGCCGCTCTCGTCTGCCGCCGGATGATCACCGCCACCCGCGTCACCAAGACCTACGCCAGCCCGGCCGGGCCGGTGACCGTCCTGCAGGACCTCGACCTCGAGGTGGCGGCGGGGGAATCCGTCGCGATCGTCGGCCCCTCCGGCAGCGGCAAGACCACCCTACTTAACCTGATCGGCGCCCTCGACCGTCCGACCTCCGGCACCCTGCAGGTGGCCGGCGAGGACCTCGGGGCGCTGGACGCGGCGGCGGCGGCCCGTTTCCGCAATCGGCACTTGGGCTTTGTCTTCCAGCTGCACCACCTATTGCCGCAGTGCACCGTGCTGGAGAACGTCCTGGTGCCGCGGTTAGCCGGCGGCTGGACCGAGGATGCCGCCACCACCCGGGCGCGGGCCGAGGCGTTGCTCCGCGAGGTCGGCCTGCAGGATCGGCTCGACCATCGGCCCTACCAGCTTTCGGGCGGAGAACAGCTGCGCGTGGCGATCGCGCGCGCCCTCATTAATCAGCCGCGGGTAATCTTGGCCGATGAACCCACCGGTTCCCTTGATCCGGCGACCGGCGAGCGCATCGCGGACCTGCTCCTCCGCCAGACCGCGGGCAAGGCCGCTCTGGTCGTCGTGACGCACAACCCGGGACTCGCCCGCCGCCTCCACCGCACCTGCCGGCTGGAGCAGGGTCGTTTGGTGGGCTGAAGCCGCGATGTCCCCCGCGCGCTACCTCGCCCGCAGCCTCGTCCACCACCGCCACGCGACCCTGGGGGTCTTCGCCGGGGCGGTACTGGGCGCTACCGTGCTGCTAGGGGCGCTGTTTGCTGGCGCTTCGGTCCGGGCGTCCCTCGCGCGAGCGGCGGAACAGCGGACGGGGCAGGCGACCCAGGTCGTCACCGCGGGCGATCGCTTTTTCCGGGCGGAACTGGCCGGTGAACTCGCGGCCGGCACCGGCGGGCGAGGCGCGCCGCTCCTGCTGACCCAAGGTTCGGCGGTGAACGCGGGCAGCCAGGCGCGGGCCGGCCAGGTGCAGATCCTCGGGGTCACCCCGGAGTTTTGGACCTTCGCCCCGCGGCCCGCCCCGCCGCCGGAAGCCGGGCCGGATGCGGTGGCCGTTAACCTGACCCTCGCCACGCGCCTCGGTTTGAAGGCGGGCGACACCCTGGTGGTCCGCTTTCCCAAGCCCGGGGTGATCGCGGGCAACGCGCCCATCGCCGGGGCCGAGACCGCGCTGGAGAGCCTGCGGTGCCGGGTCGCGGCGGTGATCGGGGACGACGCGTATGGCCGGTTCGGACTGGAGGCCTCGCAACTGCCGGCGGCCACTGTGTACCTCCCGCTCGCGCGCCTGCAGGAGGCGCTGGAGCAGCCCGGGAGGGCCAATCTGGTCCT
>CAIOTK010000059.1 GCA_903861185.1 uncultured Opitutia bacterium | reverse complement strand
GTGGTCGATAACGATATCCGTTCGGCGGAGGATCTGAACACCCAGATCAAGGTGATCGAGAGCGCCACCCTGATTCGGCGGGTGGCCGAGCGCCTCAAGGGTGAGGACCTGAAGACGTTTATGGCGCCCTACGAGAAGGAGGGCAAAGACGCGACGTTCCTATTGGAGACCATCGGCAAGAACCGGAAGGTGATCCCGCAGCGGCTCACGCTGGTGGTCACCGTGGCCTACCAGCATCCGGACCGGACGATGGCGGCGAAGGTCGCGAATCTCTTCGTGGAGGAGTATCTCAACCACAACCAGCGCTTGCGTAGTGCCGATATGTCGCGCGCGGTGGATGAGCTGCAGATGACCGTCGACGACCAGCGTAAGAAGGTCGACCAGCTCGCCCAGAAGCTACAGGCCTACAAGGAGAAGAATAAGACCGTCTCCCTCGATCAACGGAAGGACATCGTCAGCGAATCCCTCAAGATCGCGAATCTGGAGGCCCAGAAGTCGGCTGTGGCCCTGCAGTCGGCGGAAACGCGGCGCAACCAGATCAAGGAATACCGGGCGAAGAACCTAGAGCTGACTGGCCTGTCGTTCATCGCGAGCCAGCGTCTGATCGAGGGCTTGGAGGCCCAGTTGGCCGCCCGCAAGATTGAGATCGCGAAGCTCAAGGAGCGTTACCGCGAGCGGCACCCGGATATGATCGCCGCGACCAAGTCCTTCGATCAGAACAAACTGGAGCTCGAGAAGGCCATCGCCTCGATCTGCGACCAAGTGGAGTCTGAGTATCAGAGCGCCCTGCGGTACTTTGAAGCGCGCGCGCAGGAGTTGGAGAAGCAGAAGGCGGAGACGCTGGAGCTCGACCGGATCGGGGTGGAGTACAGCCAGATTGAGCGGGAATACCTCACTCAGAACCAGATTCTGCAGGGCATTGTGGCCCGCTCCCGGGAGACGACGATGACGAGCGGGTTTGCGGTGCAGAACGCCCGGATCGTCGACCAGGCGGTGCCGGCGGCCGAGAGCAAGCCGATCTCCCCCAATGTGCCGCTCAATCTTGGCTTGGGTCTGGTCGGCGGATTGGGCCTCGGTCTGGCCTTCGCGTTCTTCGTGGCTTTCATCGATGACCGGGTGAAGAGCTCCTACGACATCGAGGGTGTCGTGGGTTTGCCCCTCATTGGTATCATTCCGCAGATCAAGCGGATGGAGCCGGCGGATAAGGCGCAGATCGTGGCCACCAACGCGGACCGACAGGTGGCCGAGGCCTTTCTTACCCTGCATTCGAGCCTGCGGCTGAAGGACGAGAGTAAGAATGCTAAGTGTATCCTGACCACCAGCACCATCCCGGGTGAGGGTAAGTCGTTCGTTACCACCAACCTAGCCCTGACCTTTGCCTCGCACGGCGAGAAGGTGGTGGTGCTCGACTGCGACCTGCGGAAGCCGAACATCCACAAGTCTCTGCGTTTGGAGAATCTGAAGGGCGTGATCGACGTCGTGGGCGGCACGGCGACACTCGACGATGTGACTCTGCGGAACGTGCACCCCAATCTGGATGTGATCACGTCCGGTGGCCGCGCGAAGAACCCGACTCAGGTCCTGAATAGCAAGGGGTTCGAGCAGATGATCGCCGACCTGCGGAAGCGCTACGACCGGGTCTTCATCGACACCCCGCCGCTGGCCGCGGTGAGCGACGCGCTGATCATTCTCCCGCTGGCAGACGGCTCCATTTTCTCGATCTTCTTTAACAAGGTCCGCCGCAAGGCGGCGCGCTTTGCGGCGGCCAAGCTGATGGAGGCCAACGTGCCAAACTTCGGCGCGGTGCTTAACGGCCTCAACCTCGCCGTTTCCGGCTACTACTACGCCCAGTATTACGACAAGTCTTACAAGGACTACTACATCGTGATGGCGAAGAAGGACGGCGACGAGGTGGAGAAGTAGGCCCGGCGGGCGAAGCCCGGAGTCCGGAATCCGCGTTTGCGCCGGCACCGCCCGGAGTCGAGGGTGTCTTCGTGTATCGTATGCGCTGCCGCCTTCTCCCGACCCTCGTTTGGATCCTCGCCGTCGTCGCTCCCAGTTGGGGGGCCGAGGCGGTGCGCGAGACGATGGCCGAGCGGACGCTGCGGCGGATTGTGGAGCAGCAGAAGGATATCTTCGCCGAGGCGGAGCGGCAGGGGGAGAAGGCGGATCTGCCCTCGATCCGCCAGCAGTTGCAGCGTCTGACCCACGACTACGAGCTGCTGTTGCGGGAGAACCCAGAATTCGCGGCGGGTTATGCCGCTTACGGCTACCTCCTCAGCAAGACTGCGATGCGCAAGGAGGCGCTGGCGATGCTCCTCAAGGCCAATCAGCTCGATCCGGACATCGCCCTCGTGAAGAACCAGCTGGGTGCGATGCTGGCGGAGGAGGGCCAGCCCCTGCAGGCGGCGCCGTACTTCCTCGCCGCGATCCAACTCGAGCCCAACGAGCCCTTGTACCACTACCAGCTCGGGACGTTGTTGGCGGAGGCGCGCGACGATTTCCTCAAGGCTGGCCAATGGACTCGCGCCGCGCTGGATGCGGCGATGCAGCACGCGTTCCAGCGGGCCTCGGAACTCGCGCCGGATCGCTTTGCCTTCGCGTATCGCTTCGCGGAATCCTTTTACGACCTCGAGCGCCCAGACTGGGAAGCAGCGCTAAAGGCTTGGAGTAGCTTGGAGGAAAAGGCCCCGACGCCGATCGAACGTCAGACGATGCGGCTGCACGCGGCGAACATTTGCCTCAAGACGGGCCGGCTGGCCCATGCGCGGGCTCTGCTGGGGACCGTGGATGAGCCGGCGCTCCAAGGGCAGAAGGCTCGGCTGCTCCCCCAGCTGGCAGAGGCGGAGAAGAAATGAGTCCGGACCGGCCTTGGCTTGCACCGGAGCCGGGGCCGCGGGCACGCTGGAGAACCTGATGTCCCTGCTCGACCGCCTCGAACGCCTGTTTGGCCGTTTCGCCCTGCCTCACCTCGGGCTGTACCTAGTGGGGGCGCAGGTCTTCGTCTTCCTCTGCACGCTGCTGGGCCTCCTCCGACCGGACGCGCTCGATTACGCCCCGGCCTTGGTGCTGGAGGCGGGGGAGTGGTGGCGAATGGTGACCTTCCTGCTGGTGGTCCCGATCCCGGGCGGCGCGCTGGGCTTCGTCTTCACGGCTTTTGGCTGGTATCTCTTTTACCTAATGAGCGAGGCGTTGGAGGAGCATTGGGGTGCGTTCCGCTTCAACCTCTACCTAGGCCTGAGCTGGTTCCTGACCCTAGTTTGCTCGTTCGCTACGCCCCTGCAGGGCGTTTCTAACCTATTTATTCTGGGGTCGGTCTTTCTGGCGTTCGCCTTCCTGCATCCGGATTTCGAAATCCTGCTCTTCTTCATCCTGCCAGTTAAGATCAAGTGGCTGGCGATCATCGCCTGGGCGCTCAACGGCGTCCAATTTGTCCGAGGCGATCTGGCCGAGCGCCTGCAGATCGGTGCCACCGTGGTTACCTTCCTGGTCTTTTTCGGCCCGCAAATGCTCCGGAGCCGGCGGCAGGGGCGGCGGTTGGATGCGCGGCGGGCGGAGCGGGCAGAGGAAGCTGAGCGGCCGCGGCACGTGTGCTACGTCTGCGGCAAGAACGACCGCACCCATCCCCAACTGGACTTCCGCTATTGTTCCAAGTGTGCCGGGGACCAATGCTACTGCCCGGAGCACATCCAGAACCATTCCCACGTCGTGGGTCCCGATGAGGCGCGGGGCGGGTGATCCTTGGGCGGCCGTCGCCCGGGCGGAGACGGCTGGAGAGTGGTTGCGGGCGGCCGAGCAGGCCTATCTGCACACCGGCGCGGCCCTAGGGCAGATCGCCGCTGATCCCCACGATGAGGCCCTTTACCTGCTCCTGCACGGCCTGCGGCTGCCGTTGGACGCGCCGGAGTCTGTGCTGGCGCGACGGCTGGGGGCCGGGGAGCGCGAGGGTTTGGAGCGGTTGCTGCGCCGACGGCTGGTAGACCGGGTGCCGGCGGCTTACCTCACCCGCGAGGCTTGGTTAGGAGGGTATCGTTTCCACGTGGATGAGCGGGTGATTATACCCCGGAGCTACTTTGTGGAGATGATCCCCGGGATGTTGGGCGACCTCCTGCCGGCGCCGCGGCCGGGCCGACGGATCCTGGATGTTTGCACCGGGTCCGGGTGTTTGGCCCTGCTGCTGGCCCACGGTTTTCCGGACGCGGAGGTGGTGGGATGCGATCTTTCGCCCGAGGCTTTGGAGGTGGCGGCCATCAATCTGCGCGCCCACCGGTTGGAGGCTCGGGTACGCTTTTGCCGGAGCGATGTCCTCGCGAGTGTCCCGCCCGGCCTCTACGACCTGATTCTGAGCAACCCGCCGTACGAGCCTAGCGCGCACGTCGACCGTCAGGCGCCGGAGTTCGCGGCCGAACCCCGGCTGGCTCACGATGGTGGGGCGGATGGCCTGCGGGTGGTCCGGGAAATCGTCCGGCAGGCGACCGACCGCCTAGTGTCGGAAGGTTTGCTAGTTATTGAGGTCGGAGGGCTCCGCCGGGCAGTCGACCGCGAGTTCGCCACCCTGGCACCAGAGTGGCTCCCCACCGCGGACGGCTCGAATTGCGTCGTCCTGTTCCGGGCCGAAAACCTCCGGCGGAGCCTTGCGAAAGCGGGCCAGATAAAGTCCTAAGATACTGCTTAAGATAGTTTTGGGGGAATTAGGCCGGTATCTGCCGGAGCGGGTAGGATCGCCGGGAAAAGGCATCGTGGCCGGCCGCAGGGGCCGAATCAGAAGCTAATGCCGGATTTTGGCATTAAGCTTGGACAGGGATTCCGATTGGGTCGTTGAGGGCCTGGTTTTGCATAAAAGTGTCAAAAATCCGGACAGAAAAGGGGCTAAAAAGGGGGTCATTTTACACTTACGGAGACCACGTAAAAGGGCGTAAGTAAGCTCCCAAATACCTGGAGGAAATGGCTTTAAGCTTATTTCAATCCTTTGGCATTAGCTATGGCATAATCGCTGCATTAAG
>CAIOTK010000058.1 GCA_903861185.1 uncultured Opitutia bacterium | reverse complement strand
GCATCGAGCAGCAGCAGGTAGGCGAGGTGGAAGTGGCGGGCGCGGCTAGCGGCGAAATCAAAGTGTTCCGGCGCGAGTAGCGCGCTGGCTCCCGGGTCGTGAAAGAAGGTGCGTCGGCCGGTGCCCTTCTCGGTCATCACGTCGGTGAAGCTGGTGGCCGCGGCCCGCGTCGTGTGCAATTGGCGGTCGTCGATTCCGTGCGCCCGCGCGTCCGCTCGGATGGCCGCACCGTCGGCGTCGTCACCGAGCAGCGCCACCCCTTCGAGCGGGAACGGCGCGCCCAGCTTGGCCAGATCCTTGAGGACATTGTACGGCCCGCCTCCGTTGCCGGAGCTGCGGCCGATAATGTGCGCTAGTCCGTCCTGGGGCGGCCAGGTGTCGATCAGCTTGACGTGGTCGATGATCCACGACCCACCGGCGATGATCCCGCGGCGCATAAATCAGCGGCGGTAATGGGTGGAGGTGGGCGTCAACTGCAGATCGCGCTGCAGCGGTCGCTGCGGCTTGATCCTGAGCTTCTCGAGCACCCCGTGGTACGCCTTGACCGCCTCGACGGGTTCGACTTCGCCGTCGACGATCCGGCGGAGGAACTCGATGAAGGCGAGCGGGTGTTCCGAGAGGTTGATCTTACGGCCGAAGAGCGCGACCCGGGCGCCGTGGCGCTGGGCGTCGTGAATCAGCTGGAAGGCGTCGAGCGTGGTCCCGCTGCTGCCCCCGAGGATCCCGACGACCAGTCGGGGATCGTAGGCCACCAGTTCCTCGAGCGGACCGGGCCCGTTGTAGGGGATCTTCAGGAAGACGGGCCGGCCCGCGGAGGTGACACCCGCGAGCGTACGCACGATGTGATCGTTGAGGAAACCGGGGATCTGGCCGGCCGGTATGCCCGGGTCGACGTTGGGATTGAAGATCTCGAGGAAGTACCGGAACCGCTTCGCCTCGGCCTCCAGCCGGAACGCGGCGAAGTCCTCCAGCGCCCGATAGTCCCAGTCGATGTTGTTGGTGAACGTGATCGAGTAGAGGCCGAGGTCTGCCCCGGGGAAAGGCTGGGTGCAGTCCGCCTGCAAGCGCCCGTACTTCATATGTTCGATCGTCGCGGTGCGGAAGGCACGGGAGGGCAGGGTGGGGTACTTCCCGCCGCGTACGACCCAGATGTCGCTGGTGTCGTTCGCCCGGGCCGCGGGCGTGATCGCGGATTCGCGGAAGAGGCCCTCCTGGATGGCCAGTTGCTCGACGTTGGAGGCCGAGAGGAGGACGATGTCGACGATGTCCTGGGCGATCACTGCCCGGATCTGCGCGCGGTAGTCGGCCAGCGATTTCCAGCAGGCCTCGGCCTCCCGGTGGCGCTCGGGGCGGCACTGGCCGGGGCCGGGGGCCGTGATGCCGAAGGCCATATCGGCGTCCTTGGCATCCGCGATGATGAAATCCTTGCGGGTCGCGTGGCCGGCTTGGATCCGCGCCAGCTTTTGGTCGAGTCGCTTGGGGAGTCCCATAGGGAGGTCCGAAGCCTCGCCGCCCGCGCGCCTGCTTGTCGAACCAGAAGCGGCGGTCCGGAGGCTTGCGGCTGTTCGTGCGGGGCGCCCAGGCTTCGTTGATGCGTACCCTGTTCCTCGTCGCCCTCGGCTCGGCCCTTGGTGGAGCCGCCCGCTTCCTGCTCGCGGGCTGGGTTGGTGCGCGGCTCGGCGAGTCCTTCCCTTGGGGCACAGTGCTGGTGAACGTCCTCGGTTCGGCGTTGATCGGCGCCCTCGCGGCTCAGGAGGAAATGCTCTCCCCGGAGGCCCGCCAGTTTCTGATGGTGGGCGTGCTCGGCGGCTTCACCACCTTCTCCAGCTTCAGCCTGCAAACCCTGCGGCTGGCGCAGGACGGGGACTGGGTCCGCGCCACGGGGAATGTCCTCGGTAGCGTCGCGCTTTGCCTAGCGGCGGTCGCGGTCGGCTACCGAGTGGCGCGCCTAGCCTGAGGGCGGTTTCAGGCGCCCGCCGGACCGCTTCGCCAGAGCCGTAGCGGGACGTTGGCCAGCGCGATCAGGAGCAGCTGGCTCGCGACGAAGGAGGAGAGGGCCACGAAGGCCGCGTCCGTGAACCCGTAGCTATGCAGGCCCACGCCGAGCATATTGGTGCCGAACCAGCTCCAAGAGGTCACGATGTTGCCGCCGATGGCGAGGGCCATAAAGCCGCGCTGGCGGACAATGCCACCCCAGCGGGCGTGCAGCATGATCGCGTTCCAGAGGACGATGATGAGGGCCCCGTTCTCCTTTGGGTCCCAACCCCAGAACCGGCCCCACGACTGGTCGGCCCAGATACCGCCCAAGATCGTGCCTACGAAGTTGAAGAGGATGGCGAAGCAGGTGATGCCGTAAGTCATCCGGGTGAGCGCGTCCGCCGTGGGCCGATCGAGGCCTCGCGTGAACAATCCGCGGAGCACGTAGATGATGCCGAGGAAACCGGCGAGGAACGTAGCCGAGTAGCCGGCGGTGATCACCACCACGTGGGTGGCCAGCCAGAAGTTCGAATCCAGCACCGCTCGCATCATCTCCATCGTGTCGCCGCTGAGCGAGAGGTGGTGTGCGATCACCAGCGTGGAAAACCCAATCGCGCCGGCCGCAACGCTGCCGATGGCGTTACGGTAGATCGCCTCAAGTACGAGGCACAGCCCAACGGCGCCCCAGCCCACAAAGAGAGCCGACGAATAAAGGTTGGTGACGGGCGGGCGACCCTCCAGCCACATCCGGCAAGCGATCCCCGCGGTGGCGGCTAGCCAAGCGACGGCAATAATCCAGAAGGCGGAGCGCCCGAGAAGGGAGGGCCAGACCAGCCAAGAGAATAGGGCGACGAAGAACGCGAGGGCGTACAGGACCGAGCTGGTGTAGAAAGGCTGGGCTGCGTTGAAACGCGTCTCGAAGTCGCACTTCCGCAGCTGTGAGGCAAAGCGCTTGACGAGGTCCGCGCGGAAGAGTTCGACCAACTTGTTGAACTGCTCCGGCTTCTCGCCGTGCCAGGAGTTGGCGAACCCGGCGTAAGCAAGCGCCGCGGGGTTGACCGAGCCCGCGCGGAAGGTGTCGAGCAGGGCGGCGCCGGCGGACTTCCAGGCCGTGGGGTCCGTGTTGCCCGGCTCGGGCGGAACCACAAGAAACGTGGTGGACTCTGCCATCACCACAAAACGCTCACCGATGTCGGTCATCGCCTTGGCCGCGGCCTCGTCGTGGGGCTGCCCGGCCTGCTTGGCGCGCACTGCCTCCACGCCCGCCTTGACCTGGTCCTGGAACTTCAAGAGTTCGCCGAGGAAGTCTGGCCGTCCCGGCGAGACGAAGGCGTGGCGGAGGCGCTGGTAGTGGACGAGGTTCCCGTAGATTTGGAGCACGCCCCGCTGGAAGGGCGTACGGACGGCGGACTCGACTTGGTCCGCGAGCTTGGCTTGGCGCTGGAGCTCCGCGATCTTGGGCTCAAGCTGCCGCAGCGAGAAGCGCTTCTCCCCCTGCCCGTCGGAAGTGCGCAGGTCAAAGATCGCGAGCACATCGGGGTTCACGATCTCGAAGTGCTGGTAGGTGTCGGCCTGTGCCGGCCGGAACGCGACGTCGAGCAGCCACTCGACCGGCTGTAGCCGGCGGCCCTCGGGAGTGGCGACCGTCTGGCGCCCCTGCAACTGCAGCAGGGAGCTGCGGGCGACGGTGTCGAGAGGCTTCAGGCGGCCGTTGACGAGGACAGGCAGGCGCCCGAACCCTTGGACGTCGAAGGCGGCGGGGTTGCGCGGGGCCCGCAGGGTGCTGGCAACCCAGGCCAGCACGAGAGCGAGGACGAGAAACGGGGCGGCCTTTTTCATGCTGTGGCGGGGACGGAGCGGCGGCGCTTGGCGATGAAGCCGAGCAGGTGGATCGTGAACTGCCAGAGCAGCCCGAGCGTCATCACGCTGCAGGCGATGTAGGGGATGAGCCAACTGGGGTTCCGGACAACTTGGAGGATCGTGACCTTGTCGTTCCCGGGCTCGAAGCTCGCTTGGTAGAAGGTGTAGCCCGCGTAGCGCAGCGGGTTATTCATATAGATGAGGACCTCGCGGTCATCCACCCCGCCAGGGGTTTGGAGGCGGATCCGGCTGGAGAAGTTCTTCGGGATCTCGGTGCCCGAGTACTTATCGTGGCTGAACTTGAGCAGCGTCAGCGTGTAGTCCTTGTACGCGCGGGTGAAGCGCAGGCCGATGGTGTAGTTGCGCCCTCCGTAGTCGAAGCGCTGGGGCGGCATCCGCGGATCAGCGGAGATCATCCAGGTCCCGATGGTGCCTTCGCTGCCGACGAGCTCGACGAACGCCCCAGGCAGGTTTCGCTCGTCCTGCTTGTAGGTGATGGGCAGGGGAGTGAGGTCGACGTTCAGGCCGATGCCCTTGGTGGCCTTGATCGCGGCCGGCGACGCCGGTGTCCCCGCCTCCCGGTTGCGGATTAAAGAGTTGGGGTAATAGAGCCGGGTGATGACTCGGAAAGGGAGCCGCGGGTGCTGGATCGTCTCCCCACGGGCGGCGATCGACTCCGGGATGGCCACCACCTCATCGTGCTTGGCATCGGTAGTGTCGACGATCGCGAGTTCGTTCTCGCGGAAACTTTCGGAGTAGTTGCGGGGCTCCTCCTGGGAGAGCCGCATACTGAAGTCATCCTGCAGGATCCCGGTGAGCAGTTCGCCGATCAGGAGCAGGATCAGTCCGCCGTGGGCGAGTTGGATGCCCAGCTGGCGCAGGGTCGCCTTGAACCGGTAGACGTGGCTCGCGATCAGGTTGATCAGCATCAGCCCGCCAATGAAGTAGCCACCGGGGAAGACCGGCACCGGGATGTCACCGAACCGCGCGAGGACGAAGAAGGATCGGAAGTACTTTTCCTGCACCGCCCAGATGCCGAGATTGACCTGGTCGAGGGTGGCCGCGAACACGAGGACCATCCCCAGAACCAAGAGGACGACCGTGAGCTTGAGGGAGGTGAAGAAATCCCGGAACTGGCGGGTGACGTCGTTCATTTCGCGGGGGCGGCCGGCTTGATCGTGGCGAGGAAGGCGGTGAAGGCAGGCTTTTCTCGAGCGACGAGCGCCGAGGGGCCCATCAACTTGAAGAACCAAGTGGCGCCGCCGTGCGGGATCATCGCCCCGAGAATGCGTTGGGGCTTGTCGCCCGTCCCGACGATCTCGACCACCGTCATATGCAACCCGTTGTGGTCCACGTGCTGGGTCGCGGCAGCAAAGTCAGACTGGTTCAGCGGGGGCAGAGCGAGCTGGCCGCGCCACCGGTTGAGGTTGGCTAGGTCTCCGCCCACATCGCCCGGGAATGCGGTGATTGCGAAGTCAGCCTCACCCTCGTCGCCCTTGACGGTGTAGCTCCCCTTGCGCATCGCGCCCGCCGGCTTCGCGGTCCACGCCGCCGGCGCGGTCCAACCCAGCTGGGCGCCGGAGGCCGTCGCGACCGCCGTATTGGCCATATCGCCCCCGGCCGGCGTGGGACTTGCCGCGGGCGGAGTGCTCGCAGCGGCCTTGGCGGACGGATGCTGTTCCTTCGGGATTCGGTAGGTGGTGATCTCCTCCTTCTGGCAGCCGGTGGTGAGTCCGATGACCAGCGCGAGTACGGAGGGGGGCAAAGCCTTCATAAGGGGAGGTTAAGTCGCGCGGTTAATGCAAAACTTCAACCCAATCCGGCATCCGTAGTTGCACCGTCCCCACCGCCGGTTTCCGCTTTGCCGCGGCCCTCGCGCCCGCCAATAACTGGCGAATGAGCCTGCAGGCCCTTGGGGATTCCGCCGTCGTCTTTTCGCTCGGGAGCGGGGCGGACCGGACCGTGACCCGCAAGGTCCGCGCGGTAGCGGCGCGGTTGCAGCGGAATCCTCCGGCCGGGGTGCTCGAGGTGCTGCCCGCGTTTGGAAACGTCGCGCTCTTTTTGGAGCCCGGTGCGGTACCCCCGGCGGAGTCCGTCCTCGCGGCGGTCGCCGCAGACGCGGTCAGCGAGCCTCCGCCGCCGTTGGTCGCGATTCCCGTTCTCTACGGCGGGGAGGCGGGGCCGGATCTCCCCGCGGTCGCCGCCGGGGCCGGCCTCACCCCGGCGGCCGCCGCTGCGCTCCACGCTGAGGGGGAGTACTTTGTCCGCGCGGTCAGTTTTGCCCCGGGCTTCCCCTACCTAGGCGGGCTGCCGGCCGCGCTCGCCGCCCCACGTCGTGCCACGCCGCGCGTCCGGGTGCCGGCGGGTTCGGTCGGGATCGGGGGCGCGCAGACCGGGCTCTATCCTCAGGCTAGCCCCGGGGGCTGGCAGCTGATCGGGCGCTCCCCGGCGCGCCTCTTTGCGGCGCAGGAGCCCCGCCCCGCCCGCCTGCAGGTCGGGGACGAGGTGCGTTTCCAGCCGGTCGCGGAGGCGGATTTTCCGCTCCCGCCTCCGGAGGCGCAGAGCGTTCCGGAAGGTCCGGGGATTCGGGTGCGGCGGCCGGGCGCCCGGACGACGGTGCAGGACCTCGGTCGCCCAGGGTCGCGGGCGAGTGGCGTTTCCCCTGGTGGCGCTGCGGATCCATTTTCGCTGCGGATCGCGAATCTGCTGGTGGGCAACACCGAGGGGGAGGCGGCGTTGGAACTGACCCAGACGGGACCGGAACTCGAGTTTGCCGCGGGCGGTCTTGTCGCGGTCGCGGGGGCACCGATCGATGGTTTACCGTGGGGACGTCCGGTCTACCTCGCCCCCGGCGCGCGGCTGCGGCTGGGCGCCACGACCGGTGGGCTGCGGAGCTACCTCGCGTGCGCGGGTGGATTTGGGCTCCCTCGCGTGTTGGGCGGTAGCGGCACGGACCTGCGCGCGGGGTTCGGGGGATTCGGAGGGCGGGCGTTGCGGGCCGGCGATTGGTTGCCCTTGCGGAGCGCGGCGGGAGCCCGGGTCCCTGTGCGTTGGCACATCGATTCTCGGCTGCGGCCCGCGATCGAGGGAGACGTCGAGCTCCGCGTTTTGCCGGGGCCGGCCGCGGCGGATCTACCGGGCTGGGCGGAGCGCGCCTTCACGGTCGGAACCCGCTCTGACCGAATGGGCTTAAGGCTGGAGGGCGAGGCTTTCCCGCGGCCGCTGCCCGGGGATCTGGATTCGTTTCCCGTGATTCCCGGGACGGTGCAGATGCCCCCGGATGGCCGGCCGATCGTGCTCTTGGCGGACGCCCAGACCCTGGGCGGATACGCCTGCCTTGGCCACGTGATCACCGCGGATCTGCCTCGGCTGGGGCAACTGCGTCCCGGGGACAAACTGCGCTTCCGGGCGGTTGAGCTCGGGGAGGCGCGGGCCCTGCTGGCCGCACAGGAGCGGCGGCTGCAGGAACTCCGGCTCGGCCTGGAGGGTCGGCGATGCTGACCATCGATCTTAACTGTGATTTGGGCGAGGGTGGGTTGGCGGACGCCGCGCTGATGCCCCTGATCACCTCCGCCAACATCGCTTGCGGGGGTCACGCGGGCAACGACGAGACGATGGCCACGACGGTCCGACTTGCCCGGCAACACGGGGTGGGGTTGGGGGCGCACCCGGGGCACGAGGATCCGGTCCACTTCGGCCGGCGCGAACTGCCGGTGACGCCCTCCGCCGCGGCGGAACTCGTGGTGCGGCAGACCCGGCGGCTTCAGCGTATCGTGGCGGCGCAGGGTTCCGCGCTCGCGCACCTGAAGTTACACGGGGCCCTGTACAATCAGGTATCCCGCGACGCCGCGCTGGCGGAGGTGATGGTACGGGCACTCGCGGACGCGTTTCCCGGACTCCCCTTGGTCGCCCTCGCCGGGAGTGTGCTCGAGGAAACAGCCCGCCGGTACCTCGGCGCGCCCGTGCGCGCGGAGGCGTTCGCGGATCGTGGCTACGAAGTGGGGGGCAGCCTGCGGAAACGTGACCTGCCAGGCGCGCTGCTCCCGGATGCGGACGCGGCCGAGCGTCAGGCGCTGCAGATCATCTGCTCGGGCCGGGTCCGCACGTGGTCGGGCGCCGAGACCCCACTCCGCGCCGAG
>CAIOTK010000057.1 GCA_903861185.1 uncultured Opitutia bacterium | reverse complement strand
CGCTGCTGGAGGCGCGGAGTGACCTTTGTTTGGTCGTCGGGGATGTCACCTCCACGATGGCCTGTGCGATCGCCGCGCAAAAGCTGGGCGTCCGGGTGGCTCACGTGGAGGCAGGAATCCGCTCCGGCGACTGGACGATGCCTGAGGAGATCAACCGGATGGTGACCGACGCCATCACCAACCTCTTCTTCACCACCAGCGAGGTGGCCAATGCCAATCTCCGGCGCAGCGGGGTGGGCGAGGAGAGGATCCATCTGGTTGGTAACACGATGATCGACACCCTGCTGAAGCAGCGGGGCCGCTTCGTCGCCCCGCCGGTTTGGCAGACCGCCGGACTGCAGCGTGGCGGCTATTTCGTCCTGACCCTCCACCGGCCGGCAAACGTGGATTCCGACGAGACCCTGCGGCGGTTGATGCAGGTGATCCTAGACGGGGTGAGGGGGCGCCCGGTCGTGTTCCCGGTGCACCCCCGCACTGCCCGCACCCTGCAGCGGATCGGCATCGCTGCGCCTCACCTGCACCTCACGGAGCCGCTTTCCTACTTGGAATTCAATTACTTGGTGGAGCGGGCCCAAGCGGTGATCACCGATTCCGGGGGGGTTACGGAGGAGACCACCGTGCTGGGCGTCCCGTGTCTGACCTTGCGGAACAGCACTGAACGTCCGGAGACCGTGACGATGGGCACCAACGAACTCATTGGCACGGATCCAGCCAATGTGCCGCCGGCATTGGACCGCCTCTTTGCGGGCCAGTGGAAGAAGGGACAGGTGCCTCCGCTATGGGACGGCAAGACAGGGGAGCGGATCGTGGCGATCCTGGAGCGGCAGGGCGCGGTAGCCTGACCTGACTGCAGCGGGCTAACGCCTCGAACCAAGACCGCCGAATGCCTTCGTTGGCCCAAGCCTGGTGGATGACCACCCATTTGGGCCCGGGGTGGGTGTGCTTCCGGTTGCGCTATGCGGTGCGGCGGCGGGCGGGGTTGTTACGGCGCCGGACGCCGCTGCGCACGTGGGAGCAAGTGATGGCGCCCAAGCTGGAAAGCTTGGGCTGGGGGCCGCCCGCGCCACAGGCGATCGGGGCGGACGCGGTCCAGGAGGCGGAGGAGGTCCTGCAGGGCACTTTCCGGCTGTTTTCCTGGCGGCGGGTGGCGGCGGGCTTTCCTCCGGATTGGCGGCGGAACCAGCTGACGGGCGAACAGGTGCCGGGCGACCGGCATTGGAGCGCGCTGGGAGACTTCGCCTTTGGGGACATCAAAGGCGTCTGGGAACTGAGTCGCTTCCCGTGGGCCTTCGCCCTCGCCCGGGCCTATGCCAAGACGGGCGACGAGCGCTTTGCGGAAGGCTACTGGCGGTTGTTTGAGCACTGGCTGCAGGCTAACCCGCCCAACGCGGGGCCGAATTGGATGTGCGGCCAGGAGGCGAGCTTCCGGCTGATGGGAGCGGCGTTCGCGCAAGCCGTGCTGGCCAAGTCGCCGGCCTCGCGGCCACCCCGGATCGCGGCCTTCGCCCGGCTGGTAGTCGCCACGGCGGAGCGGATCGCGGCCAACCTGGACTATGCCGAAAGCCAGGCCAACAACCACGGGATCAGCGAGGCGATAGGCCTGATCACAGCGGCGCGGCTCGTGCCGGAGCATCCGGGCGCGGCGGACTGGCGGGAGCGGGGCCTGCGGTCGCTGCGGGAACAGTTGGCGGAGCTCGTCTACGCAGACGGGGGCTTCTCGCAGCACTCGGTCGTCTATCATCGGGTCCTCTTGCACGATTTGCTGTGGGTCGCGGCGGTCTTGGGCCCGTCAGCCGTGCCCGGGTGGTTGCGGGAGGCGGGATTGCGGGCGACGCGCTTTCTGGACGCGCTGGTGACGCCCGAAACCGGAGCCGCCCCGCTCTACGGGTCGAATGATGGTGCCAATGTGCTGCCGCTGGCGGACGGGGCGTTCCTTGATTTCCGTCCGGTGGTTCAGGCAGCCTATGCGGTCTTCGCGGGGAGCCGCCGCTATGTTTCCGGCCCGTGGGATGAGGCGGCGGCTTGGCTGACCGGGGCGCCGCTACCGGCGCAGGCGGGGGGCCTCTCGGCTGATCGCGGACAGGAAAGCAATCGTCCGTACCAGCATTTCCCGAACGCAGGGTGCGTCGTGTGGCGTCGGGGCGATGCTCGGGTTTTCTTTCGCTGTCCTTCCCGGTTTCGGCACCGCCCCGCCCAGGCGGATCTGCTGCACGTGGATCTGGAGTGGCGGAGTCAGCCCATCGCGATCGATGCCGGGAGCTATT
>CAIOTK010000056.1 GCA_903861185.1 uncultured Opitutia bacterium | reverse complement strand
GGCTGCGGGCCGGGGAGCGGGTGCTCGTGACGGGGATCGGCGGCGGCGTGGCCGCCAGCGCCCTCCAATTCGCGGTCGCCGCTGGCGCCGAGGTTTGGGTGACCTCCGGATCGGCGGCCAAGGTGACGCGGGCCGAGGCGCTCGGGGCGCGGGGCGGGTTTCTCTATACTGAGGCGGGCTGGCCGGAAGCGGCCCTCGCCCGCGCGGGGACCTTTGACGTGGTGGTGGACAGCGCCGGCGGCGAGGGCTTCGCCCGGCTCGCCGATGTCCTCGCGCCCGGCGGCCGGCTGGTCTTCTTCGGGGCCACCCGCGGCGACGCGGTCTTGCCGGTCCGGAAGGTTTTCTGGAAGCAGCTCTCCCTGCTCGGATCCACGATGGGTTGCCCCGCCGACTGGCGCGGCCTCTTGGCGCTGGTGGAGCGCCACCGGCTCCGTCCCCTCGTTGGGGAAGTCCATCCCCTGGCCGCGGCCGCGGAGGCGTTTGCTCGGATGGAGGCCGGCGCGCAGTGCGGCAAGATCGTCCTGCGTCCCTGAACTTCCCGCGATGAATTCCGCCCATTACGCCTGCATTATGGCCGGTGGCAGCGGCGAGCGCTTCTGGCCGATGAGCCGGTCCCGCACGCCGAAGCACCTGCTACGACTCCTCTCCGAGCGCACATTGGTCGAGGAGACCGTCCGCCGCGTCGGTACCGTCGTACCGCCGGAGAACCTTTTTGTACTCACCAACGAGGTGCAGTTGCCCGCGACCCGCGAGGCGTTGGCCGGCCTTGTGTCCCCGGACCAGATCGTGGCGGAGCCGGCGAAGCGCGATACGGCGCCGGCGGCCGCCCTCGCGACCGCGTTGGTGCGGGCGCGCGGCGGCGAGCGGGCCACGCTCGCTCTGCTGCCGGCGGACGCCTTCATCGCGGACCATGCCGCCTTCGGCCGCCAACTGGCGGCCGCTCTCCCGCGCGCGGCGGCCTCCTCCGCCCTCCTCACCATCGCGATTCGGCCCGATCACCCGGCGACGGGATTCGGTTACCTGGAGCTGGGGCCGGAGCTGGCGCGCGGCGAGGCGGGTGTGTTCCGCCAGGTCAGCCGCTTCGTCGAGAAGCCAGACGCGGCCACCGCCGCCCGTTACCTCGCGGAGGGCCGACACGCGTGGAACGCGGGGATGTTCTTCTGGAGCGTGGGGTCTTTCCTTGCCGAGGCCGACCGGCACGCGCCGGAGCTGGCCGCCTTCGTGCGCGGCTTCCCCGTGGGTGATCACGCCGCCTACCTCGCCGAGCAATTTCCCCGGCTGCCCAAGATTTCCGTCGACTACGCCATTATGGAAAAGGCTGCCTCCGTGGAGACCCTCCTCGCGTCCTTTGACTGGGATGACGTCGGCCTCTGGACGGCGCTGCCACGGCACTTGGCGCAAGATGCGGCCGGTAACGCCGTGCGCGGCGCGGTTTACACGACGGGTGCCGAGGGCAACATCGCGGTCAGCAACGGCCGCGCGATTGCCCTGTGCGGCGTGCGGGACCTCGTCGTGGTCGAGACCCCGGACGCGGTGCTCGTCTGCCATCGCGACGCCGTGCAGGACATCAAGAAGATCGTCCAACAGCTCCCGCCCGGGTTGCAGTGACGGAGTGCCCTGCGGGCCACAAGAAACCCGCTGCCCCTTGCGGAGCAGCGGGTTAAAGTGGTGGCTCAGCCCGGAATCGAACCGGGGACACGAGGATTTTCAGTCCTCTGCTCTACCAACTGAGCTACCGAGCCACGAGTGAGCGGAAGAGCGAAGGGTGCGGGGCGGGGCGCGTCAACGGGAATTTGCGGCGCCGGCTCAGCCTTGGTGGGTCCGCGTGGAGACCTCGATTACGTCGTGGGGCGCCGCTTCCTTCTGGCCCGCCGGGGAGACCCGGATGAAGCGGGCCTTCTCCCGCAGCGCGGGAAGGGTGCCTGCGCCGAGGTAGCCCATTCCGCTCTGCACGCCGCCGATCAGGTTAGCCAGCACATCGTCGACGGAGCCGGAAACCTCCTTGAGTGCCTCAATGCCTTCGGCGGTGACCTTGCGGGTGGTGTCTGACTTGTCGTGCCCGTAACGCGCCGCGCTGCCGGCCTTCATCGCCGCGAGAGAGCCCATTCCGCGGTACTGTTTGTAGACCTTGCCATTGATCTCGAGGATCTCACCCGGCGCCTCGCGGCAACCGGCGAGCAGGCCGCCGAGGATGACGGCGTCCGAGAGCGTCAGGGCTTTCACGATGTCCCCGCTCTTGGTGATGCCGCCGTCGGCGATCAGGCGGACGCCGTGGGCGCGAGCCGCGGCGCCGGCCACGTGCAAAGCGGTGAGCTGAGGGATGCCGACGCCCGCGACCACGCGGGTGGTGCAGATGGAGCCGGGGCCTTGACCAACCTTGATCGCGTTGGCGCCGCTGCGGGCGAGAAATTCCACCCCGGCCGCACTTGTCACGTTGCCGGCGAGGATCGTCAGGGCGGGAAACGCGGACCGGACCAGCCGCACCACCTCGCCGACCCCGGCGGTGTGACCGTGTGCGGTCGAGACAGCGACGCAGTCCACGTGCTCGGCAACCAGCTGGCCCACGTGCTCGATGATCCGCTCGCGATCGAGGGTGCCGTCCGGCCGCCGGATGGGCGAAAGGGCGGCGCCCGCCACCAAGCGGAACTCCTGGTCGCGCGCGGGTTTGCGGCGGGATTTCGCTTCGCCGGTGATGCGCTCGACGTCCGAGGCGGTGATCAGGCCGCGGAGGGCGCCGGCGGCGTCGACGACGAGCATCTTGTTGCTGCCGACGTTCTCGGAGAAAAAGCGGTCCGCTGCCCGGATCGGGTCCTGCGCGACGTCGCGCTGATCCACGGTGCGCAATTGGGCGCGCGGGGTCATCACCTCGGCCACGCGCTTGGCGCGGTAACGATCCTTGACCACGTTGCCCGAGAGCAGGCCCGAGAGGCGGCCGGCGGCGTCGACGACCGGGAAGGTGGAGAAGGCGAAGCGGCGGGCCTCGATCATGGCGAGCACGTCGCCGATCAGTTGGTCCGGGGCCACCGTGATGGGGTCCTGGATGAGGCCGTGGATGTGGCGCTTCACTCGGGCGACCTCCTTCACTTGGTCGCGCGGCGCCATATTGTAGTGGATCAGGCCGAGGCCGCCGTTGAGCGCCATCGCGATGGCCATCCGCGACTCGGTCACGGTGTCCATATCAGACGAAAGCACCGGGATCTGGAGGCGCAGCGTGTCGCTGAGCGCGGTGGCGGTGTCGGCGTCCTTGGGGAGGATCTCGGAGTACAGGGTAGCCAGCGAGACGTCGTCGAACGTGAGCGCCATCGGCAGGTTGGCGCGGAAGAAGGCGTCGGCGGGGAGGAAATACTCGCCGTCCGCGGCGGCGGTGGCGGGGGAGGGCGTGGCAACCGAGGACATAAGGTTGCCGGGAACGGAGTAGGGCGGCGGGGAGCGAGGGCAAACGGAAAGTGTGGCCGTCCTGCGGGGTTGCGTTCGGCGCGGGGCCCGGCTCGTTGGAGGGATGTCCACCGCGCGCCTGCGCCTGCAGTACCGCCGCTACCGGCTACCCTTCCGCGCGCCGGTCCGCACGGCGCACGGGGTGTGGACGCACCGCGAGGGCCTCTTGGTGCGGATTGAGGATCCGGCGGGCCGCGCCGGCTGGGGCGAATGCGCGCCGCTGCCCGGCTGGACTGCGGAAACGGTGGACGCGGCGGAGGGGGCGCTCCGGGAACTGGGGGATGGGGTGGAGGAGACTACCTTGGATCGGCTGCCGCTCTCGCTGGCGTGTCTGCGTGGGGCGTTGGCCGCGGCGCGGGAAGCGTTCGTGGTGCCGCCGGAGCCGGCCGCGCTGGGGGTCGCCGCGCTGCTCCCGGCCGGCGGCGAGGCGCCCGCGCGCCTGGCGGTGCAGGCGGAGGCCGGCTTTCGGGTCTTCAAGTGGAAGGTCGGGGTGGGGGATCCCGCGGACGAACTTGGTCTACTCGACGAGCTTTGCGGCCGGCTGCCGGCCGGAGGGCGGCTGCGGCTCGATGCCAACGGCGCCTGGGAACGCCGGATCGCAGAGCGGTGGCTGGAACGCTGCGCCGAGCGCCCAATCGAGTTCGTCGAGCAACCGGTGGTTGCTCCGCCGGGCGCGAGTGAGCGGGACCGGCGGCGCGCGGAGGACCTGCTGCAGGGGCTCGCGGCGTCTTACCCCACGCCCCTCGCGCTGGACGAGTCGCTGGCCGGAGACGGGGACGTCGAACGCTGGCTGGCCGCGGGCTGGCCCGGGTTCTTCGTGCTCAAGCTCTCCCTGCACGGCGCACCGGAGTCGACGCTCGCGGCGCTCGCCCGGGCTGGGGCGCGGGTCGTGTTCTCGTCCGCGTTGGAAACGCGGGTCGGTGCCGCGCACGCGCTGCGTCGGGCGTGGGCGTGGCCGGGAGAGCGGCACGCGCTTGGTTTCGGCGTTTGGCCGCTGTTCGCCGCGCGCGCGTTGGACGGACCCGCGGCGGCGCCCTTCCTCCGGCGGGAGGACGTTTTAGCCCTCGACTTGGAGGAGGCATGGAACGCGCTCGCCTGAGAGCCCTCGTGGAGTCGACCGGCTGTGCACGGGCGGTTGGAGAGATGCTTTTCGTGCTCGATCCGGGCTGGGGACCGGACGCACGGCGAGAAGCGGAGGCGCTGCTTAATCGGTCTGACGGGCGGCCGCCGGGGGAAGCGCGTGGCTGGTTGGCCCTCCCGACCGGTGGATCGGGTGGCGGGGTCAAGTGGGCGCGACACGACGAAGCGACGCTCGGCGCGGCGGTGGCCGGGCTGCGCGCACATTTCGGGCTCGGGGCCGTCCACGCGGTCGACGTGCTGCCTGCCCATCACGTGAGCGGGCTGATGGCGCGCGTGCGCTCCGCGGTTTCTGGGGGGACGCACCTGCCGTGGGCCTGGAAGCGTCTGGAGGCGGGCGAGTTACCGCGGTTGGCGGAATCCGCCGGCGGGTGGGTTGTGTCGCTGGTGCCGACGCAATTGCAGCGTTTGCTGCTTCAGCCGGCGGCGGTGGCTTGGCTGCGTGGCTTCCGCGTGATTTTCCTCGGGGGTGGGCCGGCGTGGCCGGACTTGCTGCAGCGGGCGCGGGAGGAAGGGCTGCGCCTCGCGCCGAGTTACGGGATGACCGAGACGGCCGCGATGGTGGCCGCGGTGCGGCCGGAGGATTTCTTGGCGGGAAGGGAGGAGCTGCGTCCGCTGCCCCACGCGGAACTCGCGGTCGACGGCGAGGGCCGCCTGCAGGTTGCCGGGCCCTCGGTTTGCCGCGGACTCTGGCCGGAGTGGCGCGACGAGGGTCGGTGGTCCACCGGCGACCGCGCCGAGGCGCGCGCGGGCGGGTGGGTAATCCTCGGCCGCGCCGATCAGGTGATCATTACGGGCGGCCGGAAGGTGGACGCAGCCCGCGTCGAGGCGGCGCTCCGGGGCGGGGGAGTCTGGGAGGAGGTCGCAGTACTCGGCCTGCCCGATGCGGAATGGGGCGAGATCGTGGTCGCGTTCCATCCTGCGGGAGCGCCCAGAGGGAACCCGGCGGATGCTCTCGCGGGGCTAGCGGCCTGGGAACGTCCACGGCGCTGGGTGGCGGTCGAAACGTGGCCGCGCAATGCCGCGGGCAAGGTGGACCGCGCCGCGCTCCGGCGACTCGGCGCGACGCTTGCGGCGCGGAGTACCGGCGACTAGCTGCAGGGAGCCAATGACCAAGAACGAGATTGCTGACGTCCTGCTCGAGATTGCGACCTTGCTCGAGCTGCAGGGGGAGAATCCCTTCAAGGTGCGTGCGTACCAGTCGGGCGCCCGTGTGCTGGAGGGGATAGAGGAGGCCGATCTCGCCCGGCTGGTCGCCGCCGGGGAACTCCGGAGCGTCAAGGGCATCGGCGAAGCCTTGGCCGAGAAGATCACCACTTTGCACACGACTGGTCAGCTGCCCTTCGTGGAGAAACTGCGCGCGGCCGTGGGGCCCGGGCTGGTGGAGTTGCTGGAGGTCCCGGGCCTGGGGCCAAAGAAGATTCGGGCGCTGCACGAACGGCTCGGGGTGGACTCGGTTGCGGCGCTCGCTGCCGCCTGCGCCGCGGGCAAGGTCGCGGAGTTGGAAGGCTTCGGCGCAAAGACGCAGGAGAAACTGCTCGCCGGCGTGCGCAACCGCGAGGCCTACGGCCGGCGGCACCTCTGGTGGGACGCCGCGGAGCTGGCGGGCGCGATCCTCGCGGGCCTGCGGGCGCTGCCTGCGGTGCGCCGCGCGGAGGCGGCGGGTAGCCTGCGCCGCGGGTTGGAGACCGTGGGCGACCTCGACTTCATCGTGGCGGCGGAGGATCCCGCGCCAGTCGTGGCGTGGTTTGTCGCCCAGCCGGGGGTGGGCGAGGTGACCGCCCACGGCGACACCAAGGCGAGCGTGCGGTTCGAGAGCGGGTTGCAGGCCGACCTTCGGCTCGTGCCGGCGGAACAGTTCGCGTTCACCCTCCATCACTTCACGGGCTCCAAGGAGCACAATGTGCAACTCCGCCAGCGCGCCTTAGCGAGGGGCTGGAGCCTGAGCGAGTGGGGTTTGACCGCGGTCGGGGGGGCGGATCTCCCTCCGCCCCCCGTGGCGGCGGAGGAGGACCTGTTCCGCGCCCTCGGGCTCGCCTTCATCCCGCCCGAGCTGCGCGAGGGGAGGGGGGAGATCGAGGCTGCGGAGCGCGGGGAGCTGCCGCGCCTCGTCACCGCGGGCGACACGCGCGGAGCCTTCCACAACCACACCGCCGCCTCCGACGGTCGCAACACGCTCGCGGAGATGGCGACGGCGGCCGGCGCGCTGGGGTGGGAATACCTCGGCATCGCGGACCACTCGAAGTCCAGCTTCCAGGCGCGCGGCCTCCACGAGGACCGCCTCCTCGCGCAGGTGGCGGAGATCCGCGCGCTCAACGCGTCCGGACGCTGCCCGGTGCGGCTCTTCGCCGGCACGGAATGTGACATCCTGCCCGACGGGAGCCTCGACTTCGCCGACGAGATCCTCGCCCAGTTGGACTACGTCGTGGTCTCCGTCCACTCGGCCTTTGGCCAGGATGAGGCAACGATGACGGCGCGGATCATTCGAGCCTTGGAACACCCACGCACTACGATGCTCGGGCACCTCACCGGGCGCCTGCTGCTCCGACGCGAGTGGTATGCGGTCGACGTGGGCCGCGTGATCGACGCCGCGGTGGCCAACGGGGTAGTTATCGAGCTCAACGCGAACCCGTGGCGGCTGGATCTTGATTGGCGGCACTGGCGACGGGCCGCCGAGCGCGGGCTCCTCTGTGCCATCAATCCGGACGCTCACGACACCGCCGGCCTCGAGCACGTCCGCGCCGGCGTTAACGCGGCGCGCAAGGGCTGGCTCGTCCCGGAGCAGGTGATCACGACCTGGCCCCTCACGCGCATTGAGGCGTGGTTGGGCCGACGGCACGGGACCGTTCGGAACTGAACTCGCCGTTTGCGAGCGGTGCTGGGGGTGTCGCGCGCGCAAATTTGCGTTGCGGAACGCGGGCCCGGCGTGACACCAACGCTGACCCCACCCCAACCCCGCGCTCCCGCATGGCCTCCTCCAAGTCATCCCCCCTTACCTTTGAACTCACTGAGGAGATGCAGGCGCGACTCGAGGCCTGTCGGCGGGGGCACGGCTACGTTTCGGCCAGTGCGGTGGTCCGGGCGGCGCTTGCCGCGTTTGATTTCGCGGGGTGTCGTCCGACGCGCGCGAAACAGCGCCAGCTCTCAGTGCGGGTCAGCCCCGAGCAGCGCGCCCTGCTGCGCCGTCAAGCGCGGCTGAAGCGGGTTAGTGTCGGGGAACTGCTGCGGCTCGCGCTCGCGGCGATGCCCTTGAAGCCGGGTCGCCGCTAGCCTTTGGCGCGCGGGCCCGCGCCGCGCTTGCCATGGCCCGGCCCGGTCCTTTTGGTCGCCCGCAGTCTATGCACGCCTCCCCCGCCCCCCTCTCCACTTGGGCCCGCAATGTGGCCCCGTCCCCGACCCTTGCGGTCGACGCCAAGGCGAAGGCCCTGCAGGCTGCGGGCGAGGACGTCTGCGGTTTCGCGGCCGGCGAGCCGGACTTCGACACCCCCGAACACATTAAGGAGGCCTGCGCCGCGGCCCTCCGCGCGGGCAAGACCAAGTACGCGCCTACGCCGGGCATCGAGCCGCTGCGGCAGGCGATCGCAGACCGTTATGCCGCGGAGTATGGCCTGCGCGCCACCCCGGCCCAAGTGATCGTCTCCCCGGGCGGCAAGTTCAGCTGCTACCTCGGCGTGCTCGCCACCTGCTCGCCGGGCGACGAGGTCATCGTGCCTGCCCCGTACTGGGTGAGCTATCCGGAAATGGTGAAGTTAGCGGGCGCCGTTCCCCGCTTTGTGCTCGCAGACGACCGCACCGGCTTCCGCCTCACCCCCGCGATGGTGGAGGCCGCGATTACCCCGCGCACTCGCCTCCTCATCCTCAACTCCCCGTCGAACCCGACCGGCGCGGTCTACTCCCGCGCGGAGCTCGAGGCGATCGTCGCCGTCGCGCTCCGGCATAACCTCTACATCCTCTCCGACGAGATGTACGAGCACTTGGTGTACGACGGCGTGCAGCCCACGTGCGTCGCGACCCTCGCGCCCGAGGCCGCGGCGCGGACCATCACCGTCGCCGGCTTCTCCAAGACTTACGCGATGACCGGCTGGCGCATCGGGACCACGCTCGCGCCGCTGCCGATCGCTAAGGCGATCGCTGAGCTGCAGAGCCAGATGTCGTCGAACGTCACGACGTTCGCCCAGTTCGGCGCGCTGGCTGCGCTCCAGCAGAAGGAGAAGACGGCAGCCGCCTTGGCGACGATGCTGACGGCGTTTGACCGTCGCCGCCGTAACCTGCACGCCGAGCTCAACCGCATCCCGGGCATTTCCTGCCTGCTCGCCGAGGGAGCGTTTTACCTGTTCCCCAATATCTCCCGCTTTGGCCTGACTGACGTCGAGTTCTGCAACCGGCTCCTCGACCAAGAAAAGGTTGCCGCGGTGCCCGGCAGCGCCTTCGGCGCCGAGGGCTACCTCCGCCTCAGCTACGCCACCAGCGACGAGATCATCGCCAAGGGTGTCGCCCGGCTGGTCCGCTTCTGCTCCAGCCTCCGCCAGACCTGATTCCCCGCTTATGCGCCCCATCGTCCAGATTTCCCTCGACCTGACCGACCGAACGGAGGCGCTCGCCACCGCCGCCACTGCCCTCCGCGCGGGCGTTGACTGGCTCGAGGCTGGTACCCCGTTCATCCTCGCCGAGGGGCTTCATGGCGTGCGTGCCCTGCGCGAGCGCTTCCCTGGCGTGCCGATCGTTGCCGACCTCAAGACGATGGACGGTGGCTACCTCGAGGCCGAGATGATGGCGAAGGCCGGTGCCACCCATGTGGTGGTGATGGCCCGAGCCCACGAGGAAACGCTGCGTTGCGTGGTCAAGGCGGGCCGCGACCACGGGGTAAAGGTGATGGGCGACAACCTAGGCTGCCCCGATATGGTCGCGGGGGCCCGGCAGATCGAGGACCTCGGCTGCGACTTCGTCATTCATCACATTGGCTACGACGAGCGCCGTGGGATTGCCGCCGCCGGCCGGCGGATGCCGAGCCCGCTGGATCAGCTCCGCGAAGTGGTCGCCGCAGTGGGCATTCCCGTGCAGGCGGTCGGTGGCCTGACGCTGGAGCAGGCCGTCCGCACCCCGGAATATGGCGCGCCGCTGGTCGTGATCGGCGCCCCACTCGCGGTCGACGCGGATTCGTTCCGCACCGCTGGGGGCGACCTCGAGGGCACCCTCCGCCTGATCTGCGACCGGGTCCACGCCCACGGGGACGTCCCCGTCCGGCCCCGCTCCCTCTCATGAAGTCCGCCGCCGTCGTCAATTTCTCCTCCGCGCCTCACAGCGTGGAGCTCCGTGAGTTCGCGCGCCCGGTCCCGGGTGCGGAGGACGTGATTCTGGCCGTCGAGGCGGTCGGCGTCTGCGGGAGCGACCTGCACCAGTGGACCGGCCAACACAGCTGGCCCGTGAATTATCCGGTGGTGCTCGGCCACGAGTTCGGCGGTCGGATTGCCGAGCTCGGCGCCGGCGTGCGCGGCTGGTCTGAAGGCGACCGCGTGGTCAGCGAGACCGCTGCAGTGGTCGATCCCGCCAGCCCGCTTACCCGCGCCGGCCGCTATAACCTCGATCCGCGCCGCAAGGGCTTTGGCTATGGCGTGGACGGGGCGATGACCCGCTTCGTGCGTGTCCCCGCCCGCTGCCTGCACCGCGTCCCGGATGGTCTGCCGCTGGAACAGGCCGCACTGACCGAGCCCTGCTGTGTCGCCTACAACGCTGTAATTGAGAATGGCCGAGTCCAGCCCGGCGATCGCATCATCGTCCTAGGGCCGGGGCCCATCGGCATCCTCTGTGCGGCGATGGCGCGGCTCGCTGGGGCGGAGGTCGCCCTCGTCGGTCTGGAGCGGGACCGGGTCCGCCTCGAAGTGGCGCGGGCGTATGGTTGCGATGTGATCGTGGGAGATGCCGCGGAATGGGCCCGGCGCCGCGACGGCCTCGGTGCGGACGGCGTGGTCGACGCGGCCGGCGTGTCGGCGGCGCTCCGCACTGCACTCGAGCTGGTGCGTCCTGCGGGCTGGATCAGCAAGGTGGGCTGGGGCCCGCAGCCGCTGAATTTCTCCCTCGACCCGTTGGTGCAGAAGAACGTCACGCTGCAAGGCAGCTTCAGCCACACGTGGCCGATGTGGGAGCGCGTGCTCGCCCTCCTCGCGTCCGGCCGCCTCGACGTCCGGCCGATTACTGGCGGCGTCTGGCCGCTCGAGGAATGGCACACCGCGTTCGAGCGGATGCACGGCGGCGAGATCGTGAAGGCCGTGCTGAAACCGGCCTGAGCCCGATGCGCCTCAGGGACAAGGTCGTCATTGTGACCGGCGCGACGGGCGGCATCGGCCGCGCGATCGCGGCGCGGGCGGTGGCCGAGGGCGCGCGGGTGTTGGTGCACGGGATCGACGCCGCGGCAGGGGCGCGCACGGTGGCGGAATTCGGGTCCGCGGCGGCGCTGCATCTGGAAGATCTCGCGGCCCCGGAAGCGGGAGGGCGGATCGTCGCGGCGGCCCTCCGGGCGTTCGGCCGGGTCGATGCGGTAGTCAATAATGCGGCCCTCGTGGCCCGCAGCACGCTGGCGACTGCCTCGGCCGCGGGCTTTGACCAGATGATGGCGATCAATGTTCGCGCGCCGCTCCTGCTCATCCAGGCGGCTTGGCCCGAACTCCGCGCTCACCGCGGTTGCATCGTCAACATCGGCTCCATCAACGCTCTCAGCGGCGAGGCTACGCTGCTCGATTACAGCGTTTCCAAAGGCGCGTTGCAGACGCTCTCGCGCAACCTCGCGAACGCCCACGCGGCCGACGGGGTCCGCTGCAACCACCTCAACGTCGGCTGGGTGCTGACCGAACGGGAACACGCGATGCAGGTGTCCGAGGGCCAGCCGCCCGACTGGCACGAGCGGCTGCCGGCGGTCTTTGCCCCGTCCGGCAGATTACTTCGACCGGAGGAAGTTGCCGCCGCGACGGTCTACCTCCTCGCGGAGGAATCCGGCCCGGTGAATGGCGCCGTCATCGAGCTCGAGCAGTACTCCCTCCACGGCCGCAACCCCGTCAAGGTCTGACCCCCGATGCCCCGCCTCGCCGCCTTCCCCAAAGCTTATATGCGCCCCCTCTGCCGGGAGGGCACGATGACGCTCCGCGACTGGGCTGATCTGGCCGTGCCGCTCGGGGTAGACGGGCTTGAATTCTACAGCGGTTTCCTCGAGCTGGCCGACCCGGCCGCGTGGGCGCCCGCCCGCCGGCTGGTGGAGGAGCGCGGGATGGTGATCCCGATGTTGTGCTGCTCGCCGGATTTCTCGCAGCCCGACCCCGCGTTGCGGCGCGCCGAGATCGAGCAGGAGAAGGGCTGGATCCGGATGGCCGCAGCTTTGGGCGCCGGTTACTGCCGCGTCCTCTCGGGCCAGCGCCGCCCGGAGCTCACCCGCGAGCAGGGCCTTGACCTCGTGACCGGCTGTATCGAGGCCTGCCTGCCCGAAGCGGAGGCGTGCGGCGTCACGCTGATCCTCGAAAACCACTACAAGGACGACTTCTGGAGCTACCCCGAGTTTGCCCAGAAGATGGAGGTCTTCTGTGCGCTGGTGGACCGCATCCGACATCCGCGCTTCGGGGTGAACTACGACCCGAGCAACGCCTTCCTCGCTGGGGATGACCCGTTGGAACTGCTAGCCCGCGTGAAGGACCGGGTGGTGACGATGCACGCCAGTGATCGCTACCTCGCCGAGGGCACCTTGGAGGACCTGCGCCGGGAGGAAGGCGGGCCGGAGGGTTACGCCAAGCGGCTCCGGCATGGCACCATCGGGCGGGGCCTGAACGACTACGACGCGATCTTCTCCACGCTGCGCGCGGCCGGCTTCGACGGCTGGGTCAGCATCGAGGACGGGGTCGACGGCATCGAGCAGCTCGCGGAGAGCGTGCGTTTCGTCCGGGGCAAGCTGCGCCAGCACTGGGCCTGAGCCGGCGCGGCCCGGATCCGACCGCCTTCGAGCGCGCCAACTACCTCCGGATGCTCCAGGGCTGGAGGATCCAACCGCCTGCTGCCGCGGCGCGGTGTCAGGCCGTCACCGACTCCAGCGAGCAGCCGTCTGCGTCGCCGGTGGGCGTCTCGCAGTTCGGGCGTGCGATGACGCCGGGGTAGGGCTCCGGGGCGAAGGGACGTGCGGGCTCCGCGAGCAGGTGGCGGTCGCAGACTGCGAAAAGGTCCGTGGCAGTCTCCGTGCGTCGCATCTCGTGGAGGAAGCGCCCCTCGGCGTCGACACCCTGCCCCACGAAGTTGAGGTACTTCTTCATCTTGTTCACGTGCAGGCGCTCGGGGAGGCCCGGCGGCTGCGTGGCGTGAAACAGTCGTTCGATGTATTCGCGGACCTCCCCGAGGGAGACTTCCCGGGCGGTGCCCCCGGCGAACTGTTCCCGGCATTGGCGGAAGATCCACGGATTGCGGATGGCGTGGCGGCCGATCATTACCCCTGCAGCGCCGGTCTCGCGGAGGATCCGCGCGGCAGCCGCGGCCGAAGTTACATTCCCGTTGGCCAGTACCGGGCAGCGCACCCGGCGGACCGCGTGGGCGATCATTCCGTAACGGACCTCGCTGCGGTACATCTCGCGGACCGTGCGCCCGTGCACCGTCAACAGGTCGACGCGGTGGGCGTTCATCAGGTCCAGCAGCCGGTCAAAGTTGGTGGTGTCCTCGAAGCCCAGCCGCATCTTCACGGTGAGGAGGCCGGGCACCGCCTCGCGCAGAGTGCCCAGGATCGCGTCGACCCGGTCCGGATCGCGGAGGAGTCCTCCGCCGACGTTCTTGCGGTAGACCTTAGGCGCGGGGCAGCCAAGGTTGAGATCGATGCCCGCGACGGGGAGCGGGAGCAGCGCGTCGACGGTGCGACGGAGGTGCAGGAGGTCCTCGCCGATCAGCTGGGCGAAGACCGGCCGCCCGGTTTCGTTACCCGTGATCGAGCGCACGATGTGCGCCTCCGGCCGCGACTGGGCGTGCACGCGGAGGAACTCGGTGAAGTAGTAGTCTGGGGCCCCGTAGTGCGCGACGACCCCCATAAACGCCAGGTCGGTCACATCCTGCATCGGCGCGAGTGCCGTGAGCGGAGCGCCGGGGAATAGGCCGGCGGGCAGGGGTAGGGGGCGTCCGCTCACGCCGGGCCCTCTTCGTTCTCGCCGGCCTGCTGCTTGAGCACCCGCTCCAGCACCTCGGTCATATCCTCCGCTTGGTCGAAGACCGGTCGCGCCACGTGGATCGGGCGTTGCTGCTGCAGGGCGAGGACGATCGAATCGCTCGGGCGCGCATCCAGCTCGATGAGCTTACGGCCGAGCTCGTTCTCCATCCGCAGCAGGATCCGGGCGAAGAAGGTCCCCTCGCGGGAATCGTTGATCACGACGTGCTCCAGCTGGGCGCCGAGCCCCAGCAGAATACTGCCGATCAGGTCGTGAGTCAGGGGCCGCTCGCGCTTGACCCCGTTGAGCGTCATCTGGATCGCGCTGCCCACGGCGTGGTCGACGTAGATCACGAACGTCTTCGCATCGTTGCCGAGGAACACGGCGCAGCCGTTTGCGGTGGGCATAACCCCTTTGAGGGAAACGAGGACGACGTCGCTGGGCATACGCGGAAAGTGATCCCGGAAGGGGCGGCGTGCAAGCACCGGGCCCGCCGGGACCCGAGCGACGGGACGGCGGAGAACCTGCGCCGCGGGTTTGGCTGGCAGACGTTCCGGTCCGCGCCCGAGGTCCGGCGTCGCTTCGAGCGGGCAGGGTTCACGCGGGAGCCGGTAGAGCCCACCCCCCGCGCGCGGCCTAACGTTGGTGCGCTGTTCAGACCCGTTCCAGCTTGGGGCGGCCGGCCTCGACGCGGAACGAGGCCCGGGTCACAAGCGGCGCGCCCGGTCGGGTCACAAACGGTACGGTGCGGAAGTGCGCGGTCCACGCCTGCGGCGTGATCTCGCAGCTGACGTAGCCCCGTTCCTCGTTGTGGAACTTCACGCCGGGGTTTTCGGCCAGCAGGCGATCGAGGTCGCGCGGCTCCGCCCGGCCGTCGCCGCTG
>CAIOTK010000055.1 GCA_903861185.1 uncultured Opitutia bacterium | reverse complement strand
GCGGAAAAGGCCCGTGCTCCGGGAGCGTTTTTGGCGGCCTTCCTGGCCGGTGAGCTGAGGAGTGAAATCACGGGCGAGCTGAATGAGCCCGGGAACGCGTTGGCCGAGCAACTCGTGGCCGGCGGGTATCCCGAGCCCCTGCGCCGCGCGCCGGTCCGCGCGCGGCAATGGCACCGCTCCTACGTCCGGACGCTGATCGCGCGGGATGTGCAAGATATTGCCCGAGTGAGGGATGCGCAGGAAATAGCCCGCTTGCTGGAAGTGCTCGCGCTGCGGACGGCGGAGCTCCTCAACACGGCTGGGCTGAGTCACGAGCTCGGGCTCGATCGGCGCACCGTTGAGCACTACCTGACCATTTTGGAGCGCTTGTTTTTAATCCGGCGGCTGCCGGCTTGGCATCGGAATGAAGCCAAAAGGCTGGTCAAAACGCCCAAGGTGCATTTGCCCGACAGCGGCTTGGCGGCGACGCTGGCGGGACTAACCGCTGACGAATGGAACACCCGCCGGGATCGGTTCGGGCACTTGCTGGAATCCTTCGTGGTCCAGCAACTCATCGCGCAGGCGGGTTGGACCGATCCGGACCTGCGCTTTTGGCATTACCGGGACAAGGATCAGGTTGAGGTGGACCTCGTGGTGACGCGTGGCCGCCAGACGTGGGGGGTGGAGGTCAAGGCTTCGGCCTCCGTGCAGGAGGCGGACGGCCGCGGGCTGCTGCGGCTGGCCGAGCAGTGCGGGGAGGATTTCCGGGGTGGGGTGCTGTTCCATTCCGGCACCAGCACGCTCCCGCTGCGCGATCCGCGGCTCCTGGCCGTGCCGCTCGCGAAGCTTTGGACGATGTAGCGTGGCCCCACACCCTAGGCCGCGGCGAAAATCCGGCCCGAGGGTTGCGCCCCCGGCGGAAAGGCCCTGAGAGTCGGGACCATTCGCTATGTCAGGAGCAGACGAAACCTTTGATGTGATTGTGTGCGGGGCCGGTCACGCCGGCGTCGAAGCCGCCTTAGCCGCGGCGCGGATGGGGGCGTCGACCCTGTTGTTGACCGGTAATTTAGACACGGTGGCGCAGATGAGCTGCAATCCGGCTATCGGCGGCCAGGCCAAGGGCCAGATGGTGCGCGAGATCGACGCGTTGGGCGGCGAAATGGCCATCAACACCGACCTGACCGGCATCCAGTTCCGGCTGCTCAACGAGTCTAAGGGCCCCGCCGTGCAGTCGCCGCGGGCCCAGTGCGATAAGAAGGCGTACCAGTTCCGCCTGAAGCATACCTTGGAGCTCCAGCCGAACCTGCGGCTCTTCCAGGCGACCGTGACCGGGCTGATTTACCAGCAGGGCAGGGTGGTGGGCTGCCGGACGAACCTCGATCTCGATTTCGCGGGCCGGACCGTGGTCGTCACGACCGGGACCTTTTTGCGCGGCCTGATGCACATCGGCCAGAACAAGAACGAGGGCGGCAGGCTAGGGGACTTTAGCGCGCGGACCCTGTCGGCGAGCCTCGCGGAGGCGGGCATCGAGCTGCGGCGCCTGAAAACCGGGACTCCGCCGCGCCTCCTCGGCCGGAGCCTCAACTTCCAGGCGATGGAAGAGCAGAAGGGCGATGCCGATCCCACCTTCTTCGCGTTCCACGACACCCGGGATCCCGACCCATTGTTCCACGTGGAACAATCCGGGGAACGGCGGCTCGGTTGGGCTCCCGGCTCGGACCCAGTGTCTTGCTGGATGACCTACACGACGGCCCGCACGGCCGACTTAGTCCGCGCCAACCTGCACCAGTCGGCGATGTACAGCGGTGAGATTGAGGGGGTGGGGCCCCGGTACTGCCCGAGCATCGAGGATAAGTTCGTCCGTTTCGCCGATAAACCCCGCCACCTGCTGTTTCTGGAGCCAGAGGGGAGGGCGACGAACGAGTTCTACGTCAATGGATTATCCACGAGCCTCCCGTTCGCGGTCCAAGTCGAGGTGGTCCGCAGTATCCCGGGGCTGGAACAGGCGGTGCTCCTGCGGCCGGCCTACGCGGTGGAGTACGACTTTGCCCCCCCGACGCAGCTGCTGGCCTCGCTCGAATCGAAGCTCGTGGGCGGACTCTTCTTCGCTGGGCAGATCAACGGCACCTCCGGCTACGAGGAAGCCGCGGGGCAGGGGCTGATCGCCGGGGTTAATGCCGCGAATCACGTCCAAGGTCGCCCGCCGCTGGTGCTCGGGCGGCACGAGGGGTATCTGGGGGTGCTGATCGACGACTTGGTGACCAAGGGCACGCTGGAGCCCTACCGGATGTTCACGAGCCGCGCGGAGCACCGCCTGCTCTTCAATCACGGCAGCGCCGAACTGCGCTTGGTCGAGCACGCCCGCCAGCACGGGCTGCTCTCCGCCTCCCGGCTCGCCCGGATCGACGCCAAACGTGCCCGCATCGCTGCTTGGCGGGACCGCTTTGAACGCGAGCGCCCGCCGGGGCAGGGGAGCACGTGGGGCGATGGGGTTCGCCGCGATCGGCTGGGTGCGGCTTGGCCCGCAGGGTTCGCCGCCGAGGATCGGGGCGTGCGCGAGAACGTCCTCTACCACGTGGCCTACCAAGGCTACCTGGAACGCGAAGAGCGCCAATGGCGCCGCCGCGAGCACGTCGACCGGATCCGGTTGCCGGAGACGCTCGACTACGCCGGGATTCGCGGCCTGCGGCGCGAGGGCGCGCAGAAACTCGCCGCAGCGCGCCCGCTGACCTTGGGTCAGGCCAGCCGCATCAGCGGCGTCACCCCCGCGGACATCAGTATTATTCTAGTGTGGCTCGAAGCCCGGTCGGGCCGGGGAGGGGACGGCCCCGGAACGTGCCCGGCGGAGCCACCAGCGCTGGCGTGAGGCGTCCCGGCGCGACCCGGGAACAGGGCCTCGTTCCGCCTCCAGCGGCTCGGTAATTGAACAGGTAAGCTGTTGTTGGAAAGGGAATTAACTTCTAATTCACCCCCGCGAAATCACCCGGGGCTCGGTCGCCCGCGGCCGGCAGCAGCTGCCTCCAATGTGCCTCCAGTGTGCCTCCAGTTCTCCTTCGATTCTCCTTCGATTGTCGTTCGCTACTCGTTTCATCGGTGAGCCCGGCGGAAACGACCAGTTTGGCCGGTGCGCGGAGTCTCGGCTCGCCAGCGCGGCGGGGGCGGGCCAAGAAACGGCCGTTCCCACCCGCCGCCCCGGGGACCAAAAATAACCTAAAGTGTTAACGGAAAAATACTTAAATATAATTAAAGACCGCCGCGAAGGGCTGCGGCGGGATTTGGCGCCGCTCTTCCCGGGTGCGGAGGCGCGGGACTTCACTTGGGAAGTGGGCTGCGGGCACGGGCATTACCTGACGGACTACGCGGCGGCCCATCCGGGGGAGCTCTGCGTGGGGATTGACCTGCTGGCCGACCGGATCGTACGGGCGAACCGGAAGCGCGACCGGGCGGGGCGGCCGAACCTGCACTTCCTGCAGGCGGAGGCGCGGTTATTCCTGAGTGAATTGCCCGCCGCGGCCCGGATCGGGCGCCTGCTGCTCTTGTTTCCGGATCCTTGGCCCAAGGCGCGGCACCACAAACACCGCATCCTGCAGGCCGATTTCCTTGCCGCGGTGGCGGGGCGGGCGGCGCCTGGGTGCCGGTTTTACTTCCGGACCGATTTCGCGCCATATCTCGAAGAAGGCCGCGCCGCGCTGGCGGCGCACCCGCGGTGGGCGTTGGTCGACGAACCCTGGCTCTTTGAGCGGGAAACGGTCTTCCAGGCCCGGGCGCCCACCTTCGGCTCGTGCGTGGCCCGGCTCCGGGATGGGGGTCATTAGTTGCCCCCGGGGGGTCAAGCCGGCCGCTTATTTCCCCCGAACGGGCCAGCCCGGCGATTTTGTAAGGTTGACGGCAGGGGAGGGGGAGGGCTTTTGATGTTCGTTTGCCTCCTTCCTGTAACCTGCGTGCCGATGCCTTGGGTTAAATTTCTTCTCCTCTTCCTCGCCGCTTGCGGTCTCACCGGGCCGTTGCTGGCCGAAGGCGTCGCGCCGAGCGCGGCCAAGTTGGTGGACTTCGGCGGCGGCTGGTCGATCACCAACGCGATGGCGACCGGCTGGGTGCTTTCCGCGGTGCTGGTGGGGTTCATCCTTTGGCTGATCGGCAAGCCCGCGGTGATTCCGAGCAAAGGGCAGGCCGTGGTGGAGTCGCTGATCGAGGCGCTGCGCGGCGTGCTCGAGCCCATCGTGGGCCCGAAGGCGTTTCCCGCTTCCTTCCCGCTGCTGATCACTTTCTTCATCTTCATCCTGTTTCATAACTGGATGGGCCTGCTGCCCGGCGTGGGCACGATGGGCTGGGGTCAGATGGTCGATGGCCACTTCCACCTCACGCGCCCGCTGATCCGCCCGCACAACGCCGACTTCAACGGCACGGTGGCGCTCGCGCTCGTCTCCTTCGGCGCGTGGGCCATTATCGTATTCAAGTTCGCCGGCCCGAAGGTGATCTTCGCCGATCTCTTCGGCAACAAAGCGGACAAGCGCGAGACGCCCGGCTGGCTCTACCCGATCCTCTCGCTGGTGTTCCTCGTGGTCGGCTGCATCGAGGTCTTCTCGATCGCCATCCGTCCCTTCACCCTCTCGGTGCGACTCTTCGGCAACGTCTTCGGCGGCGAGAATCTGCTGCACGGGACCGGCTTTATCTTCGTCTTCTACTTTATGGAGCTGATGGTCGGCGTCATTCAGGCGCTCGTCTTCACGCTCCTGACGGCGGTGTACATCGGGCTGCTCTGCAACCACGAGGGCGGCGACCACGGCCACGAGGAAGGCCACGGCGAGGCGCACCACTAAGACCCTTTCCCGCCGGGAGCGTGCCTCAGCGTGCGCACGGCGGATCTCCAACCACACAACGAAAGACACCACCATGATCCCCGTCCTCGCTGAACTGCAGGGCAATATCGCGAGCGCCTTCGGCCTCCTCGGCGCCGCCCTCGGCGTCGGCCTCATCGGCTTCCGCGCCGTCGAGGCGGTCGGCCGCAACCCGGCCGCGTCCGGCAAGATCCTCGTCCAAGCCATCATCGGTATGGCGCTGGCCGAAGGTCTCGGCATCCTCGCGCTGTTCCTCGCGAAGTAATTGTCCCTTACCCGGCGGCGGGCCTCCTAGTCCGCCGCCCTTTTCCTTTTCCCGCACCTGCCATGACGCTTCCCCTCTTCCTCGCCGCCGCCCAAGGGGCCGCCCAGCCCGGTATCGTCGAGACCTTCGGTCTCGAGACGAAGTACATCATCATGCAGGTGGTCAGCTTCCTGATCGTCCTGGGGGTGCTGTACAAGTTCGGTATCAAGCCGGTCACCGCCACGATGGAGGAGCGGAACCGCAAGATTGAGGCCGGCATCCGCCACGCCGAGGAGATGCAGGCCAAGCTCGCGGCCACGCAGGCCGAGAGCGCCGCCATCGTGAAGCAGGCGCACGGCGAGGCCGCGCGCATCGTCGATGACGCCCGCAAGTCCGCCAAGGAGTTCCTCGATAAGCAGACCCAGGAGGCGACGGCCAAGGCCAATGACTTGATCGCCAAGGCCCAGCAGGCAACCCAGCTGGAGCACCGCCGGATGCTGGCGGAGGCCCGCGCCGAGGTGGCCCGCCTCGTGGTCACGACCACCGAGCGCGTCCTCGCCCGTAAGCTGACGGATGCCGACCGCGCCGCCTATAATGATGCGGCCACGCGCGAGCTGACCAGCATCTAAGCCTTTCCCCGCGTCCCAATGGCCTCCGGCAAGAAGCAATCCCAGCAGTTCGCGCGGCAGCTATTGGAGCTGAGCCTAGTTAACGGCGCCGTCTCCCCTGAGCACGTCGCCGGGGTGCTCGCCTACCTCGAGCGCACCCGCCCGGCCAACGCCCTGCGTGTCCTGCGCGCGTACCAGCGCCTCGTCACCAGCGCCATCGCTCGCGGCCAAGCGGTAGTCGAGCACGCCGGTTCGATCAATGACCGAGCGCTGGCCGATATCGCCGCCGCGATGAGCCGCCGCTACGGCCGCTCGATTACCGGCACCGCTCGCCGCAACGATGCGCTCCTCGCCGGCCTCCGCGTCCGCGTCGGGGACGATGTGTATGAGTCCTCTGTGGCCGGCCAGCTCGCCCAGCTCGCCGCCGCCGTCTGATCCCACTCCCTGCCTCCACCTCCCCGTTTTCCGATGAGCTCCGTCCTCGAACAAATCGAACAACAGATCGCCAAGCTGTCCGCCAAGGCGGTCAAGAAGAACACCGGCACCATCCGCGCGGTCGCCGACGGCGTCGCCAAGATCGAAGGCCTCTCGGAGGTGATGTACAATGAGATGGTGCAGTTCCCGGGTGGGGCGATCGGAATCGCCCTCAACCTAGAAGAGGACGAGGTCGGCTGCGTGGTGCTGGGCGACATTTCCCAGCTGAAGCAGGGCGACGAGGTCCAGACCACGGGTCGCCTGCTGTCGGTGCCCTGCGGCAAGTCGCTGCTCGGCCGCGCGGTCGACGCGCTGGGCAACCCGGTCGATGGCAAAGGCCCGCTCGGTGCGTCCGAGTTCTATCCGGTGGAGCGCATCGCCCCCGGCATCATCGTCCGCAAGTCGGTCTCGCAGCCCCTGTTCACGGGCATTATGGCGATCGACTCGATGATCCCAATTGGCCGCGGCCAGCGTGAGCTGATCATCGGCGACCGCGGCACGGGCAAGACCACCATCGCGATCGACACGATCATCAATCAGGCGAAGATCAACAAGGTCGGGCTCGCGAGCGGCGATAAGAACTTCCGCCCCGTCTATTCGATCTACGTCGCGGTCGGGCAGAAGAATTCGAACATTGTTCGTACCATGAGCGCCCTCGAGGCCGCGGGCGCGCTGGAATATACGATCATTGTCGCCGCCCCCGCGGCGGACAATCCCGCCAATCAGTACTTGGCCCCGTTCTCGGGTGCCGCGATGGGCGAGTGGTTTATGGAAAACGGGATGGATGCGCTGATCGTCTATGACGATCTCTCCAAGCACGCCGTCGCCTATCGCCAGATCTCGCTGATCCTGAAGCGTCCCTCCGGTCGCGAGGCCTACCCGGGTGACGTGTTCTATCTGCACTCGCGCCTGCTGGAGCGTTCCGCCCGCCTCGAGGGCAAGGGCTCGCTCACCGGCCTGCCCATCATTGAAACCCAAGCGGGCGACGTCTCGGCGTACATTCCGACGAACGTCATCTCGATCACCGATGGGCAGATCTTCCTCGAGACGGACCTCTTCAACCAAGGCATCCGCCCCGCGGTGTCGGTCGGTCTCTCGGTGTCCCGCGTCGGTTCCGCCGCGCAGATCAAGGCCACCAAGCAGGTCGGCGGCAAACTGAAGGGTGAGCTGGCGCAGTTCCGCGAGCTCGCGGCTTTCGCCCAGTTCGGCTCTGACCTCGACGCGAAGACGAAGGCCCAGCTGGACCGTGGCTCCCGCATCGTTGAGCTCTTCAAGCAGCCCCAGTTCAGCCCGCTGCCGATCGAGCTGCAGGTGGCGATTCTCTTCGCGATGCAGAAGGGCTTCTTCGATCCGATCGACGTCAAGAAGGTGGTCGCCGCGGCCTCCGCGATGAAGGAGTTCTTCACCCGTCGGAAGGACGCTCTCCTCACCGAGATCCGCACCAAGGCCGCTCTCGACAAGGACCTCGAGGCCAAGCTCCTGGCCGCGTGCGAGGAGTGGAAGGCCGGTTTCACCGCCTGATCCCCGGGCGCCTTTTCCCGGCGCCAGCCCACCTTACGCCTCCGCCGCTCTCCGCCTCCCTTCCCGCGCATGGCTTCCACTCGCGACATCCGCCGCCGCATCAAGTCGGTCAAGAACACCCGCCAGATCACGAAGGCGATGGAGCTCGTGGCCGCTTCGAAGATGAAGAAGGCCCAGCAGGCGGCCCTCTCCGGCCGGCCTTATGCCGAGCTGATGGCCCGGATGCTCGGCGCGATCGCGGATCGCGTGGAGGAGGCGCACCATCCGTTCCTCGTCCGCCGCGAGGTTCGCACCCGCGGGATTCTGCTGGTGACGACCGACAAGGGCCTCGCCGG
>CAIOTK010000054.1 GCA_903861185.1 uncultured Opitutia bacterium | reverse complement strand
TGCTAACCCGCCCGATCAGGAGGTGGTGCACGGCTTAGTGCGGCTCCCGCACGAGGTCAGCGTCTTCCGCCCGGCGGGGATGGCCGCACCGCGCTGAGGGGCAATTGGCCGCCCAGCGCTGCGCCAGAGCAACTGAATGAGTCCGCCTTAAGGCTTGGCCTTGGCGAATTCCGCGTCCCGCAGCACTCGGCCCTCGCTGGACTTGGCGGTGGCGTGGTTGAAGCCTTGGCGGACGCGTTCGGCGAGATCGTAGCGGAACTTCTTGGCGATCCCGACCGCGCCGGCCTTGGTCGCCAGTTGCTCGGCGGTGAGCGGCGCCCGGCGGGGGAGGGCGAGAACGATCCGGTTGCCGGCCCCGCGCACATCGATGATGAACATTTCGCTGAACACTTCCTGATAGGTGCGCACCATCGAGTCGTGCAGGGGATTCCAGGCCCGGGCCCAGATGTTGCCCACCACGACGCCTTCGGGTTTGAGGGCCCGGCTCACGGCGGTGAGGAATTCAATCGTGGTCAGGGACGTCGGGACGCTGTCGGCGCCGAACGCATCCAGGAAGATTAGATCGTAGGGCTCCTTGGTCTGTTCGATGAAGGCCCGGCCGTCGGCCACGATGCCCTTCATCTTGGCGTCCTCCTTGAAGCCCAAGAACTCCCGGGCGACCTTCACCACGTCGGGATTAATGTCCACGGCGTCGATCACCGCCTCCGGGTAATAATTCCGGAGGAACATCGGGAGCGAGCCGCCGCCCAGCCCCACCACCAGCACCCGGCTGGGTTGGGGAGCGAAGGCGAGGCCGGTGAAGGCGGTGGCGGCGTAGGGCAGCTCTAGGTGCGCCGGGTCTCCCAGCTTGATCACGCTCTGCCGGGCGCCGCCCCGTTCGAACCAGAGGGTGCGGAGGCCGTCCTCCTCGGTCACGATGACCGGGCCAAACGGAGAATCCTTGTCGTACAGGACGCGGGCCTGCGCGGCCGAGGCGGGCGTGAAGGCAACCAGGCCGGCCAGGAGCAGGCCGGAGGCGAAGGCGCGGCGGGAGAGCATAAGCGGAACCTTAGCGGCCACCGGGACCGAAACCAGCGGCGGGCCGGCCGGAGTCGTCGAGCTTGCCGGCCGCCCAGAGGAGGCCGCGGGCGAGCAGGTCGAGGTAGCGGGCGTCGGCGACCGTGTCGTTATTGTGGCCGAGGGTCGTGCAGAAGACGCGGGCCTTCTTGGGGCCGTATTCATTGGTCCAGATGACGACCGACTCGTTGTCCTCGGTGGCGCCGGACTTCTTGTTCTTGGTCCGCTGGAAGCCGGTGGCGAGGGGGCGATGGGCGGCGTAGACGCTCGGCGGCTGCACGTTGTTGTACAGTTCCTCCTTGCCGGTCGTCCAACCGGTGAGCCCGCGGGTGATCGGGTGCTTGCTGTCGGTGAACTTGACCTGGATCGGCTCCTGCGGGCCGTGGCGGCTGGACTGGAGGCCAAGGAAGTCGAACCAGAGGCCGCCGGGGGAGCCGGGGGCTTGGGGCTGGGCGAATTCCTTGCTCACGCGGTAGCTGTGCATCGCACAGTGGAGGGCGACCGCGGGGACGCCCCGCAGGTGGGGGGCGAGGACGTTGCGGACCATCGCCGGATCGTCGATGCCGGCGGCGCATTCGTCGTGGATCACCAGATCGTAGCCGTCGGCGTAGGCCGGGTTATTATGAGAGGAAAGGGGCGGCTTGGTGGACTTGTCGGGCGTGTGGAGGTGTTCGACCACGACGTTCGCGCGCTGCTCGAGGCCGGCCTTGAGGAGATCCTTCTGCTGGACGTAGTCGTGGCAGCAACCGCCGGTGACGAGGAGCACCTTCAGGGGCTTCGGGGCGGCGGCGGTGGCGGGCAGGGCCGCGGCAAGGGCGAGGGCGAGCGGGGCGAGGAGCCGGGAGAGGACGGGACGCATTGGGGGGAGGGGAGTGGAGCGAGGACGCGCGCAGGAGCGCAGTGAGGCGAGCAAATTTTCCGGGGCGGCGGGTGGTGAACTGAATTCGCATCGCCAGCGTCGCGCGCGGGCTCCTAGCCTCGATCGACACCCCGATCCCCAATGACCCTCCGCGCCCTCCTGCTCTGCTTTCCCCTGCTCGCCTTTGCGGCGGCGCCGCTGCCGCCGCCGGACCAGTGGAGCTTGCCCGCCGATGAGACCGGCCTGCCCGGTGAGGGCGCTCTGCGCCGCTATGACGCCTACGTCCGGCGCTGGCACGATGCCCGCAAGGAATGGGCCGGGCGCGTCGCGCAGGACCGCGGGGCGGTGGTGTTCCTCGGGGACTCTATCACCCAAGGCTGGGGCCCGGCCTTCCGGGATACCTTCCCGGGGATGAAGCTCGCGAACCGGGGCATCGGGGGCGACACGTCGCGCGGGATGCTGATCCGCCTGCAGGAGGATGTCCTCGCCCTGAAGCCGGCCGCGATTGTCCTGCTGCTCGGTACCAACGATATCGAAGTGGGCATCGCCCCCGACGCCATCGGTCGGAACTTCCAGAAGCTCATCGCGGCCATCAAGGCCCATAACCCGAAGGTGCCCGTCGTCGTCTGTCGCGTGTTCCCCAGCGCGGCGGACAAGAAGCGCCCCAAGGAGACCATTGCGGCTGTTAACGCTCTGTTTGAGGCGGCGGTGCGGGGCGACCCGCAGTTCACCGTGCTCGATACTTGGACGCTCTTCGCCGGGCCGGACGGGGATGCGCCGGCCACGTGGTTCCCGGACCGTCTCCACCTGAACCCCGCCGGCTATGCGCGCTGGGGCGCCGCGCTGCGGCCGCTCTTTGCGACCTTGGGCTTCCTCGATACCGAGCCGGATGCCTTCACCTTGGAGCCCGGCTTCACCGCCCTGTTCAACGGCCGCGATCTGACCGGCTGGGGCTTCCGGCCCACGCCGCCGCGCAAGGCGCCCGCCAAGGCCAAGGCGGACGCCCCTGTCTTCGCCGAGGTGAAGACCGCCGTCGCTTTCGACGGGCAGACCGCCTCGGCCGACGGCCGTTATCGGGCGATCAATGGACGTCTGGTCGTCACGACCCCGGCCGAGGGTCGCCGGGTGCAGCAGCTGTGGACCACCAAGGAGTTTCCGGAGGACTTCACCCTGAAGCTGGAATTCCGGGCGACGCCCAATGCGGACAGTGGCGTCTTCGTGCGCCAGCCGCAGCTCCAGTGCCGCGACTATCCCCTGGCTGGACCCTACACGCAGCTCCAGCGCTACCGCGCGCAGGACTGGAACGAACTGGTGATCGTCGTACGCGGCGGAGTCGCCCGGGCGGAGTGCAACGGGGAACTGCTCACCGACGCCCTGAAGGTGCCGGCTACGGGGCCGATCGGCCTCGAGGGAGATCGAGGCCAGATGGAGTACCGCCGGATTCGGATCGGGCCGGCGCCGCGTTAAGCACTAGGCTTAAGACTTCGCTGGCTGCAGGGAGACCGTCCAGCGGCCGGACGAGGCAGCTTCGTTAACCGTGCTCTGGTAGGTGCCGGAGAGCGTGCCCGCCTGAATCTCGCCCTTGAGGGTGCTGCTGGCGTTCACGCCCTGAACTTCCCACGAGAAGGTGAGTTCCACGCGGCCGCCCTCGAGCTTGAGGGTCTTGGTGGCGGTGGGAACCTCCGCGCCTTCGTAAGTGAACGTCGCTTCAGCTTTCCACTGCTGGTCGGCGCCCTGGGAGAACTTGAGCCGGAGGTTGCCGGTGGACTCATCCTGGGCCCGCCAGGAGCCGACGTAGGTGCCGGGCGCCAAGGTGGCGGCGGCGGCCGCGGCGGGGGCGGCGGGCTTATCGGCGGCGGGGAGGGGGGTGAGCAGCGACAGGCTGAGGAGCAGGAGGGTGGGGCGCATGGGTAGGAGGGGAGTCACGGCGTACGT
>CAIOTK010000053.1 GCA_903861185.1 uncultured Opitutia bacterium | reverse complement strand
CTTCGCCCGCGAGGTCCACGGTCGCACCCCCGGTGGCCGGCCCGCCGGGATGCACTGGGAGGTCACCGGCGTCGACCGCACGGCGCTCGGGGGCAAGGCCGTGCGTAAGGAGGTCACCCTCTGGTTTACGGCCCGGCGCGATGGCCCGCGGATGTACCTGCTGCTGTACCTCCCCACCGGGGCGCGCGGCCCGGTGCCGGCCTTCCTTGGCTACAATTACTACGGCAACGCCAGCGTGCACGCTGACCTGGGCATCACCCTTTCCACCGCCTGGATGCGCGCCAATGCGGAGTTCGGCATTGTGGGCAACCGCGCGACTGAGCGCACCCGGGGCGTCCACGCGGCGCGCTGGGACGTCGAGTCCGTTGTCGCCCGCGGCTACGCGACGGTCACCGCCTACTACGGCGACGTCTGCGAGGACCGGCCCGAGGGCCTCACGGGCGGGGCGGGGGCGGTGTTTGGCACCGCGGAGATGGAGGCGCGGCGACCCGACGAGTGGGGCGCCATCGGGATGTGGGCGTGGGGCCTGAGCCGGGCGCTCGACTACCTCGAGGCGGACGCGGACGTCGACGCGCGCCGCGTGGCCGTGCACGGCCATTCGCGGCTGGGCAAGGCGGCGCTGTGGGCGGGCGCGCAAGACGAGCGGTTCGCGCTCGTCATCGCCAACAACTCGGGCGCGGGCGGCGCGGCTCTGAGCAAGCGCGACTTCGGGGAGAATGTAGCGCGGATCAATACGTCGTTCCCCTTCTGGTTCGCGCGCAACTTCCGGGCGTACAACGGCCGCGAGGCGGCGCTCCCGGTGGACCAGCACCAGCTGGTGGCGCTCGTGGCCCCGCGGCCGGTGCACGTGGCCAGCGCCACCGAGGACGCGTGGGCCGACCCCAAGGGCGAGTTCCTGGCCGTCGTGCACGCGGCTCCCGTCTACGCCCTCTTGGGCCGCGCCGGCCTGCGCGGCGTGGCGATGCCCGGTCCCGACGAGGCGGTGCTGGGCGACGGCCTCGCCTACCACCTGCGGACGGGCAAGCACGACATCACCCCCCGCGACTGGGCGCGGTACCTTGACCACGCGGATCGCGTCTTGCGCCGCTGACCGCGCGCCGCCGCCGGCCGCTCTGGCGCGGCTCAGCTGAAGATCCGCGGCACGAGGTGGCCGTGGACGTCCGTCAGCCGGTAATCGCGCCCTTGGAAGCGGTACGTCAGCTGCGTGTGGTCGTAACCGAAGAGGTGGAGCAGCGTGGCGTGCAGGTCGTGGACGTGCACCGGGTCGCGCGCGACGTTCCACGCGATGTCGTCGGTCTCGCCGATCACCTGCCCGCCCTTCACGCCGCCGCCGGCGAGCCAGAGGCTGAAGGCGTTGGGGTGGTGGTCCCGGCCGGTGATCGAGCGGGAGCCGGGGCGGTTCTCACCGAGGGCGGTGCGGCCGAACTCGGAGCCGCAGACCACGAGCGTGTCTTCGAGGAGCCCACGACGCTTGAGGTCCTTGATCAGCGCGGCGATGGGCTGGTCGGCCATCAGGCAGTTGTGGGGCAGGTCGCGGTCGAGGTTGCTGTGGTGATCCCAGGACGCGTGGATTACCTGGACGACGCGTACGCCGCGCTCCACGAGGCGGCGGGCCATCAGGCAGTTGCGGGCGAAGGTGCCGAAGAGGCCGGTGCCGCCGAGCGGGTTGCCGCCCGGGGCCTTGGGCTCGGACCGGTTCACCCCGTAGAGGTCGAGCGTCTCTTGGCTCTCGCCCGACAAGTCCATCAGTTCGGGCGAGGCCGTCTGCATCCGGAAGGCGAGCTCGTAGGCGGCGATGCGACTCTCGATCTCCGGGTCGGCCGCCTCTGCTTGGCGCAGCGCATTGAGCTCGTTGACGCCGGTGATCGTGCGGCGCTGCATCCCGGCGCTGACGCCGGTGGGCAGGTCGAGGTTGAGCACGGGGGTTCCCTCGTTGCGGAACATCACCCCCGAATGGTGCGAGGGGAGGAAGCCGCTGGACCAACTGGCAGAGCCGCCGGGCACGCCGCGGCCGACGCAGACCAGGACGACGAACTCGGGCAAATTTCGGTTCACGCTACCGAGGCCGTAGGAGAGCCACGAGCCGAGGCTGGGCCGTCCGGAGATGGCCGATCCCGTGTTCATCAGGAGCTGGCCGGGCACGTGGTTGAACTGGTCGGTATGCATCGACCGGATCAGGCAGATGTCGTCGGCGATCGAACCGATG
>CAIOTK010000052.1 GCA_903861185.1 uncultured Opitutia bacterium | reverse complement strand
GCCCAAGCGTCGCGGTCCTTGGCGGTCACGAAACGGAAGCGCCCTTGGAGGGCAAAAGCGGGCGCGGCGGGGTCGACGAGGAGGGCCCAGCCGTCCTCGGTCAGCACGTAAAGCCGGTCGTCGGCGTGGAGGAGGGAGCCCTTGGCGAACTCGGGGGCATTATAGAGGGTCTCCCCGGTGCGGGCATCGAGGGCCGTCCAGCCGCGACCTTTGGGGTAATGGGAGCCGAAGAGCCGCCCGCCCACGTGGACCACCCCACCTTGGCAGGTGTCGAGTTGGGCTGACCAGACGTCTGCGACCCCGACCTTGCCGGCGGACGTCGCCGGCGGGACGAGCCGGTGCAGGCCGGCGGCGCCACTCATCGGGGCCGTGGAGAAGATGGCATCGCCCACGAGCACCGGCATCATCGCGATCACCGAGTACGGGGTCTTGCGCTCGCGGCGCCACTGGACCTCCCCGGTATCGGCGTCGACGCAGTAGAGGTGCCGCTGGGTGCAGCCGACCAGGAGCCGGCGTTCACCGAAGCGGACCAAAATCGGGGCGGCGTAGCCGGCGGCCTCGGGGGTATCGGGGCTCTCGGCGAGGAACTGGGGCGCGCTCTGCCAGCGGACCGCGCCGGTTTCGCGGTCGAGGGCGACGAGGGAGGCTTCGCGGCCGCCGGGGGCAGTGTAGACCAGCCGGTCATCGACCAGCAGGCAGTCGCTGAGCCCCCAGGTGATGTTTTCGCCCTTGAAGCGCTGGAGCAGGTCGACCGCCCAGAGCTCACGGCCAGTGGCGGCGTCGAGGCAAACCACGCGCCCGTGGGCGTTCTGGTGGTAAAGGCGGCCACCGCGGACCGCGACCGAGCCGCGCGCGCCCTGGTACTGGTTGAGCCAAGCCGCGCCGTTAGCGACGTTCCAGAGGGGCCGTCCGGTGAGGTCGAAGGCGAGGATCCGGGTCTCGGCGCCAAAGTCACCCGTGAGGAAGATCCGGCCGCCGGCGATGACCGGGGAGGAGAAGCCCTTGCCGAGGCCGGTGAGGGTGGCGACGAGCGGCGGGCCGTCCGCGGGCCATTCGGGGAGGAGGCCGCGTTCGTCGCTGATGCCATCGCGGCGCGGGCCGCGGAACTGGGGCCAGCCCTCCTCGGGTGAGGCGATCAGGGTGGCCGCCGGCGCGGGGGCGGCGCCAGCGAGGGCGGGGCGCGGCGCGGGGACAAGACCGGCGACTAGGGTAAACAAGGCAAGCGCGGGGCGGGCGGGAGCCATACGGGACGAGGCCCGACTGTGCGGTAGCCGGGCGCAAGGTCGAGCCGGGGCGGGAAGAACGGGCCGGGGGGATTCCAACCGGCAGACCGGAAGCGGCACCGCGGTGGGGTGGTCACCGCGGGGTCGCGGAGACCCGCGGGCAGGACGCCAGTGCTCGCGACGAGGGGGACAACCGCACGGTGGGCCCGATGGCTTTGAGTCGCCAAAGGGCCGCCGGACCCTTTGCGTCGCGGCCTACCCCTATGCACCGCCGCACCTTCCTCCAGACCGCTGCCCTCGCCCCGCTAGCCCGCGCCGGTGCACCGGCCCCGTTTGGGATGACCCTCGCCCTCGCGCCCGGCAGCATCGGCGTCACCGTGCCGAACCAGCGCGAGCTGAACGCCCTCGCGGCGCGGCACGGGTTCGAGTCCGTCGAGCCTCGCGGGACCGAGTTGGCCACCCTCGCGGCGGGCCAAGTGGACGAGGTGGTGGCGGACCTGCGAGCGAAGGGGCTGCGGTGGGCCGCCGCGGGCCTCACGGTGGATTTCCGGAAGGACGAGGCGACGTTCCGCGAGGGGCTCGGCAAGCTGCCGGCGATTGCGGCCGCGCTGCGGCGGGCCGGGGCCGAACGCGTCGGCACTTGGCTCTCCCCCAGCCACGCCGAGCTGACTTACCGGGCTAACTTTGACCGCCACGCCGCGCGCCTGCGCGAAATCGCACGAGTTCTGGGCGAGCACGGGCTCCGCCTCGGGCTGGAGTACGTGGGCACCCAGCTCCTGCTGGTCGGTCAACGTTATCCCTTCGTGCACACTTTGGCCGAGACGCGGGAACTGATCGCCGCCATCGGCACGGGCAACGTCGGGCTCGTCCTCGATACTTGGCACTGGTGGACCGCCGGCGACACCGCGGAGGAGCTGCGGGCGCTGCGGGCGGAGGACGTGGTCAGCGTGGACCTGAACGATGCGCCGGCGGGCGTGCCCAAGGCGCTGCAGAAGGACAACGAGCGGGAGTTGCCGCTCGCGACGGGGGTGATCCCGGCGGCGCCGTTTATCGGGGCCCTGCGGGCGATGGGTTACGCCGGCCCGGCGCGGTGCGAACCGTTCAACGCCAAGCTCAACGCGCTGGACAACGACGCCGCCTGCGCGGCGGTGGTTCCCGCCCTGCGGGCCGCCCGCGCTCTCGCCGGCTAAACCGGCACTGCGCCCTCGGATTTGCCTTGGGGGCCGCTTGGGACTTCGCTTCACCCTTTCGTATGTCTCTCTCCCGCACCCTAGTTAAAGACGCCTTCCTCGCCACCAGTCCGGCCGACGCGATTTTGCTGCAGGGCTGGGTGCGCACGCGGCGCGACGCCAAGGGGTTCTCCTTCGTTGAGCTCAACGACGGTTCCTCGCTCAAGGGCATCCAGGTCATCGCCCCGGCGACGCTGCCGAACTACGCGGCCGACCTGCCGCGCGCGTC
>CAIOTK010000051.1 GCA_903861185.1 uncultured Opitutia bacterium | reverse complement strand
GCGCGGATCCCGGTAGTGGTGCGGCGCCGAAAGCAGCTCCTGCCCGCCCCCGGAAAGCACGTAGTCCAAGCCCCACGAATCCACGCTCACGCTTTCCACCGCCACCCCCCGCGCCAGCGCCTTGCGCAGGCCCACCCGGATGTCGTCCCAAAGGCGGAGCACGTCCCACCGCAGGGAATCGCCCAGCCGGACCGCGACCGTGGCAAACCTGTGGATCTCCTCCAGCGCAACCCTTCCGTCCTCGAGGCGGCCCAGCATCACCCGGCCGCTTTCAGCCCCCAGGTCGCAGGCCAGATAGTAACGCGCACTCATAGCTTGAGGGCCTGCTGGCGGTAGTGTTCGTCCCGGCGGCTGCCGATCCGCTCGATTTCAGCCTCGCTCATGAACACGGGACCGCCCAGCGCCGCCGCGCCCGCGAAAATCGAGGCGGCTTTAACGGCCATATACATCGCGGCCTTCACCGCCTCCGGCGAGGAGCCCAGCGTGATGATCCCGTGGCTTTTGAGCAGAATCACCCGCGGCGGCGCGGCCTGCTCGTCGATAAATTTGAGAGTCTGCTCGCGGATGGTCTGGGCGAGCTTGAGCCCCGGATCCATGTACGGAACAAAGACCGAACGCGGCCCGCAGCAGACCACCTCGTCAGGAAAGATCCGCCCGGCGGCGAAACGTTCGGCGAGGGGCGAGCAGAGGATCGCGTTGACGGCCACCGAATGCGTGTGGCCGACGAACTGGATACCCGGCAGCGAGAGCAGGTAGGCGTGGAAGAGCGCCTCGACCGAGGGCTTCCGCGCGTTGGGATCCAACCGGGAAGCCATCAACGCCGCATCGACCTCCTCGTCGGCGACGGCGGCCCGGTTCATCAGTTCGAGGATGCCGGCGGCGCGGCACTCCACCACCTGCGCCTCACCGAGGGTGCCCAGATTGCTGCCGCTCGCCTTCACCAAAAAGGTGTCGGCATCGAGTTTGGCCGAGGTGTTGCCCTCGCCGAGGATAGCCAGGTGCCGGTGCTCAGCGCCCAGTTCGTGCGAAAGCGTCAGCAGTTTTTGGAGGGTTTGTAGCTTGTCGTTCATTCAATGTTTCCGCAAATCGCGACCTCCAGTCCGAGTTCCCGCATCGCCGCTGCCTTGGTGAAAAGGCCGTGCCTGGCGGCCGCCAGGTCCGGGGCGTACACCACCTGAATGTGGTTGGACTGGTGGCGGGCCATCATCTGATCGCGGCTCACGCCCCTCAACACCGTGTGCATGATCGGCCACTGCGCCGTGGTCAGCTGCCAGCGTTCCCCGGTCTCGGCCTCCGGCAGGGAGACGACCTCCCCCAGACCCGTGTCAAACTTAAGCCGGCCCTCGGCGACGTACACCCGGCTCCACACAATCCAGCCCGGTTTGCTCACGCCCTTGAGGGTGCCGCCGCCCAGACGGAAGTACATGGAAGGCTGCCGCTCGCTGCTCGCGCCGCCCCAACCCCCGACAAAGTGTTCCGGTGGCGCGGCCCCCGAGATGAGGAAGACCCACACGTAAGCGTCCAGACCGCCGCCGGTGTACTGCCGGCCCCAGCGCAGGTCGTGCAGCGTGTTTTCCGGCGCGTAGCCGAGCCGGCGCCAGAGCTGGTAGGTCACCAGCCCGTCGAGCCCCGCGCACTCGTCGACCTCGTTGAAATGCGGCAGCGCCTCGCCGGGATACAGCTCCTCGCGGGTCCCCTCCCGGTAG
>CAIOTK010000050.1 GCA_903861185.1 uncultured Opitutia bacterium | reverse complement strand
GCGGCCGGCCTTGGGAGCGGCGGCTGGGGGCCGGGTCTCGGCGGCGTGGACCGCGCCGAGGAGCAGCAGGCCCGCGAGGGCGCGGGTGAGGGGGAGCGGGGGCATCGGGGAGAGCGCGCGGGCGCGGACCGAGGTCAAGCGCCCCGGGCGCCGGGCTTACTTTGGCGTGGGCGCGGAGGCCTTCTTCTTGGCGTTCTTCTCCCGCGGCGGCGGCGGGGGCGGCAGGCCGACCTCCGCCCACGTGGCCGCCCCGGGGGTCGGCGGCAGCTCCTCGATCACGACATCCTTCACCTGCACCAGCGCGTGGCCGCCGCTGTGGATCTGCACTGCGATGCGGCCGTCCGCCGCCGTCCGCGGCTCGGTCTCGGTGTAGTCGAGCGCGGGCACCCCGTTGATCCACGAGCGGATCCGCGGGCCCTCGGCGCGGATGCGGTACTCGTTCCAGTCGTCTTTGCGCACGGCGGCGTTGACGGCCGCGGTGTCGCGCGGCTCGGCGATCACGCGGCGGCGGCGCGACTCGTCGTAGAGCTTGCCCCACCAGCCCTCGCCGGCGTCCACCTGGTAGCCTGCCATCTCGGTGTTATTCGGCACGCGGATGCTGCGGATCTGGACGCCGCTGTTGATCATCCCGGTGCCGGGCGTGCCGGTGAGCTTCAGGCGCAGACGCAGGTCGAAGTTCTGGAACGAGCGCTGCGTCGCGAGGAAGTAGTTGTGCGGGACCTTCTCGGTGCGCGAGCCGCCGGTCAGGGCACCGTCCTCGATCCGCCACCACTTGGGGTCGCCCTCCCAGCCGGCGAGGGTCTTGCCGTCGAAGAGCGTTTCAGGCGCGGCGGGCAGCGCCGCGGCGAGCGCGGCGACGAGCGGGAGGAGGCGGGGGAGGTTCATCGGGGTTGGGAAACAGGGGCGGTTTGGGCGCGGAGGTGGCCGAGGAGCGTCTCGGCGCAGGCCCGGGCGAACGCGGGGTCGTTGATCGCGCAGTCGAGCTCGACCACGGGGAGACCGGGGCGCAGGTGACGGCGGAGGGAGGAGAACAGCGCCTCGTCCGCGGCCGGGTCGTGGAAGGGCTGGCCGGGGGCGCTGATGACGCTGATCGCACGCCGCGGAATGAGAAACGTCACCGGCCCGCGGTAGCGGTTGAGCTTCTCCGCCAGGATGCGGCCGAGTTCGGCGCACTCGGCGGGGGTGGTGCGCATCAGGGTCACCTGCGGGTTGTGCTGGTAAAACGTCCGGCCGGCGAAGCGGGCGGGCACGGATGCGGGCTCGCCAAAGTTCACCATATCGAGGCAGCCCGGGGTGACGATCGCGGGCACGCCGGCGGCCGCGGCGTCGAGGCGGTCCGGGCCGGCGGTGAGCACACCCCCGACCAGCTCGTCGGCCCATTCCGTGGTGGTGACATCGAGCACGCCCGCGACGAGACCGCTGGCGATGAGCGCCTCCATCGCACGCCCGCCGTTCCCGGTGGCGGCGAAGACCAGCACCTCGTAACCGGCAGCCTCGAGGAGGCGCCGCGCCTCGGTGACGCACGCGGTGGTGTTGCCGAACATACTCGCGACGAGGAGTGGGCGTTCGCCGGCCGCCGGGGCCGCGGGCCGTGCGGCGGCGGCCTCGGTCATCCCGCAGATCGCCCCGGCCGCGTTGGCGAAAATTGCGCGCGACACCCGGTTCAGGCCGGCGACGTCGACCACGGCCGGCAGCATCGCGAGGTCGGTGGTGCCCACGTACGGCGCGGTCTGGCCGCTGGCGAGGGTCGACACCATCAGTTTGGGAAACCCGATGGGCAGGGCGCGCATCCCCGCCGTGGCGATCGCGGTGCCGCCGCCCCCGCCGAGGGAGATGACGCCGTGGATGCGGCCGGCAGCCGCGAGTTCAGCCAGGACCGCCGCGGCGCCGCGCCCCATTAGGGCGACGCATTCCCCCCGGTCGCGCCGCGCGAGCACCGCGCGCCAGTCCGCCCCGCCCCGCGCGGCGACTTCTGCGGCCGCCACCTCCGGCGCCACCGCGGGTTCGCCGAGCGAGCCGACGTTGATGAGCAGCGGGGTGTGACCGCGGGCGCGGATGCAGTCGGCCACGAAGGCGTGTTCGGGGCCCTTGGTGTCGAGGGTGCCGAGGACGGCGATGGTGGGCATCGGGGAAGGGGGGGTAGGGGCTGGGGCGGAGCGTGGCGGGCCGGGGCGCGCGATTCGATTCCGGAATGCGGCGTTCAGGCCGGGGGCGGCGGCTGCCAGCGCACCAGCGGCTGGCGCCCCGGCACGTACAGCGGGTGCCGCGGGTGTCCCTCGCGCGTCGTGCCGAGGCACCAGAGGTCGTGACCCGCGAGGAGGCGCGTGACCGCGGCGGCGCGCTCTTGGTGCACGCCGCTCACGCCCCAAGCGGCGACGACCCGCCCACAGCGCGCGGCCGCCCGCAGCAGCTGCGCGTCGTTCTCCGGGCCCACGGGGTCCGGGTGCGCGCGCATCTCCTCGGGGTAGGGCGTGCGCAGGCCAAAGAGGTTCGCCATCCAGAAACCGTCGAAGCCCTCGCGTCGCGAGAACGAGGCGATCCGCGTCAGGGTCGGGTCGAGCTGGCGCTCGTCCGCCGTACTCGGGTTGAGCCCAATCCAGAGGATCAGCCGGTCGCCGAGCAGCGGGGTCCAGCGGTGGAGGAGCGCGTAACGGTGCCGGCGGTCCGGCGAGAAGTGGCACTCGTTGTCCATCGTTTAGGCGAGGATCTCGCGCAGCGTATCGAGGTCGAGCGGCGGCGCCGCCTCCCCGTCGGGTACGACGGCGCCGGCGAGGGCCGCCTTCTCCGCCTGCAGCCGGCGGATCTTCTCCTCGATGGTCCCCCGCGCCACCAGCCGGTACGCGATCACGGGCTCCGTCTGCCCGATGCGGTGCGTGCGGTCGATCGCCTGTGCCTCGACCGCCGGGTTCCACCAGGGGTCGAAGAGGAACACGTAGCTCGCGGCCGTCAGGTTGAGGCCGAAGCCCGCCGCCTTCAGCGAGAGCAGAAACACGAGCGGTTCCTGGCTCTCCTGGAACCGCCGCACGAGCGTG
>CAIOTK010000049.1 GCA_903861185.1 uncultured Opitutia bacterium | reverse complement strand
GGAGGCCCAGCGCGTGACGTGCAGCACCCCGCCGAGCGTGCGCGTCTGGCCCGTGAAAACGTTGGGCGTGGCGGTCCGCGGATCGACCGGGGTCCACACGCCGGTATTGGGGGCGAGGGCCTCGCCGGCGGGATCGCGGCGGGCCACGCCGACCCAGTTCTTCAGGCGATCCTTGCGGTAACCGAAGGTGCCAACAAGGCGGTCTTGGAGCAGGAAGGCCTGCGCTACGCCCATCCAGGCGCCGGTTTCACGGTCGGCATAGCCGATGTTGCCCTGAGCCCGGTTGAACTCGCGCATATAGATGTTCGAGACGGCGCCGGTGGTGGGATCTTGGTAACGTACCGGGCCGGAGAGGTCCTGCGGGCCGGGGAGGCGGAAGTTCGGGTCGTTCAGGACGGACAGATCCGGAAGGTAGAAACGCTGGAAAGCCTGGTTGGCGCCGTTCTCGGGCGTCGGATTGAAGGCGCCGCCGCTGGTGAGCGTGGGACCTTTGAGCCAGTACTGCTGGAGAATCTCACTGCGGGTGCGGATGTCGGCCATCTCGCCGAGCCCGGCGAGGCGGAGGCGGACGAGATCGCGGTAGGCGCGTTCGAAGGAGAGCGTCGCGCGCCCCTGGCTGACGGCTGAGCTGGTGGGACGGTGGTCGGGCGAGACGTCGAAGTAGTAGAGCTGGCTGGCGGGCCGGAGCTGGCCCGTGGGGGTGAAGCGGTTGGTGTCGGCGGCGACCCCGTAGTGGTTCCACGTGGCGAGATTATGCGTGTCGCCGCGGTAGAGCTGGCGGTTGAAGGCAAGCTCAAGGTTCAGGTCCCGCGCGAGCTCGCGGGTCACGAACGCGGCGGCGTTCTTCACCCGGAACTGGCCCCGCACCCAGTTGGCCTCGGGGACGGCCTCGGGGTTGCTGCGGCCCAGCGCGAAGTCGTTGGACAGGTTCCCGCCCGTCTGGGACTCGCTGTAGGTGAACTGGCGGTAGTTCTGCGCGAAGGGGAAGCTCGGGCTGACGACCACCCAGTCGCCGCCGGAACGCTCGATCACGCCGGTGACCGCGGTCGCGCCGGTGTCGCGGAAGGGTGTGCCTGGGGTGCCGAGAGTGCCGTTGCCCGGGGTGCCGGGGACGTAGGACGCGGCAAAGTTATTGAAGAAGGGCTGGCCGGAGGCGTCCCAGGTCGACTTGAGGTCGTTGGCGAAGAACGGGCGCGGGACGAAGCGGTTGATCTCGCCGTGCTCGAACTCGACGCGGACGGTGGTTCGGCGGTCCGGCTGCCACTTGGCGGTGAGGAAGGCACGGTCTTGGTCGTTGTGGCCGGCAGCGCGCCAAGAGGAATCCCGACCGCGGAGCAGGGCGGCGCGCACCGCGAGGGTGTTCCGCACGAGCACGCGGTTGGCGTCGAGGACCCAGCGTTCGCCGCCCCACGAGTCGACGCGCGAGGTGAGGGAGTAGGCCGCGCGGTCGGTGCGAGCCTGTTTGGACGCGACGTTGATCCGGCCGGCGGGAGAACCGAACCCGAAGAGGATCGAGTTGGGGCCGCGCGCCACCTCGAGGCTTTCGGTCAGGTAGAGGTCGATCTCGCCCGGAGCGGAGAAGAAATTAAGGCTGCGGCCGCCGCCCGGCAGGCCGCGGATGCGGATGGAGCGCGTCGAGTCGTTGTAGCCGTCGCCCACCGGTCCGGCGGCGCGGGCGTCGTCCGTCTCCATGCGCGTGCCCACGCCGTACTCCATTGCGCCCTCGATGCTGGTGGCGGCGATGTCGCGGAGGAACTCGGCGGTCATCGGGCTGATGGCCGCGGCGATGTCGCGGAGGTTCGTGCGGAGGCGGGAGCCGCTGAGCGTGTCTTGGCCGGCGTAGCCGGTGTCCTGAGCCGCGGTGACCTCAAATGGGGAGAGCGTGACGGCGGGCGCCGGCGGGTTGGCGGGCGCGGCAGTCTGGGCGGCAAGGGGAAGGGCGGCGAGGCCGGCGGCGGCTGCGGCGAGCAACCGGTGGGCGAGGCGGGGCGGGAAGGGTAGGGGGAGTGGCATAGCTGGCGTGCAGGGTGGGTTAAGGACGCGGGCGCTGGCGGCGCAGGAAGCAGCGCGCTAGGGGGATGGGAGGTCGAGTTTGGCGATTGCGGACGGCGGGCAACGGCGGTTTTGGTTTACGTCAACCATCCCGATGAGTGTGCGTGCCCTTGCCCGACAACTGGGCCTTTCCCCGACCGCAGTGTCGCTGGCCCTGCGCGGCAGTCCGCGCGTGTCGGCGGCCGTGCGGACGCGGGTGGAGCGGGCGGCGCGCGCGGCGGGCCACGTGCCGAATGCGCGGTTGGCGGAGCTGATGCGGGAGGTTCGCCGGTCGGCGGCGCCCCAGTACCGCGGCACGCTCGGGGCCCTGTGGCTGTTTCCGGAGGAGGAACCTTGGCGGGAGCGGCCGATTTACGCGCACCTCGGGCTCCTGCTCGCGGGCGCGCGGGCCCGGGCGGAGGCGCACGGCTACCGGCTCGAAAACTTCTGGCTGAAGGCACCGGGGATGACTCCCCGGCGGCTAGCGCAGATCCTCGCGGCGCGTGGCATCCGCGGTGTGTTCTGTCTTGGCAGCCTCGATCTCGAGGAGCGTTTCCCGACCGCCCTGCGGCGCTTCGCGGTGGTGACGCAGGGCGTGAGCATCCCGGATCGGATGCACCGGGTGATGAGCCACTTCACGGCGGACGCGCGGACGTTGTGGGCAGAATTACAGCGGCGGGGCTACCGGCGGCCGGGGCTGGGTATCCTCGTATCAGGAGATCGGCGGACGGACCACCTCTACTCGGCGACCTTTCTGAGCGAGCAGGAGCGGGCGGGGACGGCGCCGCCGGTGCCGATCCTGCGGGCGGAGGCGTGGGACGAGGCGGAATTCGCGCGGTGGTTCGACGCGTACCGGCCCGATGTGATTGTGCTGCACCAGTACCCTGATTACCTACGCGCGGTGGAGGCTTTCTTGGCCCGGCGTAAATTGCGCGTGCCGCGCGACGTCGGCCTCGCCCTGCTGGATAAGATCCCGGATCGGGCCCGTTACGCGGGTATTTGCCAGGACCCGCTGCGGATCGGCGCGATGGCCGCAGAGCTACTCCTCGGGCGCCTGCTGCTGCACGATCTGGCGACGCCGGAAGACCCGAAGGTCGAGCTGGTGGGGGGCGCGTGGAACGAGGGTCGCACGCTGCGAGCCCGGCGGGCGACAGCGTAAGCGCTGGGATGTCCCGGCCGCGGCCCGGGCGCGGCGCGCAGGGTGGTGCCCGGGGCGGGGGTCGAACCCGCACGGCCTTGCGGCCAGGGGATTTTAAGTCCCCAGTGTCTGCCATTCCACCACCCGGGCGCGTGCGAAGGAAAGCGGGGCCCCGCGGGTGGCGCCAGCCCTATCCCGCGCGCATCTGCCGCCGGGCAATTGGGCCTTGCCGGGTCCCCACCCCCCGCCCACGGTCCGCGCGGTGAAAATCGGTTTCCTCGGGGGAAGTTTCGACCCGATCCACTTTGGCCACCTGCTCGCAGCGCAGGATGCGGTTGAGCAACACGGGCTCGATCGGCTGATCCTCGTGCCTGCCGCCCGCGCGCCCCTCAAGCCGAACGACGTCCAGTCCTCCTCCGCCGACCGCCTCGCGATGCTCCGGGCCGCGATCGAGTGGGACCGGCGCTTCGAGATCTCCGATTTCGAACTCCAGCGCGGCGGCGTCAGCTACACCATCGACTCCGCCCGCCACTTCCGGGCGCTCTACCCGCACGATCGCCTCTTCTGGATCGTCGGCGGGGACCAGCTGCCGAAGCTCCAGGCCTGGCGCGACATCGAGCAGCTCGCCCAACTCGTCGAATTCATCTTCCTCGAGCGGCCCGGCTACCCCGTCAAGGCCGCCCCGGCCATCCCCGGACTACGCCTCCACCGCTGCGATGGGCACCTGCTCGCCATCAGCTCGACCGAGCTGCGCGACCGCATCCGCCGCGGGCTTTCCCTGGATTACTTCGTCCCGCACAAGGCGATTGTGTACATCCGCGAACACGGTCTTTATCGCGAAAAACAATGACTTTGAAGCAATCCCCAACTCTCGAGGTGGTGAAGGCGTGCTGCCGCGCCCTCGACGACAAGAAGGCCGGCGAACTCGCCGTGCTCGATGTGTCGCAGCAGTCCTCCATCACTGACTACCTCGTGGTCGCCTCCGCCACGTCCGAGCCGCACCTGCGCGCACTCGGCATCGAGCTGGAGAAGGTCCTCGATGCCGCGGGCGTGCGCATTGTCGGCTCCGAGCGGGTCCAGACCAGCGGCTGGTTGGTGGTCGACGCGTTTGACGTGATGTTCCACCTGTTCCTGGCCCCGGTGCGCGAACGCTACGCGCTGGAGCGCCTCTGGCGCGATGCGGTCGAGGTGCCCGTGGGCCCGCTCCTGGGGCTCGCCCCCGCCAAGGCGCCGCGCAAAGCGAAGGCTCCGGCCCGCCCGAAGGTGAAGGCGAAGGCTCCGGTGAAGCGGACCGCCGCCAAGGGCGCCACGAAGAAGCCGGGCGCGAAGCAAGTGGGCGCGGCCAAGGCGGCCAAACCGGCTAAACCGGCCAAGCCAGCCAAGGCGGCCAAGGTGGCCAAGGCGCGCGCGTCGCGGGGCTAACGCGGAGACGGGTGCGGGCTTGACCCGCGTTTTCGGGGCTCGCCGCGCTTGGCCACGAGCCCGGGTGAGCGGAGGGTGTGGGCGTCGACGCCGGGGTGGGTGCCCACGGCGTTGGCGCAAGCCACCGCCCTATGCCTCCGCACCCATCCGCTCCCTGTTCGTCTCGTTTCGCCGGTCGTCCCTGGCGCCACGCCCTCCTCGGCGTCCTGCTGTCGCTGCCCGCGGCCGCCAAGGACGAGGTAGAGCGCCAATGGGATGATGTTGCCCGCCTCCGCCGCGAGGCCGGCCGGCCCGCTCGGCCTCGCCCCGTCGACCCGGTGCCCGCCGATCGCGCGGAGGCCGACCGCCGTCGTCGTGAACAGGAGGAGGCCGCCCGCCGCAGCCGCGAGGTCGCCCGGACGGCCCGGGACTTCGCCGCCCGCCACGGTGCCCATCCGCGCGCCGTTGATGCGGCTAAGGTCGCGATCCTTGCGGACCTCGAAGGTATTTTGCCCCGGGATGCCCGCCACGCGGCCGCCGCGCGTTCCGCCGCTGAGGCCTACCGGAAAAATCCGCGCCACCCCACTTCCGCCCGGGCGGAGATCGCGCTCGCCTTGGAGCGCCACGAGATCAGCCGCCGCACGCTCGGCCGCCCCTGGCACGGCCAACCCGTGCTGGCGGAAGGGATGCTCGACCGGCTGGCGGGCGACTTAGGCGACCGGCCCGAACTGTGGCAGGCGCGCCTGACCTTGGCGGAGGGCGCGGCGTGCGACGCGGGCCGGGAGGCGGCGCAGCGGGTCTACCAAGCCCCGGGAGCCGCGCCTGGCCTGCGGGCCGCCGCTCGGCAGGTGCTCGAGCGGTACGCGCTGGTGGGGCAGCCACTCGCGCTCACCCTCACGCCTGCCGGCGGCCGTGCGACCGCCCTAGAGCGCCTCGCCCCGGCGCGCACGGTGCTCTGTTTCTACGATGCGGAGCGCCAGCCGCTCGGGCCGCCCGGGTTACACGTGCTCGCGGAGCGGCCCCCGGCGCGCGTGGGCTGGATCTACGTGGCCCTTGGTCGGCCCGGTCCCGGGCCCAAGGAAGCCCGCGCCCGACCTCGCCCCGACGGCGTGCTGTGCCTCGAGCCCTCCGGCTGGCGCAGCCCCGTGGTCTCCGCGCTGCGGATCAATCAGCTCCCCTACGCCTTCGTCCTCGATGAACGCCAGCGCGTCTCCGGGTATGGGCGACTCAGTGAAATCCCGGCCTTGCTCGCGGGTATCGGCCGCCCAGTCCTGCCGTGAACCCTCTCCTGCCTCCCTCGCTGGCCGCCCGGGCCGCCGGACTGCTCTGCCTCGCCGCGCTGCTGCCGTGCCCGCTCCCCGCTCAGGAACTGGTCTGGCACGGGCTGGTCCCACCCGCGGGCGTCACCGCGGGTGGTGTGGCCGAGATGGTCGCCGACGTCGCCAACGCCGGGGCGGAGCCTTGGGGCGAGGCCCACTTCCTCATCGCCCGGGACGCCGCGGGCCAAACCCTCGCCGTCGCGGATCTCGCGGGGACGGAACCGGGGCAGCGCGTCCGGCGCACGCTCCGTTTCCCCGCCCCGCCCGTAGCACCGGCGCACACCGTCAGCGTACAGGCGCTCGAGCAGGACGTCGCCTGGTTTGGGGAGCCTCGGCGGGTTACCTTCGCGGTCCTGCCCCGGCCGCCCTACCTCGGGATGCAGCTGTCCGCGACGACCTTCGACGCCCTCGCGCCGGCCCGGCTCAGCACGACCGACGCGGTGACCTCCGCTGCGCCCTATCGGCTTCGCGCCAAGGTCATCGACGGTTCCCGCTGGGGCTGGCACGCGGCCAACCTCTGGAACCGCAACGGCGAGCCGCTCGATAATCCGCCGCCGCCCGGCGTCTACCCGGAATGCGTCCTCTATTGGGTGCGCTACCACGGGTTCACGGGGGCCGTGCTCGAGATCGGACCGGAGCGGCGGACGGCCATCACCGTTGCCGGCGCCGTCTCGCTCGCGAGCCAGTGGTTCCACGCGAGCCAGCCGCCCCGGATCACGTCCACCGAGAATTTCGCCGGCACCCCTTACCGACTGCTGGCGACCTTCCGCGACGAGCTCGGTTTCACGTGGGAGACCTCACCGGGGTTCAACAACCACGGCCAGCCGCTCACCAACTTGCCGCCGCCCGGAACCTACCAGGTCACGCTTCAGTGGCGGCGCTACGATGCCTCCTTGCGGCTGGCGAGTGCGGGCCCCGCGCGCGAAGTCACCGTCACGATCACGGACGGCCCGCAACCTGTCCTCGAGGTGGCAGGCGTAATCACGGGCGAACCGGTCTGGGACGATGCGCTCGGGGACTGGTCCGCGGAGCTGGCCGTGGTGCGACACGCCTTCAGCGTCCCCGCGCCGGGTGTCCTGCGCGTGCGCGCGACCGCGGTCACCGGAGGAGAAATGCTGCTCAACGTCCAGGACGCTGCGGGCACGCCCCTGCGTTCCGGCAGCGGTGGCCTCGAGCTCCCGGTCACCCCGGGAACGTACGCCCTTACACTCACAGCCGATCACGAGACCGACTTCTCGGCCGCCGCGGAACTGTTCCCCTACGCCCTCGCCCCCCGGCTCGCTGGGACCGAGGCGGTGAGCGCCCGCGTGAACGTGCCGCTCGCGATCGCGGCGGTTTCCGCCACCGGCGCGGCCCCGATCGAGTTTTCCGCCGCGCGGCCCGGGGAGCCCAACGGCCTCCCCGCCGGACTCCGTCTTGAGGCCCGGACCGGAGAACTCACCGGCACCCCGACCACGCCCGGCACCTATCGCGTCTGGGTCACCGCTCGGAACGCCGCGGGCGCGGCTGGGCGGTGGCTCACGGTGAACGTGGTCCCTCGCTATCCGCCGGTTATCGTCTGGCAGGGAATGGAGGGTCCGGAATCCGGTGCGTTGCGGCCGGATTGGAGCACGGCGCTCGCCGCGCGGCTCGAGGCCCCGGCCGCCGGGCTGGCCCCGCCGACCGGGCGGCTCACTTATACCGCGGAACGGATTCCGCCGGGTGGTGGCCTGCCCGTCGCGCTCGCCGTGCCGGCGGAGTTGCCCGTGACGCTCACGGCGCTGACCGGCGAGCTCCGCGTCACTGCCCGCTACGCCGGGGATGCCGATTACGAGCCGGCGACGCGCACGGTTTCCTTCGTGGTGCCGGATCGCACCCCGCCGGTACCGCCGCTCGCTCCGGGGTTTCAGGCGAACGCGGTCGGGAGCACCGGCTTCGCCCTCGCGTGGGCGCCCTTCGCGGACGGTGCCGGGGCCTCCGGGGGGCGACCCGCGCAGGGCATCACCTATGAGGTGGAGCTCGATCTTGGGGCCCGGCGCGTCACGACGGCGGTGCCGGCGGTGTCCTTCAATGGCCTCGCGCCGGGATCAACCCACCACGTGCGGGTGCGGGCGCGCGATACCGCGGGCAACGTCAGCGGCTGGCTCGCCGGGGGCTTCAGTGTGGCGCTGCCCGATGCTGACCCTGCTCCCGGTACCGGCCCGGTCTGGCTCGACGTCAACGGGGACGGGATCCGCGACGAGCTGATCCCGCCCGGGCCGGCTTTCAGCTGGTTTGCCGCTGAGGCCTACGAGGATTGGGTGCGCTATACCGAGTGGACGTGGGCGCGCGTACCGGAATTGGGGCTATCGTGGGCAGAAGGGTGGAGCCTGTATGTCGGCGGGAGCTGGCAACTGGTGCCGGATGAGCAGATCCACGAGGTGCACCTGATCCGACCGGGGTTTCATTTTCTAGCCCGGCCGGGATACGACTATACTGTGAGCTGGCAGGTAGGCGCTCCGCCGGGCGGGGCGCTCCCGCGCCGGATCGCGTTCTTCCCAGCGGCCGAATTTGCCGTGCCCGGGCCGGGGGCGGAAAGCGTCGCTGCGGAGATGTTGGCGGCCGAATTCTTCCCCGCTGCGGCCCTGCACGCGTTTCCGCCTCACTTGGTGCGCCTCGGACGTCCGCTCGCTACGGCGGCGTGGCGTGGGCGCGTGGTGAACTTAGGGCTGAGTCGCGGCGGCGGTGGCATCCTGCCGGCCGTGCTGGGAGCGGGCGGTGGCTTACGGATCGACCTGTCCGACGCGATCGGCGGGTTGCTCGAGCTCGGGCCCCGCGTCGCGTGGGAAGTGTGGGATGGCATCACTCAGATCGCCGGTGGCCTCGGCGCCGGGGGTACCGTGGAACTGGGCCTGACTACGACGGGGCGCTTCCAACTTGGGCTGCGGCTCGATGACACGACCACGGTCTGGTGCACGCTCGACGTGGCGCCCGCGCCCACCGGAACACTCCGCGTCCCAGAGCGGATCTGGATCAACGACGACGATGATGCCGGCAGCGCCAAAGGGACGGATATTCCGGGCCAGGGCGCGCCCGACCACGCGGACGCGGGTCCCTTTCCGGGCCGGGTCGACGGCACGCGCGATCTGGTGGATTTCTTCCCGGTGAGCCTGCTGCTCCGGGAGTTGGTGGCGGCTTACCCGCCGGCCGCCGGTTTCAATTACCGGCTGAGCCAAGCGGACGGCGCGGTAGCGTTCGCTTACACCAGCCTCACTGGGGATCAGGCTGAGCTTTGCCAGGAGCGGGTGCTAACCACGGGCTTCGGCGACGACTTCGCGCGGCCGCCGGGGGAGGCGGCGACGCGCGTGGTGAGCGCTGAGGGGATCGCCCTCAGCCGTTCGTTCATTGAAATGGCCGGGCGTCCAGGTGGCGCGGTCCTATTGGTAGAAGGGCGGCGTGAGACGCGTGCGCCTTTGCGGCTGACCGTGCGGGATGGGAGGGGCGAGGTCGTGGCGACGCTCGAGGCGCCGCTGCGGGTCGTGCCGGTAGAGCGGATGTACCGCGTGCTGAACCTCCGGAGCACGGCGCGGAACGCCAACGGGAGCCCCCACCTGCCCTCGCTGCTTGGTCCCGGGACGACCTTAGGGGACCCCGGCGAGGCGTGGCCCGATGTGCTGACCCACGGTCGCCATCTCCTCTGGATCCACGGTTTCTCGATCGACGGGGAAGAAGCGAGGGGCTGGGCAAGCGAGACCTTTAAACGGCTCCACCGCCTCGGTAGCCGCGCCCGCTTCGTGGCGGTGCTCTGGCCGGGGGACACGGGATTCGATTACCACCAGTCGGTCTTCCACGCCTTCCAAGCTGGAGATGCCTTGGCCCCAGCGCTGGCGGCGGGCGGCATTGGCGGGGACATCGCCGTCTTGGCGCACAGCCTGGGTAACCTCGTGGCGAGCCAGGCGATCGCCGCCGGCGGTTTGGCGGTGAGCCGCTACCTGATGTTGAACGCGGCGGTTCCCGCGGAGGCTTACGACGCCAATCCAGAGGGCAGTCTGCGGGAACAGGCGGCGCCGATGACGCACAGCACTTGGCGCGCCTTGCCGGCTACGACCTATGCCTCGCGCTGGCACGAGCTCTTTGCCGGAGCGTCGGGTGATGCGCGCGCCGCGTTGACTTGGCGGGGCCGTCTGACGCGCGCTCTGCCCGCCGCGGTTAATTTCTTTTCGCCGGGTGAGGAGATTTTGGCGGCGCCCGAAGCGGGTAACGCGTCGATGGTGGCGCTCATCGTGCGGCAGGGATTTGCTGTCACGC
>CAIOTK010000048.1 GCA_903861185.1 uncultured Opitutia bacterium | reverse complement strand
CACCCTCCGGGCCCTTCCGGCCCGGTCTCCCCGCCCCCCGATGAGACGTCGCTCCTTCCTCGGCCTCGCCGCCGCCGCCCCGCTCGCCCTGCGCACCCTGCCCGCCGCCGCGGCCGCCGCGGAGAACCCGCGCATCGCCGCGGACCGGCAGGCCGCCCTCGCCCTACTGCAGCCTTCCGCCCGGGACCTTCAGCACGGCCTCGAGCTGCACGCCCAATCCGTCGTCGTCGACACCTACGGTTTCGGCCCGCAGGCCGCCGTCGACCAGGCCGCGCTCGCCAAGGTGATCGCCTCGGGCGCCTCCGAGGGCGAGATCCACGACGCCCGCGAGGAGATGATGATGACCCGTTTTGTGAGCGACGCCGCCGAGCGCGCGGAGTACGAGGGCGCGTGGGCCGCCGCGGGCGTGACCGCGATCATCCGCAACGCGGGCGAGGAGGGGAACAACCCGCTGCAGCTGATGAAGCGCCTCGCGCGCTGGGTCCACGTCACCGACCACCTCCGCACCCGCTTCCCGAAGGCCGTCCGCGCCGGGGACATCGCGGCGGCGCAGCGCGCGGGCCACCACGCCATCGTCCTCACCACCAACGGCGTCCCCCTCCCGGGCCAGTGGGTGAACACCCGCGACGAGCTGCGCCTCATACCGACCTTCGCCGGGCTCGGCGTGCGGATGATGCACGTCACTTACAACCGGCAGAACCCGCTCGGCACCGGCTGCGGCGAGCCCTCCGACGGCGGGCTGACGGACTTCGGACGGCAGGCGGTCGCCGAGCTCAACCGCCACGGGGTGATCGCCGATGTCTCCCACAGCAGCATGCGCACCAGCCACGACACCGCCAAGGTCTCGACCCGGCCAATGGTGGCGAGCCACTCGACCGCGGCCGCGCTGCACCCGCACATCCGCGCCAAGACCGACGAGGTGATCCGCGCGATCGCCGACACGGGCGGGCTGATCGGCATCTGCTGCATCCAGGCCTTCCTCGGCCAGAACCGCGACCTGCCGGCTTTCCTCGACCACATCGACCACGTCGCGCGGAAATTTGGCGTGGACCACGTGGGCATCGGGACCGATGTCGGCTACGCCTCCCGCCTGCGGCCGAACGACACGCCCGCGCCGTCGCGCCCGCCGGGCCGGGCCCGCTGGGAGGCGCTGTGGCCGGCGGGGGCGCTGACGCCCGGGACCCGCGACCCGCGCGCCGCGGCCTCCCTCGCGTGGACCAACTGGCCGCTGTTCACCGTCGGGCTCGTCCAACGCGGCTATCCGGACGACGACATCCGCAAGATCATCGGCGGGAACATGCTCCGGGTCCTCCGCGCCAACGAGGCCTGAGCCCGGGCTGGGCGCTTCCAGGCGCCCCGCTTGCCCGCGCCGTGGGCCGGGCTCAGCCGCGCCGCCCGCCCCAGCGGCCAACCCGCGCCTGGTAGGCCGCGAACTCCGCGCCGAACGCGGCGGAAAGATCCCGCTCCTCGGGCCGGATCTGGAAGCGCTGCAGGTAGGCGCAGAACAGCGGCCACGGCGCCACCGCGGCCCAACTCCCCCGCCAGACCACGACGCCCGCCAGCGCCAACGCCAGACCCAGGTACATCGGGTTGCGCGTCCACCCGTACACCCCGTCCACCACCAGCACGCGCACCCCCGCCCCCGCAAACGGGCTCAAACTGGTCGCCGCCCGACGGAACTGCCACACGCCCGCCCCCGCCACCAGCGCCCCCGCGCCCGCCAGCAGTCCACCCACGAGGGACGCTCCCGGCCCGCCCCAGCTCGGCGCCGGCCAAACGCGCCCCAGCGCCCAGACGGCACCCCCCGCCAACGCCCACGCCAGCAGCGGCGGCACGCGGCGCTCCCACGCGTCGCCCCAGTTCCGCGCCCAGCCGCGGCCACTCATTTCACTTCCAACTGAAACGGCACGAACACCTCGCGGCCCTCGAGGCTCAGTTGCGCCCAGATGGTGTAACGGCCGGCGCGCGGGATGGTCAGCTTGAAGTCGAGTTCCGTCCGCGGCGCAGGCGCGGGGCGCGCCGGGCCGGCCGCCACCGGGTGCAGGTGCGCGAAGCCAGAGCGCTCGCCGTCGAACGCCACGAGGTGCGCGAACGCGTCCATCACCTCGCCCAGCGCAAACGCGGCCCCGTCCGTCCGCTCCACCCCAAAGCGTAGGTCCAGCGGCTGGCCCGCCCGCGCCGGCACCGGGCGCACGGCGAGCGTGAAACGGTGGCCCTCCCGCGTCAGCGGCTCTCCCGCGGCGACCGGGACCGGCGCGAGCGCCGCAGAGGCGCCGGCGTCGGCCGCCACCGCGATGTCCGCGCTCGCGTAGAGCCCGCGGCCGGTGGCGGCCGGGGTGAAGTCCGCGAAGATCCGGTACGTTCCCGGCCGCGCCGGGGTAAAGGTGAAAGCCCACTCGCCCGGACGCGCGCCTGGCTCGGGATGCAGGTGCTGGTAATCCGCTAGGGTGGGGTCGACGGCCAGCAGGTGCAGGCGCCGGGTATGCGTCACCTGGAGGTCCTCCGGGCCGATCGCCTTCCCGCGCGCAGTCCGCAGGGTGACCACCGCTGCCACCGCGCGGCCGGCGACCGGCGGGACGGCCGGCGCGACCTCCATCACCACGGGAGACTTCACCGCGACCACGGGAATGAACTGCGGGTTGAGCGGGTCGCAGAACTCGATCGCCTGGCCGCCCTTCGCGTCGACCCGGAAGTCCATATGATTGAGATCGCTGCCCGTCGGGATGAGGCGCAGCAGCGCGAAGACCGCGGCCGCCCCTGCAGTGAGCCCGAGGAACTGGCCCCAGGCGAAGGGCGGACGAGGAAGCGGCGAAGCGGAGGCGGCGGTGGACATCAGCGGGAAAGGCGGCGGACGAACTCCTCGGGGTCCCACTGGCTCCCGTCCGTACGGTGCGCGATCCGCCCGTCGGGCGCGATCAACACCGTCGCCAGGGTGTGCTGGAGGATGTCCCCTTGGAACTGGGTGTTGATCCCGAACTGGGCCAGCAGGTCGCGGATCGCCTGCGTCGGGCCCGTGAGAAAAGAGAAGTTGCCGGTGTCGATCCCCCGGATCGCGGCGTAGGCGTGCAGGACCCCCGGAGTGTCGTGGGCGGGATCCAGCGTGATCGAAATCAACTCAAGGTTCCCCACTCCCGCCTCCCGCGCGAGGCGTTGCACCGTGATCATCTTCGCCGTCGCGGCCGGGCACATCGTGGCCACCGGGCAGCGGGTGAAAATGAAGTTGAGGAGCACCTGCTTCCCGCGGAACCGCGCCATCTGCACGACCCGCCCGTCCTGGTCCAGCAGGGCGAAGTCCGGCGTCACCTCCCCGACCTCGCGGTACGGGTGGCGCCCCCGCGTGTGCGTGTCTTGGCGCAGTTGGAGGGCCGCCGCCGCGACCGCCTTGGCCTCGGTGGACGCCTCGTCCGGCCAGATCCGCTCCAGCCGGTGGACCCCATCGGCGCCCTCCACCAAGTCCGCCCGGATCCGCCGGCCCGCACGCGCCACCGCCAACTCCTCCGGACCCACGGCCAACTCCATCGTCATCGCGGGCATATAGCCCTTAATTTCCTCGTGCTGGACGATGAGGACGCCCTGCTCGGCCTCGACCTTCAGGATCACGCCGGTAAGGGGGTGCCGGACCTCCGCGGGGCGCGCAGCCGGGGTCTCGGCGGCGCGGCGGCACCCAGCCAGCGCGGCCGCCAGCAGGCCTAGGAGGATGAATAGGCGACACGCGGGCATCTACTAAACCGATCCGGCGGGGGACAAAATTGTCAAAGGGTTTGCGGCGCGAGCGAGCCCCGTTTCTTCTCCCCGACCGCACCCGTATGTCCGCCGACTCCGGAGCCCGCCGCACCATCATCCACCAGCCTGCGCTCGCCGCCTTCGCCGCCGCGGGCTCGGTGTGGGTCTTCCTGCTGGTCACGCTCGGAGCGTTCACCACCAGCATCAACGCGGGGATGGCGTTCCCCGACTGGCCCCTCTCCAACGGGTCGATCAACCCGGAGGGCTGGCTCTCGGACCTTTCGATGTTCGCGGAGCACTCGCACCGCCTGACGGGCGCCGTAATGGGTCTGATCACGATGGGGCTGGCGTTCTGGCTGTGGCGGCGCGAGGAGCGGGCGTGGCTGCGCCGCCTCGGCTACTGGGCGCTGGGCATCGTGATTTTGCAGGGGATCATCGGGGGCAAACGAGTGCTCCTGCACGAGCTCCACGTGCCGGGCATCACGATGTCGGTCGGCGAGATGCTGCGGATCCCCCACGGCATCCTCGCGCAGGTCTACGTCTGCCTGCTGATCGGAATCGCGGTCGCGCTGACGCGCCGCTGGATCGAGACCTCCGCGCCGTTCGGGCCGCGGGTGCGCCGCGCGGGCATCGTCTGCTGCCTGCTGCTGCTGGCCCAGCTGGCGATCGCCGCGACGATGCGGCACAACAACGCCGGGCTGGCCATCGGCAGTTTCCCCTTCTCGACGCCCCCGCCCGATAACGCCCTGCTACCCGCGGTGTGGGATTTCCGCATCGGAATCCACTTTGCGCACCGGGTGATGGCGGTGATTTTGGCGGTCGCGCTCACTTGGTTCGTCTGGACCATCCGCCGCGATCCCGCGTCCGGACCGGCGATGCGCGCGGGCGCCGCCGCCTTAGTCACCCTGCTGGTGCTGCAGATCCTGCTCGGGGCGATGGTCATTTGGACCCTGCGGCGGCCCGAGATGACGACTGCCCACGTCGTGATCGGGGCCCTCACGCTGGCCGTCACCTTCTGGCTCACGTGGTTCGCTCACCGCGACCGGCTGGACGGACCCGCTCCGCTGGCGACTCCCTCCCGCGGATGAGTGCCCCGGCCGCTGCGACGTTCCGCGATTACCTCGCCCTCACCAAGCCACGGCTGAGTCTACTCTCGGTTTTGACGGCGCTGGTGGGGTATTACGCCGCACGCCCAGCGTCTGACCTCGCGGAGGTCTGCTGGCTGCTGGTCGGGACCGCCCTCGCTGCCGGCGGGGTGGCGGTGCTGAATCAGTGGCTGGAGCACGAGACCGACGCACGGATGGCGCGCACCGCGGACCGGCCCATTCCGACGGGCAAGGTGCCCACGGGCTCGGCGTTCGTCCTAGGCGCGCTCATGTGTATCGTCGCGCTGTTTCTGCTCTTCGGCCGCGTGGACCGCCTGGCGGCGCTGTTCACACTCCTGACGCTCGTCTCGTACCTCGCGTGGTACACCCCGGCCAAGCGCTGGTCGGTCTGGAGCACGGAGATTGGCGCCGTGGCGGGCGCCTTCCCGCCGCTCATCGGCTGGAGCGCCGGCGAGGGCCGCGTGAGCACGCTCGGCTGGATTCTCTTCGCGATCCTCTACTTCTGGCAGATCCCGCACTTTATGGCCGTGGCGTGGACGTACCGGCGGGATTATTCGGCGGTCAACTTCCCGATGCTGCCGGTGCGGGATGAGGCCGGCGGCAAGGTGGCCCTCTGGGCTCTGGTCAACACGGTCGCGCTCGGTTTGGTCAGCGTGCTCCCGGTGTATTGGGGCCTGGCGACTTGGCTGTACGGGAGCGTCGCCGCGCTGGGTGGCGGGTGGTTCCTGTGGCGGGCGATCGTCTTCCTGCGTCCCGAGGGGCGGGACCGCGCGGCGCGCCGGCTCTTTCTGACCTCGATCCTTTATCTTCCGCTGGTTCTGGGTTCGCTGGTCGCCGACCGCCTGATTTTCCGATGAGCCTCCACGACATTCCCGCTCTCAACGCCGGCCTGAACGCCTTGGCCACGGTCCTGATGACCTGCGGCTTCGTCTTTATTCGGCAGGCACTGCGGCAACCGGTGGGGCCGGGGCGGACCGCGGCGCTGGCGCGGCACCGGGCGGCGATGCTGGCGGCGGGGGCGGTGTCGGCGGTGTTCCTCGTCGGATACGTGGCCCACAAGATTTTGGTCCGGGGCGTGCACACGCCGTTCGGGGGCACCGGGGCGATCGCGACCGTTTACTACACGATGCTCATCAGCCACATCCTGCTGGCGATCGCGATCGCGTACCTCGTGCCGCGGACCTTCTGGCTCGCGCTGCAGGGGAATTTCGAGCGGCACCGCCGGTGGGCGCGCTGGACCTTCCCGATCTGGTACTACGTGAGCGTGACTGGCGTGCTGGTTTACTTCTTCCTGTACCAGTGGTGGCCGGCGGCGAAGCGGGCCGCGGCCTGAGCCGGCCGCGGCCGGCTCAGGGCGCGAGGAAGGAGAAGCCCTCGCGCTCGGCGACCTCGCGGAGGAAGGAGCGCACCCGCGACGGCGCCGCGCCGTGATCCGACGGCTCGCCCACCAGCGCCACCAGCATCCCGGTGGTCGTACGCGGCGCGGCCAGGCACAGCTCTACCCAATCCCCCACTCCTGCCGGCAACTCGTCTACGTGCGAGGCCGACACGATCACGATGTCCGCCGCCGCCGCGTCCACCGCCGCCAGCGCCCGCCATTCGGGCAGGGTGAGGTAGTTGAAGTTCCACGGCACCGGCCGGACATCGAGGCCGCCGTCAAATTCGCTGAAGACGCGCACGCACAGGCGCATCGCCCGCTGGAAGGCAGGCTGGTCGTCAAAGCCGATGAGGACCCGGAGGGTTTCGACGGGGAGCACATCGGTGCCGGGCTGGTCCTGCAGGACCTCGGGAACGGGAGCGGCGAGGGTGGGCATGGCGGGAGCGGAGGGGAAGGAGACGTGACGACGGGAGCGGCGGCGCACGGGCGCCAGACGGACGGGAGCGAGGGAGGGCATAAGGGTTAAGGCTGGCGCGAACCGGTCTGCCCGGACACCCCGAGCTGGGCCCGGCAGAAGAAACCGCCGCCAAAGGACATAAAATTCGGGCAGTGCCCCGCGTGCACCGGCCGGCACTCGACCAAGCCGTCCCGGAGCGAGACCGGAATCAGGCGCGTGGCTCGCCCGAGTGGGCAAGCGAGGAGCGGCTCCACGGGCCACTCCGCCACCGCAGTACCACCGGCGGCCGGCGACGGGCAACGAAGGGAGGCGATCGCAGCATCGTCGTTCATCGTCCTCTTTATAGCAGGGGACGGGGCGCCGGTGAATCGTGCGCCCGGCGAGCGCGCCCTCACGGAAACCACGAGCCCCCGGTTCACAAGCCCCCCCCGCCACCCCAGTTCGCGGCGGCGTGCACGAGCTCCGTGGAGTTACTCAGGCCCAGCTTTTCTTTGATGTGGGAGCGGTGGGTCTCGACGGTGCTCACGCTCACGCGCAGCCGGCGGGCGATTTGCCGGGTACCCTGCGCCTGCCCGATCAGCTCGAAGATCTCCAGTTCGCGATCGCTCAGCAGGCTCGCGTTGTCTCGCGGAGCCTGCGCCGCACCTCGGGAGAACTGGTGCACCGCTCGGTCCCGCATCGCCTCGCTGAGGTAGACCTTGCCCTGCAGCACGGCCCGCACCGCCGCGATTAGCGGGGCCGCGCCCTCGCTCTTCATTAGGTAGCCGCGCGCCCCCGCCCGGAGCGCCCGCTCCGCATAGAGGCTCTCGTAGTGCATCGAGAAGACCAAGATGGGCACCTCGGGGTGCAGCGCGTGCAGGTCCTTGATCAACTCAAGGCCGCTTCGCTCCCCCAGGCTCAGGTCCACGACCACGAGATCCGGCGGCTCCACGCGGACCGCCGCGAGCGCCGCCCGGGCGGAGTCGACCTCGCCGCAGACCTTCAGGCCGGGCTGCTGCTGGAGGAGACTCGCCACGCCGTGGCGGGTCATCGGGTGATCATCCACCACGAGAATACGCTTGGCGCCAGCGGGACGGGAGGTGGGAGGACGAACTTTCATGGGGAAACGGGGGCCCGGCCGCGGGCCGCGGTGATCGCGTCCGTAACGGTACAGACGACCGCCAGACCACGGGGGCGGGGTACCAGCTCCAGCCGGCCGCCGATCACACCGGCTCGGTACTGCATAATCCGGAGGCCCATCCCGCCTTTTTGGTTGGCCCGCAGGGGCCGGCCGTTGTTCACCACTTCGAGCACCAAGTCGCCCCCGCTCTCCGCCAGCACCAGCTCGAGGCGGGTGGCCCGGCCGTGCCGCAGGGCGTTGGTGACCGACTCCTGCGCGATCCGAAACAGGTTCGTGCACAGCAGCGGATCCGCAATCACCACCTCCGTGCGGTTGGTGAAGCGGCAACGGCAGTGGTACACTTTCCTGACCCGGTGCGCGAAGTCCTTCAACGCCGCCGCCAAGCCGCCGCGGTGCAACACGGCGTGCAGAGACAGCCCCCGGGCGATCTCCCGCGTTTGCCGGTTCGCCGAGCGCAACAAGCCGGAGATTTCCCGCAACTCGCGCGCGACGCGGGGATCACGACCGGCGATCCGCCCGGCGACCGACTCGCTCATAAACTCGATCGCCGTTAGCTGCTGGCAGAGATCGTCGTGCAGCTCGTGGCCGATCCGCTCCTGCTCCCGCTCCGCGATCGCCAGGACCTCGCGCTCCAGGTCGACCCGCGGGGTGATGTCCCGTACATAAAAGCGGCAGTGCGTGAGCTTCCGCTCGCGCCACGAACCGTTGGCGTCGATCAGGACGTGCCGCAGCGAACCGTCCGCACGCCGCACCTGAAACCGCTGGTCGCGCAGGGTCTCGCCGGCGGCCACCCCCCGTAGGAGCCCGGCGATCCCGCCTTCCTCCACGTGAAACGCATCCAGCCGCTGACCCATCACCTCGCCCCGCGGGCGACCCAAGATTTCCAGCTCAGCGTCGTTCACCCGCTCGACCTCGCCGTCCGGCCGCAACCAGAGCAGCCCGAGCGGCGCCGCATCAAAGAAGTCCGTGAGGGCCCGCCAATTCTCGACCATCCCGCGCAAGGCCTGCACCCGCTCGGTCACATCTCGAATGAACGCAACCGTGCAGGCCGCGGCGCCCTCGCCCGTGCGCGCGAAGGAAGCCTCGACCGGGAACTCCGTGCCGTCCGCGCGCATCGCCATCCGGGGCGGCAGGGTGGAAATGTGCACGCAACCGTGGATCGCTGCCCGCCGCAGGTCCTGCCGAATCGCCAACCGATGCCGCGGCGGCACCAGCACCGTGATCGGCTGGCCCGCCACCCGCTCGGAAGACCAGCCAAACATCCGCTCCGCCGCCGGATTGAAGCGCACGATCTTTCCTTCCGGGGACAGCAGGACGATCGCGTCGAGCGCGGAACTGAAGATCTCCGAGAGCTGCCGCTCCCGCCGTCCCACCGCCGCGAGGCCCACCCGCAACTGCTCCTCTGCCTCCGTCACCTGCCGCGCGAGCTCCTCGTTGCGGCGACAGAGCGACAACTCGCCCGTCTTCCGCGAGGTAACGTCCAGCGCCACCACCGTGCACCCGTCGGGATGCGACGCCGCCACCAATTGCATGCAGCGCGGCACCGAGCGCCGGGGGTGGAGCCAAAATTCCTCCGGCTCCGGCGCTCCCCCGCGGAGGGCCGCGTGGAGAAAGGCGCGGAACCGCCGCCGATCCGCCGGGTGCACACCGGCGGACAAGCGCAAGCTGCCCCGCCCCACCAGCCGCTGCCGGCGCAGCAACCCCAGGCCCGACCCGTTGGCACACGTCACCCGACCGTCCCGATCGAGGAGAAAACAGCCCAACGGCACCTCCACCGGCTCCGCGGGCGCCGCGCTCCCCCGCTTTCTGCCATTCAATATCAACGATGAAGTGCCCTTGCTCTCCACGCCGCTCGACGGAAAGAGCGCCGGCGAAACTCTAGCCCTCCGCTGAGAATCTGATCTATATTTATTCTTTGATTGCATCATTTTCTCAGTCTTTTGGGTATTTTTCCCAGGTCGCTTAAGGTTGCAACCACAAATTGGCCGTGCACCCGGAAATTTGATTTCTGCTGCCTACTATAACGCGATTCTAGCCCGCCTCCCTGCTCCTCAACCGCTTGATCCAGCGGCATATTACACTTGTTGTTAGGAT
>CAIOTK010000047.1 GCA_903861185.1 uncultured Opitutia bacterium | reverse complement strand
CGGCGTCGAGCCCGGGCTCGGCGGGGCGACGGCCGTCAGCGGCCGGCCGCGGGCGTGAGTTCGCGGGCGCGGGCGTAATGCCGGGCGGCGCCACCCGCGTCACCCAGCATCGAGAGGACGTTGCCGAGATTGTGGTGCGCGCCGGCGTTGGCGGGGTCGAGTCGCAACGAGCGTTCCAGCCGCTCGCGGGCCTCGGCGGGCCGGCCGCGCAACGCGAGGACAACAGCGGAGCCGTTGAGGGCGTTGACGTGGTCCGGGTCTCGGCTGAGGACGAACGCGTAGTGCTCCATCGCCTCGTCGAGCTGGCCGAGGTCGGAGAGGGCGTTCGCGAGGTTGTTCCGCACCTCGGGGTGCGTCGGTTGGGCGGCGAGCGCGGCACGGTAGTGCGGAAGCGCCTCGGCGGGCCGACCGAGGCGGGCGAGCGCGTGGCCGAGGTTATTGTGCGCGTTCAGGTAACTCGGATGGATCGCGAGGGAAGCCCGGTAATCGGCCAGCGCCTCTTCGACCCGCCCCTGCCCGTGGCGGTGGAGGCCGCGGTTGTCGTGGGCCACATAGTTGCGCTCGGTCACCGCCAGCGCGTGCGAAAAGAGGGTGTCCGAATCGCGCCAGACGCCCTGCTGGCGCCACGTCAGGACGGCCGCGGCGACTAGGGTGAATCCGGCGAGGACCGCCGCGGTGCGACGCGGGAGCAGTTCCCGCAGCGTCCAGAGCACCGCCAGCTGGAACCCGGGCACGGTGAGGTAGGTGTAGCGGTCCGCCATCGACTGCACGCCGACCTGCACGATCCCGATGACCGGCACCAGCGCACCGAGGAACCAGGCCCAACCGACCGCGATCCAGGGCCGGCGGCGGAGTTGCCAGAGGGCAACGGCGGAGAACGCCGCCACCAAGACGCCGGAGGCGACCACGCGGGCCGACGGCCACGTGCCGGGATGCGGGTAGAGCACGGCGAGTTCGAACGGGAAAATTACCTTTCCGAGGTAACGCGCGACCGCCACCAGCGCGTTGGCAACGCGGTCGCCTAAGTCGAGCGCGGCGGACACCGACCCGCCCGCCTGCTGCACGCGGTAAGTCACGTAGGCCGAGGCGGCGACGAGTGCGAAGAACGGGAGTTTCTCGCGCACCAGCGGGAGCCAGTCACGAACGGCGTCCGCGCGGCGCAGCGGCCAGCCATCGAGCAACAGGAGCACGCAAGGTAGCGTGACCAGCATCGGCTTGGCCATCAGCCCCAGCGCGAACGAGACGAGGGTCGCGGCGTACCAGCGGCCGGCGCCCGTACCGCCGGGACGGCGGCGCTCCGCGTAGACGGCGTAACACCAGAGGGTGAGAAACCAGAGGCACCCGCTGAGCACGTCCTTGCGCTCCGCAACCCACGAGACCGACTCCACCCGCAGTGGATGCCAGGCGAAGAGCGCGGCCCAAACCAAGCTGGCGCCCGCGGCGCCGGTCAGGCGGCGAAAGGCGAGGAAGGCGAGCACGGCATTGAGCGCATGGAGGACTATGCTGGTGGCGTGGTGTCCCCGCGGGTTTTGCCCGAAGAGCGTGACGTCGAGCTGGTGCGACAGCCAGGTGAGCGGATGCCAGTTGGAGGCGGCGCCACTGGTGAAAGCCCAGCCGAGGCCTGCGAAGCTTAGGCCAGCCCGAACGTGGGGGTTCGCAGTGACGTAGTCGGGGTCGTCGTAGTTGACGAAGTCGTTCCCGCAGGAGCGGGAGAACAAGAGGAGCGTGAGGGCGAAGAGCAGCAGCGCGGGCGCTGCCCCGCGGGCCCAAGGGGAGGGTGGACTGGCGGGCGCCGCCTTCACGCCTCCCTGTGCGCCGCCGACCCACCGTAGCGCGTGGGCCACGGCAGGACCCGCTCCAGTTGCCGCCGGTACCAGGCCCAATGCACGTAGAGTACCGCGGCGCAGGCGGCCCCCGCGGTGTCCGCCACCCAATCGGCGACCTCCGCGCTGCGGCCCGGAACGAAGCTCTGGTGCCACTCGTCGGAGGCCCCGAAGGCGGAAGTGACCAACACCGCCAGTACCGCCCCTCGCCAAGTGCGCGCGGGCCGGCAGGCCAGGGTCCCGAGGAGCCCGTACACGGCGAAATGCACCACCTTGTCCCCGTGCGGAACGTCGCCGCCCGCGGCGACAGTCGAGCGGTGGGAGGCGATGAAGATCATTCCCGCCACGGCGACGGGCCAGAACCAGACGGCGAAACGGGCGGGCGAGGGACGATCCACGGCTGGGGAGAGACGCGCTCCCGCCGTTCCCGGCAATCCGAAAAGCCGACGCGCCGCGACCGGCCGGAGTTGCAGCCAACGGGTCCTCCCCCACGCTCCCCCCGTGCTCACTGCCGCCCCCGACCCATCCGCCCCCGCCGCGCCGCGCCCGCCCGCGGGGCCCGAGTTGCTGGCGCCCGCGGGAGACTGGGAGTGTGTGCGCGCCGCGGTGGAGAACGGGGCGGACGCGGTCTATTTCGGACTGGAGCGCTTCAACGCCCGGATGCGGGCCCGCAACTTTACCCAAGCGGACCTCCCGGCGGTGATGGAGTACCTCCACGCCCGCGGCGTGCGCGGGTACGTCACCTTCAACACGCTGGTCTTTACCGCGGAGTTGGAGGACGCGGCGGCGATGCTCCGCACCCTGATCGCGACGGGAGTCGACGCGGCGATCGTCCAAGACATTGGCGTCTGCCGGCTGATTCGCGCGCTGTCCCCGGATTTCCCGATCCACTGCTCGACGCAGATGACCATCACCAGCCCGGCCGGCGTGGCGTTCGCCCGCGACCTCGGGGCGCAACTGGTCGTGCTGGCGCGGGAGAACTCGCTCACGGACATCGCGCGCATCCAGGCCGCGCAGGCGGAAGCCGGCGCGGCGTCGTTGCCCCTTGAGGTCTTCGTGCACGGCGCGCTCTGCGTGGCCTACTCCGGCCAGTGCCTCACCAGCGAGTCCCTCGGCGGGCGCTCGGCGAACCGCGGCGAATGCGCGCAGGCGTGTCGCCTCCCGTACGACCTGATCGCGGACGGGGAAAAAGTGGATCTAGGCGACCGGCGCTACCTGCTGAGCCCGCAGGACCTCGCGGGCCTCGAGGTGCTGCCTGAGCTCGTGCGCGCCGGGGTGGCCTCGCTCAAGATCGAGGGCCGGCTGAAGTCGCCGGAGTACGTCGCCAGCATCACCCGGGTCTATCGGCAGGCGATCGACCGCCTCCGCGCGGGCGCCGAGCCGCCCGCCGTCGGGTACGAGCTCCAGATGGCATTCTCCCGCGGGCTGTACCCCGGCTGGTTCCGGGGAATCGACAACCAGCAGCTGGTGCACGCGCGGTTTGGAACCAAGCGGGGCATGTTTCTCGGCGAGGTCACCGCCGCCGGACCCGATTGGGCGGAGGTGCGCCTCGCCTCGGCCGTCAAACCGGGCGACGGCGTGGTGTTCGATGCAGGCCAGCCGGAAGCGGGGGAACAGGGCGGGCGAGTCTACCGGGTGGATCCGAGCGCAACCCCAGGCGTGACGCGCCTCGGCTTCGGCCGGGGCGACATCGACGGGCGGCGAGTGCAGCCCGGCCAGCGCCTGTGGAAGACCAATGACCCCGCGCTCGACCGCGAGCTGCGCGCGACCTTCGCGGGCGACCAGGTGCGCCACCAGCGACCGCTCGACCTCGAAGTGCACGGCGCCCCGGGAGGGCCGCTAACCGTGCTCGCGCGAGACGAACAGGGGCACATCGCCCGAGCCGATTCGGCCGCACCGCTGACAGCAGCCGAGCGCCAACCGCTCGGGGAGCCCGTGCTGCGAGCGCAACTCGGGCGGCTGGGCGGGACCCCATTCACGCTCGGCCGACTTGCAGTCCACCTCGAGGGAGACGTGATGCTGCCCGTGAGCGAGCTGAACCGGATCCGCCGTGAGCTCGTCGCCGAACTCGACCGCCAGCGGCGGCGGCCCCGGGCCTGGACGCTGCGCGATCCGGGACCGGTCCTCGGGGAGCGTTTCCGTGGCGCAGCCGCGCCGGTGACCGCGGCGCCGGCGACGCCGGAACTGATCGCCGTCGTCCGGCAGCCCGAGCAGTTGGCGGCCGCGTGGGCGGCGGGTTGCCGTACCCTGTACTGCGAATTCGAAGATCCGAAGCAGTACCGAGCGAGCGTGGCCGAATTCCGGGCGCTGCAGGCGGGCGCGCCCGAGGCCTCGATCTGGCTCGCCGCCCCACGCATCTTCAAGCCGGGCGAGGACTGGATCCTGCGCCAAGTGCGCTCGGCCGCCCCCGACGGGTTCCTCGTGCGCAACCACGACCACCTCGCGGCCTTCGCCGGTGAGCGGCGCCGGGGCGACTTTTCGCTCAACGTGGCCAACCCGTGGACCGCGGAGCACTTCATCCGCGCGCACGGCTTGGAGCGGGTGACCGCCAGCTATGACCTGAATCTAGCCCAGCTGGAGGCCCTGCTCGGCGCCGCGCCCCCAGAGTGGTTCGATCTGACTCTGCACCAGCACATGCCGATGTTCCATATGGAGCACTGTGTGTTCTGCGCGTTCCTCTCCACCGGGAAGGACTACCGGGATTGCGGCCGGCCCTGCGATACGCGGCGCGTCGCCCTGCGCGACCGGGTGGGGGCGGAGCTCCCGGTGAAGGCCGATGCCGGTTGCCGCAACACCGTTTACAACAACCGCGCCCAAACCGGGGCCGAGTACGCGGCTCGCCTCCGCAACCTCGGAGCCCGGAGCTTCCGCATCGAGTTTGTCTGGGAGGAGCCCGCCGAGGTGCGGCGGACGCTGGAACGTTACCACGCGCTGTTCCGCGGCGAGATCACCGGCGCTGACCTCTGGCGCGAGCTCCGGCTCATCAACCAGCTGGGCGTCACGCGCGGCCAGATCGAAGCGCCCGCCCGGGCGCTGCCCCGCAAGGGCAACTCCCGCTGAACGCCCGCGGCGCCGGCCCCCGCCCGGTCCGCTTTCTGGCATCGAACTCAGCTGCAAAAGCCTCCACCGTCCACCCCCCGTCATGCCCAACTCCCCCGCCGCCCAGCCGCTGGCCCCCAAACCCACGGACCTCGAGATCAAGGACGCCTCCCTGATTTTCTCGTCCGTCTGGCAGGAGTTGGAGGCGAACTTCGGCCGGTCCGAGCTGCGCTTCCCCAAAGAGATCATTTTGCTCGGGGGTGCTCCGGGCGCCGGCAAGGGCACCAACACGGACTTCATCAAGAAGACGCGGATGCTCACTTGCGCGCCGATCGTCGTCAGCGCGCTCCTCGATTCTCCGGAAGCCCGGGCCCTCAAGAATGCGGGCAATATGGTCGGCGACCGAGAGGTGGTGAACCTGATCCTGCGCGCCCTGCTCAAGCCCGAGTATCGCGACGGGGTGATTCTCGATGGGTTTCCGCGGACCAAGGTCCAAGTGGAGTGCCTCAAGCTGCTGGTCGACAAGATGCAGGCGTTGCGGCGGGAGTTTTACTCCACGCCCCTCGGCATCCACTTCCGCCAGCCGACCATTCACATTATGGTCCTCTTCGTGGACGAGCGCGAGGCGGTGGCCCGCCAGCTGAAGCGCGGCCGCGAAACTCGCGTCCACAACGAGGAGGTGACGCGCACCGGCATCGGCGAGCCGCTCGAGGACCGGCCGACGGACCACGACGAGGCACTCGCCCGACGCCGCTACCGCGTCTTCAAGGAGCAGACCTGGGACGCGCTCCAGTCGCTGCGCGAGACCTTCCACTACCACTTCATTAACGCCCAAGGGCCGGTGGAGGAGGTCGAGCAGAACATCCTGCGGGAGCTCGAATATCAGAGCACTCTCGAGCTCGACCCGCGGACCGTCGATCGCCTGCGCGGGATCCCGGTCGCGAGTGAGCTGATCGTCCACGCGCGGCAGGAACTGGTGAAGCGGCTGGACGGCTACGCGTTCGAGCACGCAGAGCTCTTCGCTCGAGTCGTCGCCTTCATCGAGAAGAAGATCATTCCGATCGTCCTCCGCCACGCCATCTCCGGCGTGGCGCAGATCAACGCCGAGGAAGCGGTGCTCGATGATCCCCTCGCGCTGGCCATCCTGATCGACGTCTTCTCCGAGCGCGGCTACCACGCGGTGGTCGACATCCACCGGATCGAAGTGCCCGAGCAGGTGGACCTGAAGACCGGCCAGATCCGCTGCCGCACCAAGAAGGTGTACCGCATCCAGATCCGCTTCCAGGGCTCGGAGATCCGCCGCGGCTGACCCCCGGCGGCTTCAGGCCGACCGGAAGACGCGGAAGTTCAGGACCAGAAAAACGACGGCCGTCGCTGGCGGGATCGCCCAGAAGGCGGCCCAGAACACCCCGAGCCCGAACGTGTGCTGGGCGAGTTGGAACGCACCGAGATTGATCGCGTAGCTCAGCCCGACCGCGCCGAGGTACTCGAGCGCCTGGCGACCGGTATCTCGGCGGGCGCTGGGCAGCGCCCAGAACCGGTTGGCCAAGTAGTGCGCGAGCGTCGAGAGCGCGTAGGAGACGGTGAACGCCACGACCGGGGCGAGCCACCCCTGAAGCCACGCCAGCACGCCCAACTGGAGCGCGGCGGAGCCTCCCCCGACCACGAGGAAACGGAGCAGCCGAAGCGGGAAGCCCGCGGGCGGGACGGACGGCGGCGACATCCCTAGAAGCCACCGGCGCGGAGCACCGCAAGCAACACCCAACCCGCGGGCGCGCGCCGCAAAAGCCCACTTGCGTCGCCCCCGCCCTTGCCTTCGCCTTGAGCCTACTGTGACCACCGCCGCCGATTTCCCCTGCGCCCTGATCGGCTGCGGCCTGATCGGCCGGAAGCGGCTCGCCGCCCTCGCGGGCCGCGCCCCAGTGCTTTACGCCTGTGATCTCGACGCGGCCCGCGCCGCCGACCTCGCCCGCCTCGCGCCTGGCTGCACGCCGGTGACCGACGCCGCTCAGGTCTTCGCGGATCCTCGGGTCCGCGCGGTGATCATCGCCACCTTGAACGCCGCTCTCGCGCCCCTCGCCCTCGAGGCGGTGCGCAGCGGCCGGCACGTCCTCGTCGAGAAGCCCGGCGCCCTGAACGCGGACCAGCTCCGGGAGATCCAGGCGGTCGCAGCGCGGACGGGCGCCCGCGTGCGGATCGGTTACAACCACCGGTTTCATCCCGGCTTGCGCCAGGCGCGTGCCCTCATCGACGCGGGTGCACTGGGCCCGCTCCTCTTCCTGCGCGGGCGCTACGGCCACGGCGGGCGCCGCGGCTACGACCGCGAGTGGCGGGCGGATCCGGCACAGTCGGGCGGCGGAGAACTCATCGACCAGGGCGTGCACCTAATCGACCTCGCCGGCTGGTTCCTCGGCGAGTTCCCGACGGTGGAGGGCCACGCCGCAACCTACTTCTGGGATATGCCGGTGGACGACAACGCGTTCCTCTCGCTACGGACTGCGGCGGGGCAGACCGCGTGGCTGCACGTCAGCTGCACCGAGTGGAAGAACCTATTCTCACTCGAGGTGTACGGCCGGGACGGGAAACTCGCGCTCGACGGCCTCGGCGGGAGCTACGGCGTGGAGCGGTTAGCCTTCTACCGGATGCTGCCGGAGATGGGCCCGCCGGAGACCACCATCTGGGAATACCCGCGCGGGGATGACTCGTGGGCGGCGGAAACTCAGGCCTTCCTCGACGACCTGCGGCTCGGCCGCGAGCCAGACCCCGGTCTAGCCGAGGGCATCCGCACGCTGGAGATCGTCGCCCGCGTCTACGCAGCTTCCGGTTACCCACGGCCCGCGGCCGCCTCCTCCCGATGATCATCACCCGTTCCCCCCTGCGTGTTTCCCTCGGCGGCGGCGGCACCGACCTGCCCTCCTATTACCGCGAGCACGGCGGGTTCCTCGTGGCCGCGGCGATCGACAAGTACGTCTACATCACCCAGCACCGGACCTTTCAGCAGGAGATTATCATCAAGTACTCCAAGCTCGAACGCGTCGCCTCGGTGGACCAAATCGAGCACCCGATCGTGCGCGAGGCGCTGCGCTTGACGGGCGTGACCGACCCGCACCTCGAGTTGACGTCGATGGCGGACATCCCAGGCGGCACCGGACTAGGTTCGAGCGGCAGCTTCACCACGGCGCTGCTGAAGGCGCTGCACACGCACCGCAAGAACCTCGTGTCCCCCGCGGAGCTCGCCGAGCAAGCGTGCACGATCGAGCTCGACCGCCTCGGTGAGCCGATCGGCAAGCAGGACCAGTACATTGCCGCGATCGGCGGCATCACCGCGTTCACCTTCCATCCCGACGGGCGCGTCGAGTACCGCCCCTGCGCGATCTCCGAGGAGACCCTGTTCAACCTCGAGGACAACCTCCTGCTGTTCTTCACCGGCTACAGTCGCAGCGCCTCGGCCATCCTCAAGGACCAGAACGAACGCTCCAAGGCCGCCGACCAGGCGATGCTGGACAACCTGCACTTCACGAAGGAACTCGGCCGACAGTCGCTCGCCGCGCTGGAGACCGGACGCCTAGAGGAGTTCGCGCGGTTGATGGACGTGCACTGGCGCCGCAAGCAGGCGCGCAGCGCGGGGATGAGCAACGATCGCATCAACGCTTGGTACGACCACGCGATGGCTCACGGCGCGCTTGGGGGGAAGCTGATCGGCGCGGGCGGCGGCGGCTTTCTGATGTTCTACGCCGGAGACAAGCAGGAGTTGCGTCGCGCAATGCGCGAGCAGGGACTGCAGGAGGTCCGGTTCCGCTTCGACTTCGAGGGCACCAAGGTCGTCGCCCAGAACTGAGCCCACCGCCCCCCGCGGTTGCACCGGCGCCCGGCGCGGGCACCGTCCGGCCACCTCATGACCCCGCTGTCTCAGACCTTCGGCTGGCTCGACTACACCGTCTTCGCCGCGTACCTCGCCCTCACCGCGGCCATCGGTCTCTGGTTCGCTCGCGGCCAGCGCGACCTCAAGGAATACTTCCTCGCCGGGCGGTCGATGGGGAGCGTCGTCGTTTCGATGACGATCCTCGCCGCCCTCTTCTCGGGCATCACCTTTCTCTCGGCCCCGGGCGAAGGCTACCTGCACGGTCCGGCCTTCTTCCTCGTCAACCTCGGCTTCTTCATCGCCACGCCGCTGACGAACATTGTCTTCCTGCGCTTCCTCTACAGCCGCCGTTTTTTCACCGCCTACCAGTACCTTGAGGAGCGCTTCTCCACCACGCTCCGGACGCTCGCCTCGGGCGCCTTTATCCTGCGCGTACTGCTCTGGCTGGCCGCCGCCACCTACGCCCCCGCCCTCGCGCTAGAGCAGGTGACGGGCCTCCCCCTCTGGTTCACGATCGTCTGCACCGGCCTCGTCACCACTGTCTACACCACCTTCGGTGGGATGCGGGCGGTGATCTGGACCGATATTATGCAGTTGGTGGTCCTCTTCGGGGGGATGCTCGTGGTGGTGCTACTCGCGCTGCAGCAGATCCCCGGCGGCCTCGCGCAGGTGATCGCCCTCGGCCAGGCGGGCGGAAAGCTCGAGCTGAGCCTGAGCCCCGACCCCACCGTGCGCGTGACCCTCTGGGGCCTGTTGATCGGGGCGGGCTTTATGTACCTGGTGCAGATGGCGACGGATCAGGTCTCGGTGCAACGCTACCTGACGGCGAGCAGCCTCAGCGCGGCACGGCGCGGGCTCTGGATCAAGCTCGCCCTCGTGCTGCCGGTGACGGCGGTGTTCTACGGCAGCGGCTTGGTCTTCTGGGCCTTTTATCAGCTGAAGGGGGACCCGCTCGCGGCCGGCCAGATCACCAAGGCCGACCAGATCCTGCCCTATTTCGTGTTGCACGAGCTGCCCGCAGGCCTCCCCGGGCTGTTCATTGCGGCCATCTACGCCGCCAGTATGTCGACGATCTCCGCCGGCATCAATTCGCTGACCTCGGCCAGCCTCGTCGACTTCTACCAGCGACTGTGGCCCCGCCCGAACCTCGCGGAGGCGCACCAGCTGCGGCTCGCCCGCCTTCTGACCTTCGCCTACGGCGGGATCGTGATGCTGCTCGCCTTCCTCGTGGAATCCCTCGGCACCCTACTGGAGGCCACGAACAAGGTGATCAGTATGGTGGGCGGCCCCCTGATCGGGCTCTTCCTCCTCGGGATGCTCACCACCCGCGCCACCGCCCGCGGCGCTCTCCTCGGCTGGGCCATCGGCACCGCCGCGACGCTCTGGATCAGCTTCCGCACTCCGATCTCCTTCCTGTGGTGGGCCCTCGCAGGCACCGTCGTCACGCTCGTGGCAGGCTACCTGCTCAGTCTCCTAGATCCGCCGCCCGGCGAACGCCAGTTGGCCGGCCTCACCTGGAGTCGCCGCCCGCCGCCGGAAGAGTGAGGCCCGGGCTTGCACCGGACAAACGACCCGCCACGGTCCCCCACTACCCTACCCTCTCCCCACCCATGCGCTCCCTGCTCCCTGCCCTCGCCGTCTGCGTCCTTGCCTCCGCACTGCACGCGGGCGCCAGTCCCCGCACGATCAAGCTGTTCAACGGCCGCGACCTCGACGGCTGGTACACCTACACGGTCCAGACCCGGAACGAGAATCCCGGGATCTTCACTGTGGTCGATGGAATGCTAAAAGTCTCGGGCGGCGCCGGCGACGTCGCCTACTACGGGGGCATCATCACCAAGGAGCGCTACGCGAACTACCGCCTCACCTTCGACTTCAAGTGGGGCGGCCCCACCTACGGCAATCGCAAGACCAAGTCGCGCGACTCCGGCGTGCTCGTGCACTGCATCGGGCCCAACGAGGTCAGCCCGTGGATGACCTCCTACGAATTCCAAATCATCGAGGGCGGCACGGGCGACATCCTCGTGGTCAACGCGACCAAGAAGGACGACGCCGGCCAACCCGCCACCCTCCTGCTCACCAGTGAGGGGTACACCGACGGAAAACAGAAGTACTACAAGGCCGGCGGTGAGGTGATGAACTACAAGGACAGCGGCCGCCACAACTGGTGGGGCCGCGACCCGAAGTGGACCGACACCCTCGGCGTGCGCGGGCCGAAGGACGTCGAGTCTCCCGTCGGCGAATGGAGCCGCTGCGAGATCGTCTGCCGCGGCGACAAACTGGAGTTCTACCTCAACGGCCAGCTCGTGAACAAGGCTTGGGGCCTGAACGTCACCAAGGGGAAGATCTTCTTCCAGACCGAGGGCGCCGAGATCTGGTACCGGAACATCGAGCTGACCCCGCTCGACTGAGCCGCAGGGCCGGGGCGCGTCACTCCGGCAGCGCGAAAGCGACGATGATCCCGCCCGCCGGGCGACCCGATTTCCCGCCGCCCGCCGAGATGACGAGGTACTGGCGCCCGGCCACCTCGTAGGTGCTGGGCGTCGCGTTACCCGAGAAGGGCAGCGGCGCCTGCCAGAGCACGCGCCCGGTGTCCTTGTCGAAGGCGCGGATCATCTCGTCCGCGGTGGCCGCAATGAAGATCAGGCCGCCCGCGGTGACGACGGGCCCGCCGTAGTTCTCGGTGCCGGTGGGCGGGATACCCCGCGCGGTGAGCTCCTTGTATTCGCCGAGCGGCACCTTCCACTTGAGCTCGCCGGTATTGAGGTCGACGGCGTTGAGCGTACCCCAAGGTGGCTTGATCGCGGGGTAGCCCTCGGCGTCGAGCCAACGGCGGAAACCGCCAAAAGTGTACAGCGGTTCGTCGCCCTCCGCGTCCGGCGCCTTCCCCTTCGCCTTGGCCTTGGCCGGCGCAGGACGGTCGGTAGCCGCGGGCCCGAAACCGTAGAGGTGATCGAGGATTGCGTTCCGCTGCGCCACCGGGACCGCCGCCATCGAGGGCATCCGGCCGATCCCCTGCTCCAGCAGGCGCGCCACCTCATCGCGGGGCCGGCGCGCGGCGAGGCCGGTGAGCGCGGGGATGCCGTTCGCCGGATCCCCCGTCTTGTCTGGGCGGTGGCAGGGGCCGCAATGGATCAGGTACTGGCGCTGCGGAAAAGCGACGACCGCGCCGTCTCGCCGCGTCGGCACCAGCTGGTGGATCCAAGGCATCTCGTTAACGTTCGCGTAGAGGATGCCGTCGGGATCCGCCGCCGAGCCACCCCACTCGAACCCCCCATCAAAGCCCGGGAACAGGATCGTCTCGCTCCACCGCGGGGGAGGAAAGGAACCGTAGTTCCCGGCGCGGGCCAAACGCTCCGTGGTGAGTTGCCGTGCCGCGGGCGACACGTCGGAGACATCGTCCGGCGTATAACGCTGCCGCATCAACGGCGCCGGCTTCTCCTGGACGGGCTGCGTGGGCCACGCGCGGACGCCCGAGATCTCGGACGCCGCCACCGGCCGCTCGTGGATCGGCCAGAGCGGCTCGCCGGTCTCCCGGTTGAAGACGAATAGCCGACCCATCTTCGTGCCTTGGGCGACGGCGTCGATGCGCCGCCCGCCGTGGCGGACGGTGAGTAGCGTGGGCGGCGCCGGCAGGTCGAGGTCCCAAAGGTCGTGGTGCACCAGCTGGTGGTGCCAAAGCCGGCGGCCGGTAGCCGCGTCTAGGGCGATCAGGGAGTTGGCGTAGAGGTTCTCCCCAAACCGGCGGCCGCCCCAGAAGTCGGGCCCAGCCGTCTCGGTCGCCGCGTAGACTATGCCACGCTGCGCGTCCAAAGTTAGCCCCGACCACGGGGCGGCGCCGCCGGTTGTGCGCCAACCGTCGGCCGGCCACGTCTCGGCGCCGGGCTCGCCGGGCCGCGGGATGGTGTGGAAGACCCAACGGAGGGCGCCGGTGCGGACGTCAAAGGCGCGGACGGCACCGGGAACATTCTCCGCCACGTTCGCGCCGAGGATGAGGAAGTCACGCCAGAGGACGCCCGGCGTGTTCAAGCCGGCGACGGCCGGCCCGTCTCCACCCCGCAGCCCCGTGCCGAGGGTGATCGAGCCGTTCTCTCCGAAGGTGCGCACCGGTCGGCCCGTCCCCGCGTCCAGCGCGTACAGGCGCGTGGCGCCGGCCGTGAAGATGCGTCGGTCCGCGCCGTCCGCCCAGTGCATCACGCCGCGTAGCCGCCGCCCAAGGGCCTCGTCGTTTTCCGACTTCGGGTCGAAGCGCCAGCGCTCGCGGCCAGTCGCGGCGTCGAGTGCGACCACGTGCCGTCCCGGGGTGGCCGCGTAGAGCACGCCATCAATCACGAGGTTATTGGACTGAAATTCCCCCTTCTCCCCCGTGTCGTAGGTCCACGCCGTGCGCAGCGCCGCGACGTTGCCGCGGTGGATGCGCGCGAGCGTCGAGTAATGCGAGCGCGCTGCGTCCCCCAAGTACGCGGGCCAGTCGCGACCCGCGGGGGCCGGTTCGGCGGCCGGCAGCGGCGCGGCGAGCGCGAGGAGGAGCGCGAGGGCGGCGGGACGCGGGCGGGGCAGAGCGGGGAAAGCCGGCGGCATGCGCTCATCGAAGGGCCGGAGGCGGCCGGCACAAGCGGGAAGCGGCGCCAACGAAGGCTCGCTCCGCGCGCGGTTCCCCAGAAGTCTCACCTCCGCTTCCCCGATGAAACTCCGCCGCAGCCGCCTGCTTTCCCTCGTGCGCGAGGACCAGCTCGTCACCGTGTTCAAGGCCAACCTGAACGACCCGCGCATCCTCGAGATCGCCGGGCTCTGCGGCTGCGACGCCGTGTGGATCTGCAATGAGCACGTACCCAACGACTGGACTAACCTCGAACACCAGATCCGCGCGGCGCGGCTGCACGACGTCGACACTCTAGTCCGGGTTACCAAAGGCTCGTACAGCGATTACATCCGGCCGTTCGAGGCGGACGCTACGGGCATCATCGTGCCCCACGTGGGCTCGGCGGCAGAGGCGCGGCAGATCGTCGACTGGGTGCGCTGCCACCCGGTGGGCCGCCGCCCGCTCGACGGCGGCAACACCGACGGGAAGTTCTGTCTAATCCCGATCACCGAGTACACGCGCCACACCAACGAGGAGCGGGTCGTCATCCTGCAGATCGAGTCGCCCGAGGCGCTCGAGCAGGTGGAGGAGATCGCGGCCGTCCCAGGTTTTGACGGCCTACTTTTCGGCCCGGGCGACTTCAGCCACCGGATCGGCAAGGTCGGGCAGATCGACGCCCCCGAGGTGGTCGCGGCCCGCCGGCGCGTTGCCGCGGCCGCTCGCCGCCACGGCAAGTTCACGATGTCCTCCGGACTCTTCCCACCCCTCAGCGACCTGATTGAGGAGGGAACTCGCGTCTTCAACATCGGCGCGGATGTGCTCGCGCTGGGCGCCTACGTGAAGCAGCGCCTCGAGCTCCTGCGGGGCCAGGTCGCGACCTTGCCCGGCGGACCGAAGACGGCCGCTCGCTCGCCCTACGGCGGCTGACCTGCGCCCAGCGCTCGCCCGATGTCCGCCGATTCCCGGGTCGAACTCTTCCGCCGCGTGCCCGCCGAGCTCGGCGAAGGCGCCGTGTGGCACCCTAGACGGGGTACGCTCCTCTGGGTCGACATCCTCGGCCACCGCGTGCACGAGGCGGCGCCGAGCGACGCAGCCACGGTTACCCGGCCCGTGCCCCAGCTCGTCGGCGCGGTGCTGCCGACGCGCGGCGCCGATCTGCTCGTCGCACTACAGGACGGTATCCACCGGCTCGACCCGGTGACGGGGGCAACCCGCCCGTGGGCGGTGGCGCCGGGCCACGATGCAGCGACGCTCCGTTTCAACGACGCCAAGTGCGACCCGCAAGGCCGCCTCTGGGCGGGCACGATGGCCCTCGACGAAGCACCCGGCCGCGGCGCCCTGTACTGTTTCTCGCCCGACGGTGCCTGCCGCCGCTGGCGCGAGGGCGTGAGCGTCTCCAACGGGCTGGCTTGGTCCCCGGACCAGCGCACGCTGTACTACATCGATTCGCCAACGCGGACGGTGCAGGCCTTCGACTTCGACCCGGAAAACGGGACGCTCACGCGGCCGCGGGTGGCGTTCGCCACGGACGCAGCGCCCGGCTTCCCGGACGGCTGCACCATCGACACGGAGGGCCATCTCTGGATCGCGTTTTGGGACGGCGGCTGCGTCGGCCGCTGGGATCCAGTGCGGGGGAAGTTGCTCGAGACCGTGCGCCTGCCAGTGGCGCGGGTGACGACGTGTACGTTCGGGGGTCCACGCTGCGACACGCTGTTCATCACCACCGCGGCCTGCCGCTTAACGCCGGCGGAGCGCGCCGCGCAGCCCGAGGCGGGCTTCGTCTTCGCGGCGCAGGTGGGGGCCATCGGCCGGCCGACGGATCTCTACGCGGGCTGAGCCCGGCGCGCGCGGTCCGTACTTCAGGCGGGCAACTCGACCTCGATTCGCAACCCGGAGCGGTCGGTGCGGTTTTCCGCGCGGATCGAGCCGCCGTGGAGCTGGGCGATGCTGCGGGAAATCGCGAGGCCCAAGCCGTGCCCGGGCCGCGTACCGCCATCACGCCGGTCAAAGCGCACGAACCGCTCGAAGAGCCGCGCCAGCTGCTCAGGTGGCAATCCCGGCCCCTCGTCCAGCACCTCGAAGCGCCAGCCGCCATCTGCCGGACCCGAGCGCAGCCGCACCTCGCCGCCGGGCGGGGTCACCGAGATCGCGTTGGAGAGCACGTTGAGGAGCAACTGTCGCAGCAGACCCGGGTCGGCGCGAATCTCCGCGTCTGCCGCGGCGTCGACCACCAGCCGGACGCCGCGATCGGCGGCCAGCACCTGCGCGTCCTCAGCCAGGGGACCGAGAAGAGAACCCACCGCCGCAGGGCGCAGGGTACACTGGAGGGCGCCGCTCTCGGCCCGAGCGAGGAACAGCAGGCGGTCAGCCACGTGGTTGATCCGCTCGATCTCCTCGAGGATGTCAGCCACTGCG
>CAIOTK010000046.1 GCA_903861185.1 uncultured Opitutia bacterium | reverse complement strand
CGTTGGGCCGATGACATCGGCGGGGACGCTCACGTGAGGCACGCCGGGGAAGGATTCCCCGGCTACATCAGACCACGCGGCGGGACTCGCGGAGCGCTAGGGTCCGGGCGACCAGCTCCGGGAACTCATCGGCCAGGGCTTCCGGGGACAGCAGGCTGACCTCGAGGGCGCATTTGCGGTAGTGTTCCCGGAGGCGTTCGGCCTATTCCGGGGTCGGGGGCGGGGTGGCGCTCATGGCAGAATCTCGATGGCGGTGCTTTCACCAAGCTCGCGGAGCCGGTGCTGCAGGGCCGGAAGGATGGCCTCGCCTTCCGCCTCGACGAAGTGCGACTCGGCGCCGGGCATCGTGCCGGCGAAGAAATCGAGCCGGCCGATGCGGGCGCCCGTCGCATCCACGACGGGGCCGTGCGCGAGCCGGAGGCGGGAGAGGTACTGGAGGGCCTGCGCCTCCGGGGAATCGTGGAGGAGGAAACGATTTTCCAGGTAGTCGTCCCAGACCGGTGCGGCGACGGGCCCGTGGAGCCAGCGGGAGCCCGGGGGTGCGGGAGGCCGCCGGTGGGTGGTGAGCCAGCGGTGGACGGCGGAGGGGTCATCGGGATCGATGCCCTCGTGGTCGGCGAACCAGACGCGCCAGGACGGGGCGTCAGGGAATTCGGTGGTGGGGCGGCCGAGGGCGAGTTGCCAGCGTTCCGGGTCATCTTCCAGGGGGGTGGCGAAGAGGGTCCGGCGGGCGGAGGCGGGCGGCTCGATCGCGGCCGCCGGTTCGGCGGGGAAGCGGGCAAGGCGCCGGAAGAAGGCGGCGGGCAGGAAGCACGCGCCCAGCGCCGAGGCGGTCGCGAGGAGGAAGTGGCGGCGGGTGAGCTTCATCGGCGGGGCTCGCTGGCGAGGAGCGAGGAGAACGGAAGGCGGAAGGCGGAGGGCGGAGGTCAGAGGACGGAAGGCAGCGGGTCGGTCTCGTCCCAAGAGGAGGCCGGACGGAAGCTGTAACGGATGCCGCGGTAGGTCTTCATCGTTCAGACGGCGACGCGGCGGTCGGCCTTGAACCGCGGCGTCGGGCGCAGGCGGGAGCGGACGAACCACGGGCCGTGGTTCAGGAACCGGGGGAGGCGATCGCCACCCCGGTCGCGGAGGACGGGTTCAGGTGCGGGGGTCATGGTGCGGGAGGCCGGAGGCCGGCACGCGCACCACGGGGAAAATCATTTGGGAGGAATCCCCACATCCAGCGCGACGACTCGTCGCGCTGCGGCCACCGCGGCTTTTCCCAAGCTCGGTTGGCAGACCCACGCCTCGGCGGTGAGCCGCGGCGAGGAGTCGTTCGTGATGCGAATGCACGAGGGGACGAAGGCCGCGGCGGCGGGCGGGGGCAAGGCTGGGCGGCCGCGGGTTAGGGCATAAGGAGTAGCGAGTAGCGGGGAGTGAGTAGTGAGTAGCGGGGAGCGAGGAGTGAGGAGTGGGTGGCGGGGAGAGGAGCGGATGACGGAGGGACGGAGGGCGGCCTGAATCTGAAGCGCCCAAGGGTGGCGGTGGGCACGCAGGGAGAAGGCGAGCCCTTCACATCCTTCGTCTCAGATACTGATCAAACAAGGGCACGGTAAAACCAGTATCCCCGTGGGCCGGGCTGTAGATCATCCCCTTCGAGATCAACGAGGCGCGGACCGGCGCGACGGTGCGCACGGAAGTGGTCAGCCGTTCCGCGATCTGACCGGAGCGATGCGGACCGGCGCCCAACAGGGCCATCGCGCGCAGGTAATCCTTTTCCCGGGGAGCCAGCCGATCGAAGCGCACCCGGAAGAACCCTTCATCCAGACGGAAAAGCGACGCCTGCGTGGCGTGTGCAATCAAGGCGGCGTCGATGGTAGGCGGCGCCGCCAGATTCCAAGCCTGATAGCCCCACTCCTGCAGGAAGTACGGGTAGCCACGGGTTTGGACATAGATCGCAGCCAAGGCATCGGGGGTGAAGTTCAGGCCCGCGCGCTCGGCCGGCTCGGCCAAGGCTTGGGCAGCGTCGAGCTCGGACAAGGGGCCGATCTCAGGGTAGTCGAAAAGCCGCTCGGCATAGGACTTGGAGCGCCCGGCCAGCCCCACCACTTGCGGCAATCCTGCTCCCACCAAAATGAGCGGCAGCCCCTTCTGCGCGATCTTGTGCAACGCCATGATGAGCGCGCTAAACTCGATCTCGCCGAGGTATTGCAGTTCGTCCACGAAGACAGCGACGGCAGTCCGTCGCGCGCGTGCCGCCTCGCCCAAAGCAAGGAATAGGGCGGGAAGATCCGCTTCCAGATCGCCGCTGTCGGCCACGCCCGTCTCCGGGTCGATATCCAAACCGATTTCCACCTCCCCTAAGTTGACCCTGAGCCCTTGGGCGAAGCTTTTAAGCACGCGCAGGCCACGTTTTGACCGCGGCCTCGATTTGCGTCCCGCGGTCGAGGCCGAGCAGGATGCGGCGCAACTCGGGCAGAAGGAGTGCGGGCAGCGATTTTTCCTCGTGGGCCTCGATCAGCGCGGTATGAAAGCCGCCCTCGCGAGCTTGATCATCCACCCGGTTGAGCAGCACCGTCTTGCCCACTCCTCTCAAGCCCACGAGGATGAAGCTCTTCGTCGGCAAACCGTTGCGGGTGCGGGTGAGCGCGATCCGGGCGTTCTCCAGCAGCGGTCCACGACCGGTGAGTTCGGGGGGCGGCGTGCCGGCCCCGGGAGCATAGGGATTAAGCGCGGGGTCCATCGGTCAACCCCTCAACCGGTAAGGGTTACTAAAGTATTCACGGAAAATGGTAACCTGGGGTAATTTCGATAGAATCCATCCTCTGGCTGGCGGGGATGGCTGGGATTCTGCGGGGCATAGGGAGGGGGGGCGGAAGACAGAGGGCGGAGAAGGAGCTCTACCGCTCCGGCCATGCCTAGGCTTTCTTGTACCTGAAAAGGATGCCCGGAGGGCGGATGACGGAGGACGGGGCAGCTGTTCCGGGGGCGATGCCAACGGCGGGAGGCACGCGTGAGGCACGCCGGGGAAGGATTCCCCGGCTACATCAGACGGCGGCGCTTCAGTAGCGAGGAGCGGGGAGTGAGGAGCGAGGAGCTAGCGCGGCGAGTTGGGTGTGCAGGCCGGCGGCTGCTTTCGCGGAGGGCGCGGGGCTACAGTCGGGCTACAGTCGGCTCCGATCGGAAGCGG
>CAIOTK010000045.1 GCA_903861185.1 uncultured Opitutia bacterium | reverse complement strand
GGTCCTGCGGACCGAGACCGCCTGCGTGGCCGGGATCAGCGTGCTGGGGGCGACCGAAGGGGCTTAACTGGAACGGAGCTCAGCCCTTCGACAGGCTCAGGGCAGGGCCCTACACGAACACTGGGCAGGCCCTTCGACGGGCTCAGGGCAGGCCCCTCGACGAGCACAGGGCGGGCCCTTCGACAGGCTCAGGGCGGGCCGCTTGGGAACGTTACACTTTCGCACTGTTGTCGCACTTAAAGTGGACCTGTGCTCGGCGTAAGGTGTTCGGCGGGGCTCACACTTTCGCGCTGTTATCGCACTTGAAGTGAACCTGTGCTCTCCTCAACCCGTGGGCGCGGAGGGCGGCGGTTTGGGCGGGGTCGCGGGTCGCGAGGGGGCCGCGCGCGGCGCTGCTCGGGGCCGCTTCAGCCGCGGCCGCCAGGGCCGCCACACACAGGGCAAGCTCCGCGCGCGCCTCCAAGCGGCGGGTAGGGAAACCCGCGTGGCGGACGAGCCAATGGGTGACGATAGGAAGTGATTCGAGGCTCATCAGGTAAGGGCGGCGCGCCAAGCATCCGGCTGAAACCCGGCCAAGGCGACGCCGGGGCCAAGCAGAACCGGCCGCTTGATCAGGTTGCCGTTGCCGGACAGGAGCGCAAGGGCCTCGTCGACGGCAAGGGTCGGTAGCTGCGCGGAAAGGCCGAGCGCACGGTAGTCCCGACCAGACGTATTGCAGAGTCGGCGGAGATCGCCGTCGAGGGCCGCCAGCACCGTGCGGAGCTCGGCGGGCGTCGGGGGCGTCTCGCGGATCGGGACCTCGGTGAAGGCGTGGCCGGCCTCGCGCAGCCAGCGGGCGGCGCGGCGGCACGAATCACAGTTGGCGTAAGCGTAGAGTTTCAGCATCGGAGGAGCCTCACTTCACCCACGCAGGGTCCTGGATCACGAACTGCCAGCGGTCCCGGTACAGGCCGAGTTCGCCGTAGCAGCGGAGCGTGGCGCCGGCGGGATGGTCGGCGCGGAGGCGGCGGCGCAGGTCCTCGTCGAAGCTCCAAACATCGTAGGCCTCACCGCGGAACTCGACCATCAGGCGCTCGCCGGGGAGCACCCGGCCCTCCACGCGGAAGAGCTTACCTTTATTCTGCTCGGTGCGGATCGAGGCGGCGGGGGCGAGCCGGGAAACGTCGACGGCGAGGCGGGGCAGGTCGAACGTGGCGTAGTTGATGGTGCGGCGGGCGGTGCCGGTCGTGCGGCCGTCGGAGGGGTTGCGCAGCTCGACCCACTGGTCGGGGCGGCCGTCGGGGACCGTGCGGAAGCGGGCGGAGACGGGGAAGTGGTCGGAGGCGCCGCGGCCGGCGGGACGGGTGAATTCCCAGCGGAGCGGGAGGCCCTTGGCGTCGGCGTTGAGCGCGGGGAAAATGCCGACCGCGAAGGAATTATCGATGTACTGGACCCCGGCGCGATCGTAGAGCCCGCGGGAGACGAGGAGGTGGATGAGCGTGCCCCATTCGCCGCGGTAAGTGTCGCTGCCGCGCTGGGCGGCGGGCAGTTCGAACCAGAGGTTGTAAAGGCCGGGGCCGGGGCGGCGGACGGCGAGTTCGTCCCCTTGCGAGCCGAGGACGTCGTTGATGGCGGTGCGGCCCATCCGGGGGTAGCGGAGGCGTTGGTTGTATTGGGAATTCAGGTCGCCGCCGAGGATCAGGTCCGCCTGCGGATCGGTGGCGAGCAGCGCATCGAGGCGGCCGCGCAGCGTGCGGGCGTTCTCGATGCGGGTGGGCTCCGTGGCGGGGTCGCTGGCGCCGGACTTCCAGTGATTGGAGAAGACGCGGAAGCGGGCGCCGTCGACCTCCAGTTCCACCTCGAGGATGGCGCGGGCGTCGACCGTGGGGTGCGAGCGGGTGGAGCGGACGGGGAAGCGCGTGAGGACGGCGCAGCGGATCTCCTGGGGGCGGCTGGTGCCGGGGGCGGAGACCGCGTCGGCGACCACCACTTGGTAGCCCTTGAGGCCGGCGTCGTGGAGGGCGTGGAGGAGGAGGGCCTCGGCGGGGAGGTCGGCGACGGCGGGGGAGAAGCGGGGGCCGAGGAGGTCGGCCAAGGAGACCCCGGCGAAGGGGGCGAGCAGGGCGGCGTAGTCGGGGGGCGTGGCGCCGGGCGTGCGGTCGACCTCGAGTTCACTGAGGAGAACCACGTCGGGGCCGCGGCCGGCCTCGTACTGGGCGAGGACGCGGGCGATCGTTTGGAGCTTGGTGAGGGCGTGGGCGGGGCGGTAGCGGGAGGCTTGGTAGTCCTCGTAGCCGGCCTGGCCATCGAGGTCGAAGAGGTTCTCCACGTTGTAGGCGACGACCGTGAACTCCCGCGCGGGGGCGGAAGGGAGGAGGAGGAGGGCGAGCAACGCGGGCAGCAGGCGACGCATTCCCCGGTTGTGAGACGCGCGGTTGACCGTGGCAATCTCGGCCCCGCAGGATGGGGCGCGATGACCCTCCTGCTGGAAGTTTCTGGACTGACCGTACGGCGCGGCCGCGCGGAGATCCTGCGGGGCCTCGACTGGCAGGTGCGGCCGGGGGAGCACTGGGTGATTCTGGGGGCGAACGGGTGTGGCAAGACCTCGCTGCTGCGGACCCTGACCGGGTATATGGCGGCGACGGCGGGGGATTTCGCGGTGCTGGGGCGGCGGTATGGGCGAGAGGACTGGCGGGAGCTGCGGCGGCACCTCGGCGTGGTGACGGCGGGGTTTGCGGCGGCGATCCCGCCGGCGGAGACGGCCCTCGAGACCGTGGTGAGCGGAAAGTACGCGCAACTGGACCTGTGGCGGGAGCCGACCGTGGGGGACCGGCGGGCGGCGCGGGCGTTGTTGCGCGGCGTGGGCCTGGGGCGGATGGAAGAGCGGGAGTGGGTGCATTTGTCGCAGGGCGAGCGGCAGCGCGTGCTGATTGCGCGGGCGCTGATGGCGCGGCCGCGGCTGCTGATTTTGGACGAGCCGGCGGCGGGGCTGGATCCCGTGGCGCGGGAGCGATTCCTGCGGCAGGTGGAGCGGCTGGCGCGGCGCCGCGGCGGACCGGCGTTGGTGCTCGTGACCCACCACGTTGAGGAAATCACCCCGGCGTTTACCC
>CAIOTK010000044.1 GCA_903861185.1 uncultured Opitutia bacterium | reverse complement strand
GCCCTCGCGTATTTCAAGGCGGCCGCCGCAGGCGGTGAGGCGGAGGCCTTTTTCAACCTCGGGGCGGCCCACGCCAACGGCGCCGGCGTCCGCCGCAACTACGCCGAGGCCCTCGGTTGGCTGATCGCCGCACGGGAGCGCGGCGTCCACGCCGATGCGGAGACCCGCCTGCGCGAGCAACTCAAGGCGCATCCGAAGTGGATCGAAACCGGCGAACGGCGGGCCCGTGAGATTACCGCCGAGTTCAAAGACCGCGCCGGCGCTGACTTCCTGCCTCCGCCCGCGCCCCTCGACCGCGTGTTCGATCCTCTGCGCCCGGCCGCGGCCAAGGCACCCTGACCAGAGGTGCCCGCGCTTTGCCGGTTGCGGGGCAGGGGCAGGGCGCGTTCGCTGCTCGCCCGCCACCGATGCCGCCGCCCGCTTCCCCGTCCCCTGCCTCCCCCGGTGGCCCGCCCGTGTTCGCGGCCCGGAGCCTGACGCGCATCTACGGAGACGGCACCGCCGAGGTCCACGCCCTTGCCGGCATCGACCTCGAGCTGCACGCCGGCGAACTCATCGTGCTACTCGGCGCTTCGGGCAGCGGTAAGTCCACTCTCCTCAACCAATTAGGCGGCCTCGACCAGCCGACATCCGGGACCCTGCACTACCTTGGGGAGGACCTCGGAGCCTGCGACGAGGCGGCGCTCACCCGTTTCCGCCGCACCGCAGTCGGCTTCGTGTTCCAGTCCTACAACCTGATCCCGAGCCTCACCGCGCGCGAGAACGTCGCCCTCATCACCGAGATCTGCGCCGACCCGATGCGCCCCGAGGAGGCCCTCGCGTTGGTGGGCCTCGGGGACCGGATGGACCACTTCCCCGCGCAACTCTCCGGCGGCGAGCAGCAGCGCGTCGCCATCGCCCGCGCGATCGCCAAGCGGCCGGCCGTGCTCCTTTGCGACGAACCCACTGGGGCTTTGGACCTGCGCACGGGGATGACCGTGCTCGAGGCCATCGAGCGCATCAACCGCGAGCTCGGCACACTCACGGTCATCATCACCCACAACGCGGTCATCGCGGGGATGGCGGACCGCGTGCTGACTCTGTCCGACGGCCGGATCGTCGGCGTGCGGGCCAACCCAGAGCGCGCCGCGGTGCGCTCCCTCGCCTGGTAGGCCGCGATGGGGATGCTCGACCGCAAGCTGCTCCGCGACCTACGCGCGGTTAAGTCCCAGGCGCTCGCCGTAGCGCTGGTGATGGCGTGCGGGCTCGCGATGATGATTATGACGCGCTCGCTGATGCTCTCGCTCGAGACGACGCGGGCCGAGTACTATCGCGCGCACCGCTTCGCGGAGGTATTCGCGCGCCTCAAGCGGGCGCCCGACGCGGTGCGGGCCGAATTGGCAGCAATCCCGGGCGTCGCCACGGTGCAGACGGGCATCGCAGTGCAGGTGAGCCTCGACCTGCCGGGGCTCACGGAGCCGGCGGTCGGGCTGATCAACTCGCTGCCGGAGCGCGGCGAGGCGGAGCTGAACCGTCTGCACGTGCGGCACGGGCGCGTACCGGCCGGCGGCGTGGCGACGGGCGAGTTGGCGGTGGGCGAGGCTTTCGCCGAAGCGCACGGCCTCCGCCCGGGCGATTCCATCGCGGCGGTGCTCAACGGCGCGCGCCAGAACTTTCGGCTCACCGGCGTGGTCCTCTCGCCGGAATTTGTCTTCGAGGCCCCGCCCGGCGCGGCCCTGCCCGACAACCGTACCTACGGGGTATTCTGGATGCCGTACCGCGAGCTTGCGACCGCCTTTCAGCTGTACGGCGCCTTCAACGCGGTCTCGCTCACCCTCGCGCCCGGCGCCAGCGAGCGCGCGGTCATCGCGGCGGTGGACCGCGTGCTCGCCCCCTACGGCGGCCGCGGGGCCCACGGGCGCGGCGACCACCCGTCAGATCGGCGCGTCGACGACGAGCTGCGCGTGCTGCAGGGGCTTTCGGTGGCGTTCCCGCTGGTGTTCCTCGGCGTGGCGGCGTTTATGACGCACTCGGTGATGAGCCGGCAGGTGGCGCTGCAGCGCGAGCAGATCGCGATGCTCAAGGCGTGCGGCTTCAGCAACCGCCAAGTGGGCGTGCACTACCTCCGCTTCGCCCTGGTAATTGTCGCCGTGGGCGTGGGCTTGGGCGCGGCGGGCGGCATCGCCCTCGGCGGGGCCCTCGTGGAGATGTACCACCTCTTCTTCCGCTTCCCCCATCTCGAATTCCTCGTCGATACGCGGGTGCTTTTCGCGGCGGCGGCGGTGAGCGCGCTTGCCGCCCTCCTCGGCGTCGCCGGCGCCGTCCGCCGCGCGGTCCGCCTGCCCCCGGCGGAGGCGATGCGGCCCGAGGCGCCCGCGAGCTTCGCCCCCTCGTTGGTCGAACGGATAGGCCTCGGCCGCTGGTGCGGCACCCCCTTGCGGATGGCCCTGCGCAACCTCCAGCGCCGCCCGGGCCGCAGCGCCCTCACCTGCCTCGCCCTCGCACTGGCCACCGGAATTCTGATCGTCCCGAACGCCTTTCGCGACGGCATCGCCCACGTGATCGATTTCCAATGGGACGTGATCCAGCGGCAGACGGTCACGCTCTCGCTCGCGGAACCGCAGGCCGCGCGGGGCCTCGCCGACTTCCGCCACTTGCCGGGCGCGGTCTGGGCCGAGCCATTCCGCTTCGTGCCGGTCGAGCTCCGCGCCGGACAGGTCACCCGCCGGTTGCTGCTGCAGGGGCTGCCCGCCGAAGGGACGCTGAGCCGAGTGATCGACGCCCGCTCGCGGCAGCTGCGGCTGCCGGAGCGCGGCATCATCCTCTCCGGCAAGCTGGCCGAGGTGCTCGGGGTGCGGCCGGGCGACGAGGTCATCGCGCGCGTTCTAGAGGGGCGGGCGCGCGAGGTCGCGGTGCCCGTGGCGGCGCTCGCAGAGGACTTCGCCGGCACGGCCGCCTACATCGAGCTGCACGCGCTGAACCGGCTGCTCCTCGAGGGCGACCGCATCAGCGGGGCGCACGTCGTGGTGGACCGCGCGCGTTGGGCCGAGTTCACGGCTGCCGTGAAGGCCACGCCGCGCCTGGCCGGTTGCGTGATCAAGGACGCGCTCCGCGAAGGTTTTCGCCGCACCACCGCGGAGAGCATCGGCCTGCTGCAGCGGATCTACCTCGTGTTCGCGACGATCGTCGCCTCGGGGATCATCTACAACAGCGCTCGCATCTCCCTCTCGGAACGCGCGCGCGAGCTCGCGACGCTGCGCGTCCTCGGCTTCACCCGCCGCGAGGTCGCCGGCGTGCTGGTCGGAGAATTGGTGGTGCTCACCCTCGCTGCCCTGCCCCTCGGCCTGCTCCTCGGCTCCGGGCTCGCCCGCGCCATCCTGACCACCGTCAACACGGAGACGGTCCGCCTCCCGCTCATCCTGACGCCGGCCAACTACGCCTTCGCGGTGTTAGTCGTCGCGACCGCCTCCGGCGTCTCTGCCCTGCTCGCCGCCCGCAAGGTCGCCGGCCTGAACCTCGCTGCCGCTCTGAAGGCGGTTGATTAACCGCCCGCCCGGGCCTTTTTCTCTCCCTTGCCGATGCCCTCGACCGCCCGCCCCGCCACCGCCCGTCCGGCCACCGGACGCCGCGTCCTGCCTTGGCTCGGCCTCGCCGCCCTCGCCGGCGCCATCACCGTCGGACTCTGGCCCCGCCCCATCCCGGTCGAAGCCGCCCCCGTCACCCGCGGACCGCTCGTGGTCACGGTCGACGACGAAGGGATGACCCGCGTCCGCCACCGCTATGTGGTGACCAGCCCCGCCGGCGGCCAGCTGCGCCGGATCGACTGGAAGGCCGGGGCAGAGGTGATCGCGGGCAAGACCGTGCTCGCCGTGCTCGAGGCCGCGCCGGGGGATTTTCTCGATGCCCGACTGCAGGCGCAGGCCGAGGCCCGGGTGCGCGCCGCGGGCGCCGCGCGCGAGGCCGCCACGGCTCAGCGAGAACGCGCGGCCGCCGCTGACCGGCTGGCCACCGCCGACCTCGCGCGTGCCCGTAGGCTGCGCGACGACCGGGTGATCTCCGCGCAAGAACTCGATCACGCACAGCTGCGCGCCGAGGCGGCCGCCCAAGAGTTGCGCGCCGCGGGCTTCGCCGTGCAGGTCGCCGCTTTCGAACTCCAGCAGGCCGAGGCCGTCGCGGCCCGCGGTACCCCCGGAGCACCGCCCGAACCGCTCGTCATCACCGCGCCAGTCAACGGCCGGATCCTCCGCGTGTTCCAGGAAAGCGCCCGCGTCGTGCCGGCTGGTTTCCCGCTGCTTGAGGTGGGCGACGCGACCGATCTCGAGGTCCGCATCGAGGTGTTGTCGCGCGACGGCGTCGCGGTTCGCCCCGGCGCGCGCGTGTTGCTGGAGCAATGGGGCGGCACGGAGCCCTTGCAGGCCCGGGTCCGCTTGGTCGAACCCTCCGCCTTCACTAAGATCTCGGCCCTCGGTGTCGAGGAGCAGCGGGTGTACGTCATCGCCGACCTCGTCGACCCGTCCGAGCGGCGGCCCACGCTGGGCGACAGCTACCGCGTCGAGGCGCGGATCGTAGTCTGGGAAAACCCTGCGGCCCTGCAGGCCCCGGCCGGGGCCCTCTTCCGCCGCCAGGGCGCGACGCAAGCCTACGTCGTGGCGGACGGGCGCGCGGCGCTGCGCACCGTGCGCACTGGCCGCGGTAACGGCCTGCGAACGGAAATCCTCGAAGGCCTGCGCGAAGGCGAGCAGGTGATCGTCTACCCCGGCGACCAAGTGGCAGCGGGCCGCGCGGTGCGCAGCCTCACGGTCACCGCTCCCTAAGGGCAGTTCGGACCGACCGCGCTACCGCGGGAATAGGACCTAGCGGTCCTACCCCGGGGTGCGCAGCGGAGGGCTCAGGTCGGAAGCCCGACTCAGGCCACCTTGACTTCCAGCGCCTTGGGCTTGGCCGCAGGCACCTTCGGCAGATGCACCCGCAACACGCCGTCGGCGAACTCCGCCTTCACGTCCGTTGCCGTGGCATCCTCGGGCAGCGAGAAGCTGCGCTCGAAGGCCCCGTAGGCGCGTTCCACGCGATGGAAGCGGCGGCCCTTCTTCTCCTCCTCGAGCTTGCGCTCGCCGGAGATAGACAAAACGCCGTTCTCCACCGTCACCTTCACCTCCTCCTTCTTCATCTCGGGTAGCTCGGCCTTGATCAGGTACTCCTTATCGTCCTCGGTGATATCCACCGCGGGCGACCAGTCGGCTAGGGCCAGCGATTCCCCGCCGTCGCCCCAACCGAGGCGGGCAGGGGCGCGGTTGAAAAACGAGGACAGGCGGCTGTGCATATCCTCGAGTTCCCGGAACGGATCCCAGCGTGTCAGCATGGTCATGTATATGTGCTCCTATAATGCCGGGCCGGAAAGGACCCGTCACCCCCGGCCCGGCCGGGAGGCGGACGGGGCGCCGCGAAAGGGCGGCGTCTCTCCTCGCAACTAAGCGCGGCGGGAGCCGAGCGCAACCGGCGCGGCGGATTCCGCGCCCGGCCCACCCAACTCCTCGCGCACGTGGTAGCGCTGGCGGGCGCGCACGACCTGATAGGTGCGGCCGACGTATTCTCCAATCAGGCCAATGCCCACCATTGTGACGCTGATGAGGAAGAAGAGGATGCCGAAGAGGGTGAAGAGTCCGCCCTCCTCGGGCCCGAGGAAGATGCGGCGCCCGGCGAGGACGAGCACCAAGAGGAAGCTGCCCGCCGCGCTGCAGAGCGCGAACATCGTGAAGATCTGCAGCGGCGCGAGGGAGAAGCCGGTGATCAGGTCGAAGTTTAGCCGCACCAACCGGTAGAAGGAGTAATTCGAAACGCCGGCGTGGCGCTCCTCGTGCCGCACGCCGACCTCGGCCGGCCGCGCCGCGAAACTATAGGCGAGCGCCGGGATGAAAGTGTTGATGGCACCACTGCGCACAATCGCCTCCACGATCCCGCGGTGGTAGGCGCGCAGCATACACCCTTGGTCCGTCATCCGGATACTCGTGGTCCGTTCGCGCACCAAGTTGACCAGCCGCGAGGCCCAGGTGCGGAACCACGAGTCGCGCCGCTCCAGCCGGAAGCCGCCGACGTAATCGTGTCCGGCATCGATCCGCGCCAGCAGCAGAGGAATTTCCTCCGGCGGATTCTGCAGGTCGGCGTCGAGCGTCACGACCACCGCGCCCCGGACCCGCTCGAAAGCGGCGATGATCGCCATATGCTGGCCGTAGTTGGCGTTGAAATCGATGACGCGCGTGACGTCCGGCCGGGCCGCGTGCTGCGTGCGCAGGAGCGCCAGCGAGCGGTCGGCGCTCCCATCGTTGGTGAAGAGCACCTCGTAGCTTCGACCGAGGGAGTCCAGCACCGGGTAGAGGCGGGCGAACAGCACCGGCAGGTTCAGCTCCTCGTTGTAGACGGGGATGACGACCGAGAGCTCGGGGGCGGAAGCGGGGGCGGACACGGGGGCGGCGGGGTTCAGCGGCGGTGGGTGCGCAAGATGGTGGTGAGCTCCCCAGCAACCCGCTCGACGTCGGCCGGGACCATCGCGGGGAACAGCGGTAGCGTGAGCAGCGTGCGACCGAGCCGCTCCGCGATCGGGAAGTCGCCCGCCTTCCAGCCGAGCCGGCGGTAGACCGCGAAGAGGTGGATCGCGGGATAGTGCACACCCGAGCCGATGCCGGCCGCCTGCAGGGCCGCCATTACCCCGGCCCGATCGAGCGTCAGGCGCTCCAGCGGCAGCGCCACTTGGAACATATGCCAGTTGGTGCCCGTGAAATCCGCGGGCGGTAGGCCGAGCCCCAGCTCGCGCAGCTCGGGCGTGTCGAGGAGTTCGAAGTAGCGCCGCACCAATTCCCGCCGCCGCGCGTTGAACTCGTCCAACCGCGGCAGCTGCCCGAGCCCCACGCGCGCCGCGACGTCGGTCAGGTTGAACTTCCCGCCGACGACCTCCACCTCCATCCCGTCGAGCCCGCTCCGCACCACGCCCTGCAGCCGGTACTGCTCGGCCAGCCGGGCCTCGCGCTCGTCGTTGAGCACCAGAGCGCCGCCCTCGATCGTCGTGACATTCTTGTTGGGGTGGAAGCTGAAGGAGACGAAGTCGCCGGCGGCTCCGATCGCGCGGCCCGCCCACGTGCTGCCGAGCGATTGCGCCGCGTCCTCGATCACCCGCAGGCGGTGGCGCGCCGCGAGGGCGTGCAGGCGGTCGCGGTCCACCGGGAAGCCCGCGAGGTCCACCGGCAGCAAGGCGCGGGTGGCGGGCGTGACGGCGGCCGCGGCGCGGTCCAGGTCCATCAGCCGCGTGAGCGGGTCGACATCGACGAAGACCGGCCGCGCGCCCACGGTGAGGATCACGTTGCTGGTGGCGACCCACGACAGCGGCGTGGTGATGACCTCATCGCCGGGGCCGATCCCGGCGAGGCGGAGGGCCACCTCCATCGTGCAGGTGCCGGAGTTGAAGGCGCGCACCGGTCGCCCACCGCACCGGGCCGAGAGCTGCGCCTCGAATTCCCGCACCTTCGGGCCCGAGGTGATCCAGCCGGAGCGCAGTACGTCCGCGACGCCGGCGATGGTGTCCTCGTCGATGGTCGGGCGGGTCAGGGGCAGGAAGGGGGCGGCCATTTCAGGGTTGGTTGCTGATGAGCGCGTGGACGGGGGTGGCGGCGACGGTATGGTAGGCCAGCCCGCCGGGGGCAAACGCGGAACGGGGATGGTCCAGCTCGCGGCGGCGGATCACCACCCACACGCGCCCGGGACCAGCCCACCGGCGCTGCAACTCCGCCTCGTCGATGAAGCGCCGCGCCCGCTCGGCAGGGTCGAGGAACTGCACCTGCAGCTCGTCGACGTAGCTCACCAGCCCGACCTCACGGCCAGTGTAATGCACGAAGTCGTGGTAGAAGGCCCAGTAGTGAAACACCTCGTCGGCCGGCCGTACCTGCGCGCGGGCCGCTACGGCGAGGTCGCGGGTACCGGCCCGCTGGAAGACCGGCGCCGCGACGACGACGGTGAGGAGGAACAGGACGGTCACGCCGCCGAGGGCGCCGAGCCCCGCCGCCACCCCGCGCCGCGCCGCTGCCCACGCGATCGCCACCGCACCCAGACCGAGGCCGGCGGCGAGGGTCAGGGCAAGTGGCGGCAACCCCGCGACCTGCGCCGCGCCCCGCACCAGCCCGGGACGGAAAGCCAGTACTGCGAGGGCGACCGCGAGCAGCAGGTAACCAGCGGCTCCGATCCGCAGGCCGGTGCGGAGCGCGGCGGCATCACCGGCCGCCCAGCGCCGGGCGAGCCAGCCGCCGACCAGCACGGCCAGCGCCGGGTAGACCGGCAGGATGTAGGGGATCAGCTTCGAGCGGGAGAGGGAGAAGAAGAGGACGATGAAGGCGACCCAGAGGACGAGGAACCAGCCGACGCCGTTCTCGCACCGCCGCGCCCAGCCGCCGGCGAGGGCGGACCGCACCGCGGGCACGAGGAACCCAACCCAGGGAAAGAGCCCCGCGAGCAGCACCACCCCAAAGAACCACCACGGCTCCCCGCGAAGGTGGGTGTCGGTGGTGAACCGCTCCCAATGTTCGCGGATGAAGTAGAACCGCGCCCAGCCGTCGTGGCGTTGTGCGGCGAGCAGGTGCCACGGCGCGGCAATGAGGAGGAAGAGGGCGGCCCCGGAGGGTAGGTGCAAGGGCCGCAGGCGGCGCCACTCGCCCAGCAACAACAGCCACAGGAACATCACCGCGCCGGGGATCAGGAAACCGATCAACCCCTTGGCCAGCGTGGCGAGCGCCGCTGCGGCGTAGAGGGCGAGAAACAGCGCCCGCCGGCGCGGGCCCGGCGGCTCGTGCACGCCAGCGAGGAAGCAAACCAGCGTAGCCGCCATCAGCATCGCCACCGGCATATCCAACAACAGCACCCGCGAGAGCGTGAAGTGCATCAGACACGTCGCTAGCACCCCCGCCGCACACCACCCCGCGCGCCGCCCATACAGTCTCCGGGCCGCCGCGTACGCGAGCAGCACCCCGCCAAGGCCGAACAACGCGGGCGTCAGCCGCGCCGCGAATTCCCCGGGGCCGAACCACACTCGGCTCAGGCCCACGGTCCAGTACACCAGCGGCGGCTTCTCAAAGTAGGGGATCCCGTTCAGGTGCGGCACCACCCAGTCGTCCCGCGCCAGCATTTCCCGCGGGATGCCCGCGTAGCGCGACTCGTCGGGGTTCGCCAACGGGAGCCGCCCGAGCAGCAGAAAATTCAGCGCCCCGGCGAGCAGGGCTAGGAGCAGGAGGTCGCGCGCCCAAGAGGGGGCCGGCGCAGCGGGGGCGGAGTCGGCAGGGGTCGGCATCGGCGGCGGACCGCGGAGCCTCGGCGGGCCCCGCGCCACGCGCCACCCTTTTCTGGTGAATTCGCGGTGAAAGCCCACGCCGCGTTTCCTCAGCGGGCTCCGCGCCACGCCACCCCTACGCCGCGGGCGGCGCCGCCGCGAATTTGCTCGCGCCCCGCGACGCCCTCCATCCCATCGCGGGATGGCGGTCGCCCGGCCCTTCACCTTCCTCTGCGGCGCCGACGACTTCCTCGTCGGCCGCTTGGCGCGTGAACGCTTCGACGCCCTCGCCGCCGAGGTGCCGGACGAGTTCGCCCGCGAGGTCGTCAACGGCTTCGCCGGCAACGTCGGCGAGGCCGCCGGCGCCGTGAACCGGTTCCGCGAGGCGGTGCAGACCGTGGCGATGTTCGGCGGCCGCCGCCTCGTCTGGCTCAAGGACGTGAACTTTCTCGCGGACAGCGTGACTGGTCGCGCCGAGGGCACGCTCCGGGCGGTCGAGGACCTGCAGCAGGTGCTGGCCGCCGTGAACCCGGAGGAGACCCTGGTGCTGGTGAGCGCGAGCCCGGTGGACCGGCGCCGCTCCTTCCCGAAGTGGTGTGAGAAACAAGCCGACTTCACGCTGGTGGGCGGAGACGGCGAGGCCGGGGGTGAAGCGCTCGCGGCGGTGGCGCGCGCGGAGGCGCAGGGCCTCGGGACGCGCTTCGAGCCGGGCGCCGTAGAACTGCTCCTCGCCAAGGTGGGCGCCAACACACGCCTGCTGGTGGAGGAGGTGAACAAGCTCGCCGCCTACGCCGGCGAGGATGAGGCGATCACCGAGGCCCACGTGGCGGAGCTCACGCCCAACGCGGCCGAGGGAGACTTTTTCGAGTCGGCCGAGGCCTTCTTCAGCGGGGACCTGCGCTGGACGCTGGCCGCGCTCGGACGGCATTTCTTCGCCGGCGGCGACGCCCGGCCGGTGATTTCGGCCCTACAGAACCGCAACCGGATTTTGCTGCAGGTCCGCGCGTTGCTCGACGCTGGCGAGGTGCGCCTCGGGCCCCGGGGGCTCGACGGGATGCCTCGCGCCGCCGCCGCCTTCGGCCGCCACTTCACCGGCGCCACGGAGAAAAGCTCCTTCAACCTCTTCAGCCAGAACCCTTGGTACGTCGGCAAACTCGCGGGCGGCGCCCGGCTGCCCTCCCTGCGCCGCCTGATCGACAACCAGCGGGAGTTTCTCCACGCCTTCGCCGAGATCATCCGCCGGCCCGACGAGCAAGAGGCCGTGCTGCGCGACCTCGCCGTCCGCTGCCTGCCCGAGCCCGCCGCACCCGCCACCGCCCAACGTACCTCCGTCCCGTCTTGAAAGCTCCTCCCGCTCCCCCGTCTGCCCCCGTGGCCGCCATCCCGAACGTGCTGGCCGAGCGCTACGCGTCGCCCGCGATGCGCGACCTCTGGTCGCAGCACGGCCGCATCGCCCTCGAGCGCGCCTTCTGGATCGCCGTGATGAAGGCCCAGCGCGACCTCGGCGTACCCATCCCGTCCGAGGCCATCCGCGACTACGAACGCGTGCGCGACCAGATCGACCTCGACGCCATCGCCGCCCGCGAGCGCGTCACGCTCCACGACGTCAAGGCGCGCCTCGAAGAGTTCTCCGGCCTCGCCCAGCGGCAGTTCATCCACCTCGGACTCACCAGCCGCGACCTCACGGAGAACGTCGAGCAGCTCCAAGTGCACCGTTCCCTGCAACTGGTGCGCTTCAAGGCCGCCGCCGCACTCCTCGCGCTCGCCCGCCAGGCCGAGGCGCACCGCGACCTGATGATCACGGGCCGCACCCACAACGTCCCCGCCCAGCCGACCACCCTCGGCAAGCGGCTCGCGATGTTCGGCCAGGAGCTGCTGCTCGCCTTCACCCGCCTCGACGAACTGGTCGAGCGCTACCCGGTCCGAGGGCTCAAGGGCGCCGTCGGCACGCAACTCGACCAGCTCACGCTGCTCGGCGGGGAGACCGGCAAGGTGGATCAGCTCGAGTCGCGCGTCCTCCGCCACCTCGGATTCCGCGCCGCGCTCGGGAACGTCGGTCAGGTCTACCCGCGGAGTCTCGACTTCGAGGTCGTCACCGCCCTCCACCAAGTCGCCGCCGCAGCGGCTAGCGCCGCCACCACGCTGCGGCTGATGGCGGGCGCGGGCCTGCTCACCGAGGGATTCCAGCCCGGTCAGGTCGGTTCCTCCGCAATGCCCCACAAGGTCAACGCCCGGAACTGCGAGCGCATCTGCGGCTTCAGCACCATCCTCGGCGGCTACGTCGCGATGACCGCCGTCCTCGCCGGCCACCAATGGAACGAAGGCGACGTTTCCTGCTCGGTGGTCCGCCGGGTCGCGCTGCCGGACGCGTGCTTCGCCGTCGACGGCGCGCTCGAGACCTACCTCACGGTACTGCGGCAGATGCAGGTCTTCCCCGCGGCGGTCGCGGCCGAGAACGAGCGCAACCTCCCGTTCCTCGCGACCACCACGATCCTGATGGAGGCGGTGAAGGGCGGGGCGGGACGCGAGACCGCGCACGAGGCGATCAAGGAGCACGCCCTAGCCGCCGCTCACGCCCTCCGCACCGGCGAGGGCGAGGCGGACCTGTTCTCCCGCCTCGCGGGCGACCGCCGCATCGGCCTCGGCAAACGCGCCCTGCAGGCGATCCTCGCGGACACCAGTCGTTTCGTCGGCGCCGCGCCGCACCAAGTCGACGCGTTTGTCGGGGAGGTACACCCGCTCGCGCGCCGGTTCAAAGGCGCCGCCGAGTACGAGCCAGGCCGCCTGCTCTAACCCCACGCCCCGGACGCAGGCGGCCCCAGCGGCCGCGCCGCGCGATTCGGTTCGACGGCCCGCGCCCCCCGTGGTGGCCTCGCGGCGCACCCCACCCCCGAAGATGCGCCTCGTGATCCGCCTGCTCACCTGCCTCGCCCTGCTCCTGCCCGCCCTTGCGGCCGCCGCAACGCCCCGGCCGCCGAACATCGTCCTCGTTCTGGCCGACGACCAAGGTTACCCCGACCTCGGCATCATCGGGAGTAAGCCGATCCTCACCCCCCATCTCGATCGCCTCGCCCGCGAGGGCGTCCGCGGCACGAGTTTCTATATGACTTGGCCGGCGTGCACCCCCTCGCGCGCCAGCCTCCTCACGGGCCGCTACCCGCAGCGCAACGGCCTCTACGATATGGTCCGCAACGACCTCGTGAACTACGGCCACCGCTTCACCCCCGAGGAGTACGCCGTCTCCCCTGAGATGACCCTCGGCCTCGACCCGCGGGAGATCACGCTGGGCAACCTGCTGCAGGGCGCCGGCTACAAGACCGCCGTCTTCGGCAAATGGGATATGGGCCAGGCCCGCCGCTACCTGCCGCTCCAGCGCGGCTTCGACGAGTTCTACGGCCACGGCAACAACGGCATCGATTACTACACGCACGAGCGCTACGGCATCCACTCGATGTTCCGCGGGAACCAGCGCACGCGGGAGGACGTCGGCCAGTACGCGACGGACCTCTTCCGCCGCGAGGCCGTCCGCTTCATCCGCGCGCACCGCGAGCGGCCCTTCTTCGTCTACCTCCCCTTCAACGCCCCGCACAGCGCCTCCAGCCTCGACAAGCCCGGCGTGCAGGCCCCGGAGGAGTACCTGCGCCGCTACCCCAACCTCAACCCCAAGGACCGGCTCACCGCCTACTACGCAGCCGTCACCTGTATGGACGACGCTATCGGCGAGGTGCTGCGGACGCTCGGGGAGATCGGCCAAGATAAGAACACCCTGGTGCTGTTCCTCTCGGACAACGGCGGCGCCGGCAACGGAGGCAACGCGCCGCTGCGCGGCCAGAAGACCACGATGTGGGAGGGCGGCCTGCGCGTGCCCTTCCTCGCGTGGTGGCCGGGCCGCCTGCCGGCGGGGGTCGTCACCGACGAGTTCCTGACCTCGCTGGAGCTTTTCCCGACCTTGGCGGGCCTCGCGGGGGCGCGCCTCCCGGCGGGAGTGGAGTTGGACGGCTTCGACGCGCTCCCGGTGTTGCGCGGCGAGCGGAAATCGCCGCGGACGGAGATGTTCTGGGAGCGCCGGAACGACCGCGCCGCGCGCGTGGGCCAGTGGAAATGGGTGTCGACGCCAAAGGGCGGTGGCCTGTTCGACCTGAGCCGCGACCTCGGGGAAAAGGAGGATGTGTCGGCCAAGCACCCCGAGGTGGCGCAGCGCCTCGCGAACGCGTTCGCCACGTGGAAGGCGCGGATGGACGCCGCCGAGCCCCGCGGGCCGTTCCGGGATTACTGAAGCGGGGGCGGCCTCGATCGGACCTAGATGCCGCAGCCCGGATTCTGCCCCCCGTCGGGTGATGGGGCCTTCAAGGTGGAAAAACGGCCGTTGCCGCACGAAGCGATCGCCCGCTCCACGAGCGCGAACAGGCTGGTGAGGTCGCCTTTCTCCACGACACCCGCGATTCCATTTGCCGCCACATCGCTAGCGTCGACGTCGCCCGCGAAGGCGGTGAAAACCACGATCGGGGTAGTGCAGCCCGATTTGCGGAGGCACCTCACCATCTCGATGCCATCCAGATTCGGCATCCTCACATCGGTGAGGAGCAGATCGTAGGAATCCGGCGCTTCCCGCATCCGGGCCAGTCCCTCGCGACCGTCCACCACGGCTTCCACCGCATAACCGAATTGCGTCAACAGATCAACGAGCACAGCCCGCAGAGGAGGGTCATCTTCGACGTACAAAATTCTTCTCACGGGATCGGGGTTCTAGGGCGGGTGGATTGCTGCCGCGCTAAGCAAAGGTTAGTCTATTTTAACAATCGTAAGCAACGCTAAAGCCAAGATCCGGAAGCGCGCTGGTCTTCCGGATGCCGCGCTTGAGACGGCCCCGCCGCACCCATTACCCCGCCCCTTGGCTGGCCTGCCAGCCGAAGCCTTGGCGAAGGCTGGCGTCCCCACGGGGATTCGAACCCCGGTTCTCACCGTGAAAGGGTGGTGTCCTAGGCCAGGCTAGACGATGGGGACCAACCACGGAAGCGCGGACGGTAAGTCGGCCCCCCCGGCCCGCAACCCAATTCTGCGGACACCCACCGCCGCGCGGTTTTGCTCGCCGCCCCGCCGCCTTCCCCCGCACAACACCCCGCCGTCCGTTATGACCTTCGCCGCCCTCGCAGCTCGCCTGCCCGCCACCGCCGTCACGACCATCACCGGCCTCCCCTACCCCCACGTCGCCTCGGGCAAGGTACGCGAGATCTTCGACTTGGGCGACGCCCTCCTCCTCGTCGCCACCGACCGCCTCTCCGCCTTCGACGTGGTCCTGCCCGACGGCATCCCCGGCAAGGGCGCGATCCTCACGCAGATGAGCAACTGGTGGTTCGCCCAGACCGGCCACCTTGTCCCCAACCACTTGCTGCCCGATCAGGAGGGCGAATTTACCCGCCGCGGCCTCACCGACCCTGACCTCCGCCTCCGCAGTATGATCGTCCGCAAGCTCCGCCCACTCGCCATCGAGTGCGTCGCGCGCGGCTACCTCATCGGGTCCGGCTGGAGCGCCTACCAGGCCTCCGGCGCGGTCTGCGGCCACCGCCTCCCGGCCGGGCTGCGCCAGGCCGACCGTCTGCCCGAACCGCTCTTCACGCCCACCACCAAGGCCCCCAAGGGCCAGCACGACGAACCGATCGACGACGCGCGCGGCGCCGCCATCGTCGGCCCGGAACTCTACGCCCGCGTGAAGGCCCTCAGCCTCGCGCTCTACGGCTTCGGCCACGACCGCGCCCGCCAGTCGGGAATGATCCTCGCGGACACAAAGTTCGAGTTCGGCACCGACGCCGCCGGCAACCTCTTCCTGATCGACGAGGTGCTCACGCCCGACTCCTCCCGCTACTGGCCAGCCGACGGCTACGCGCCCGGCGGCTCGCCCCCCAGCTACGACAAGCAGTTCGTCCGCGATCACCTGCTCGCCATCGCCTGGGACCAGCGCCCCCCGGGGCCGCGTCTCCCGCCCGAGGTCATTGCCCGCACGCGCGAGAAGTACCTCGCCGCCCTCCGCAACCTGCTCGGCCCGGGCTGAGCGGCCTACCTCAACCGACGGGGGCTTGCCTGCCGCCCGCGGAAACGGCTCGATCCCTTGATGCTCCACCGGAGGTTCCTCGCGCTCGCGCTGTTCGCTGTTCTGTTCCCCACGGCTCCCGCCGCCCTCGCCGCCGACGCCAAGGCGAAAGCCAAGGCCGCCGCAGGTCCCGCCTACGCCGCGACGGTGCCGAAGCCCACGCTCGCCGAGGTGCGCTACGGGACCCACGAACGCCAAGTGCTCGACTTCTGGCGCGCCCCTTCCGCCACCCCCACGCCGCTGGTATTCGTGATCCACGGTGGCGGCTGGCAGGGCGGGGAAAAGGAGCGGGTCGACCGGTTCGTCGACGTCGCCGCCCTCCTCAAGGCCGGCATCTCGGTGGTCTCGATCAACTACCGCCTCATCCGCCACGCCGAGGCCGAGGGCGTCGTTCCCCCGGTCCGCGCCCCGTTGCAGGACGCCGCGCGGGCGCTCCAGTTCGTCCGCAGCCACGCCGCCGCGTGGAACCTCGATCGCAGTCGTATCGGGGCGGCGGGCGGCTCAGCCGGCGCCTGCTCGAGCCTCTGGCTCGCGTTCAGTCCGGACCTCGCGGACCCGCGCAGCGGCGACGCCGTGGCCCGCGAGTCGACGCGGCTATCCTGCGCAGCGGTGATCGGCGCGCAGACGACCCTTGATCCGAAGCAGATGCGGGAATGGACGCCGAACAGCCGCTACGGCGGGCACGCGTTCGGGGTCGGGGCGTTCCCCGATTTCCTCGCGGCGCGCGCGCGGTTGCTACCGTGGATCGCTGAGTTCTCGCCCTACGCGCTGGTGAGCGCCGGCGACCCGCCGGTTTACCTCTCGTACGGGGCCCCGCCCGCGCTCGGGCAGGACCAGAAGGATCCGACCCACACCGCGAATTTCGGCGTGAAGCTGCAGGAGCGTTGCGCCGCTGCGGGGGTGCCCTGCGAGCTGGTCTACCCCGGCGCCCCCGGGGTGAAGCACGCCGACCCGACCGCCTACCTCATCGCCACGCTCAAGGCGCCCTGAGTTTAGCCGCGCGCGGGCGTGGTTTGCCGCCTTCAGGCCAGCAACTCGCGCAGGACGCGGCCGTGGACGTCGGTGAGGCGGCGGTCGATGCCGTTGTGGCGGAAGGTCAGCCGCGTGTGGTCGAGGCCCAGCTGGTGCAGGAGCGTCGCGTGGATGTCGTAGACGGTCGTCGGGTTAGCGCGGTCGAGCGGCTTGTAGCCGAAGGCGTCGCTCTCGCCCCGCGTGATCCCGCCGCGGATGCCGCCACCGCACAGCCAATTGGTGAACACGAACGGGTTGTGGTCGCGCCCTTTGCCGCCCTGGGTCGAGGGCATCCGGCCGAACTCCGTCGTCCAAAGGATGAGGGTGTCCTCGAGCAGGCCGCGCTGGCGCAGGTCCTGGATGAAGGCCGCGGCGCCGCGGGCCATCCCGAGGGCGAGCGGGCCATGGTCGCGGCGCACATCCTCGTGGGAGTCCCAGTTGCGGCGCGGGAAGCTGTTGTCGTTGCCGCTCCAGACCTGCACGAAGCGCACGCCGCGCTCCAGCAGCCGACGCGCGGCGAGGCACTTGCGGCCAAAGTGCCACGTCTCCTCCGCCGCGTTGATCTCCTTCGGCCACGTCTGGGGGCCGCGGTCGAGGCCGTAGAGTCGCAGCACGTGCTCCGGCTCCGCCTTGAGGTCCAACGCCTCGGGCGCCGCCAGCTGCATCCGCGCCGCGAGCTCGTAGGTACGGATGCGGGCGTCGAGGCGCTGGTCCCCCTCGCGGGTGGCGGCGTGGCCACGGTTCAGCTCGGCCAATAACCGGTGCGCGTCCGCCTCGCCCGCTGAGGTCACGTAACCGCCCGCGCGGTGCGGGTGCAGGTCGGCGATCGGCGCCTCAGCGTCGGGATAGACCAGCGTCCCACTGTGCTGCGCGGGCAAAAAGGCGGCGTCCCAGTTCTTCACCCCATTGGAGGGAAAGCCGCGGTGGTCGGGCAACACGACGAAGGTCGGCAGGTTGTCGTTGAGGGAACCGAGACCGTAGCTGACCCACGAGCCGGCGCCCGGGAAACCGGGGAGCTGAAACCCCGTCGCCTGCAGCAGCGTGGCCGCGCTGTGCACCCCGGACTTGCCGGTCATATTGTGGACGAAAGCCAACTCGTCCACGACCTCGCCGAGGGGCGCGACGACCTCGCTGAGGAGTTTGCCGCAGCCGCCGTGCGGCCGGAAATCCCAGAGGGGGCGGAGCCACGGCCCGAGACCATTCTGGAACGCCTCGACCGGCTCGCCAAAGTCGCTGGGTTGGCCGTCTCGCTTCACCAGCTCGGGCTTGTAGTCGAAGAGGTCGAGGTGGCTGGCCGCCCCCGCCATAAAGAACTGCACGACGCGCTTCGCCCGCGGCGCCGGCGCGCCCGCCGCGGGCGCCGCGAGGGCCCGGTCGCGGCCGAGCATCGCCGCGAGCGCGAGACCGCCGAGACCGCCCCCGGAACTCCAGAGGAATTCGCGGCGCGTCGGGGGGGCCGCGGGGGCCAGCCGGTGATAGGGGGAGTCGTTGGTCATCGGCGCGGATAGGCTCAGTCGATGAAAAGGAATTCGTTCAGATTCAGCAGCACCCGGCAGAGCGCCGGCAGACCGTGGACGCGCGCAAATTCCCCGAGCCTAGCCGCCTCCGGCGCCGATGGCGCCCGCCCCACCGCGAGGGCGTGCGCCCGCGCGACTTGACCGGCCAGATCCGGCGCCTCGGCCGTCACCCGCGCCGCGAAGTGCCGCGCCTGCGTGAGGATGAAGCCGTTGTTAAGCAGCGCCAGCGCCTGCAGCGGCGAGAGGCTCTCGCTGCGCCGGTCGACCCGCATCGACGGGTCCGCGCAATCGAGCGCTGTCATCCAGGGTTGCGTCTGCGACCGCACAATGAACCGGTAGATCGAACGCCGGAAAGTCGCGGGATCCTCGGGGTCGGCCTTGGCGTAGACGTAGTGCGGCGAGTGTTCGGGACGCTCGACGACAAAGTCCCTCCAGCCAGGGCCGCCCATCGCGAGATCCAGCCGGCCGCTCGCCGCCAGCACCGCGTCGCGGACCGCCTCGGCCTCCAGCCGGCGGCGATTCTGTCGCCAGAGGAGCCCATTGCCCGCGTCGATGGCCGCGCCCGCCGGATCGCCCGCCGAGGCTTGGCGGTAGGTCTCGCTGGTGACGATCAGGCGGTGCAGTGCCTTGAGGGAACCGCCCCCGTCCCGGAACTCCGCGGCGAGCCAGTCCAACAACTCCGGATGCGAAGGCTGGCCCCCGTTGCGGCCGAAGTCGTCGGGCGTCTCCACCAGCCCGCGGCCGAAATGGTACTGCCAGACCCGATTGACGATGCTCCGCCAAGTGAACGGATGACGCGGGTCCGTGAGCCAACGCGCGAGGGCCGCCCGGCGTTCCCCCTCGGGCGCGTCGGCCGGCAGATCGAAGATGGCCGGAGTGAAGGTCAGCGCGGAGAGGGCGCCGGGGACGACGAGTCGGCCCGGATGCGTGACTTGCCCACGAGCGAGGAGATGGATCGGCCGGGGCTTCCCGCCGGAGGCGCCGGTACCGGTGAAGGTCCCGGTACCGCGGTGGATACCGCCGGCGTAGACGAGGTCCGGCTTGGGCAACGCGGCGACCTCCGACCCCAACCGCTCCGCCGCCGCGAGCAGCGCGGCGCGCCGTTCGCGCCCCGCCGCATCAGCCGCAGCCAGCAGCAATTCCTCGCGCCGCGCCGACAGCGCCGCTTTCTCCTCCGCGCCCGGGCCTGAGGGCGCCAGCCCGTCCGTGAGGTTCGCTTTGGCCCACCGCTCGCCGGACTCGATGGAATCGACTGCCGTGACTGGCTTCCCGAGGGCGACGTTGTTGCCCGCGCGATCGGTCACCTTCAGCTCCGCGAGGGCGAAAATGTAATCGTCCTTCCGCGGCGCGAGGCGCGTGGCGGTCACGCGCACGTGTCGGCCGGCCAAGCCGTCGTCCTTGCCGCCGCCGGTAGAGAAAGGCGTGAGGCCGGGGTTGGGGAAGTCGGCCATAAACGTGACGTCGTAGCGGATCCAGGCGAGCTTCACGCCGGTGCGAAACTCTGGGTCATCGCTGACCTCGACCTTGAAGCGGACGGGAAACCCGAAGCCGTCCCCGATGCCGTTGAAGGGGTCGCTCGCGGGCAGAAGCCAGATGCGGTCGATTTCGACCGACGCGCCAAGATCGACCTGCACCCACTTCACGGTATCGGCCGTGGCGGCGGTGGCGCTGTGGTAGCCGCGGCGCACGTTGGGCGTGCGCACGGAGGCCTCGGTGAGGGAGCGATCGAGGGCGGCGAGCGCGGGCCCGGCGGCGGCGCGCCACGGAGCCTCGAGGGCGACAAGGGCGGCCACGTTCTCCGCCCGTTCGGCTTCCAAGCGGCGGGCGCGCGCGTGGACGGCGGGGTCGCGGTGGTAGGGGCGGTCCGTGCGGTCGAGCGCGGCGAACACGGCCTGCAGGCGGTAGTAGTCCTCTTGGGGAATCGGATCGAACTTGTGCTGGTGGCACTGGGCGCAGTGCACCGTGGCGCTCGCGAAGGTGCCGATCGCGTTGGCGACCATATTGTCGCGGTCGAGGTGGCGGGCCAGCTTGCCGTCGATCTTCGTCTCCGGGACCTCGGCGTGGCCGATGAAGTCCCACGGGCCGGCGGCGATGAACCCGAGCGCCTCGACGGCCTCGGGCGAGTCGGGGAAGAGCACGTCTCCCGCGATCTGCTCCTGCACGAACCGGGCATAGGGTTTGTCCGCGTTGAAGGCGCGGATGACGTAGTCGCGGTACGGCCAGGCGTTGGGCCGGGGCTTGTCCTTATCGTAGCCGTGGGTGTCCCCGTAGTGCACGACGTCGAGCCAGTGGCGCGCCCAGCGTTCGCCGTGGCGCGGGGACGCGAGCAACCGGTCCACGAGGCGCGCGTAGGCGTCCGGGGCGGGATCAGCCACGAAGGCGGCGATTTCCTCGGGCGAGGGCGGGAGGCCGGTGAGGTCGAAGGACAGCCGGCGGATCAGCGTGCGGCGGTCGGCGGGGGCGGCCGGGCGCAGGCCCGCCGTGGCCAACCGGGCGCGGATGAACGCGTCGACCGGGTGCGGGGCCCCGGGCGGCGGGGTGACACGCGTGACGGGCTTCAACGACCACCAGTCGAGCGGGTCAGCGAGGGTGGCACTGGCGTGGTCGGGCCAGGGCGCGCCAGCGTCGATCCACGCCCGTAGGACGGCGACCTCGGCGGGCGCGAGCGGGGGTTCACCGGCGGGCGGCATCCGCAGGTCGGGGTCGGCGCCGCTCACGTAGCGGAAAAGGGGGCTGCCGGCCGCGTTGCCCGGGAGGAGGTTGGGGGCGGAGCCCTCACCGCCGGTGAGCGCGATGGCCTTCACGTCGACCCGGTAGCCGCCCTTCTGCTTTTCGGGTCCGTGGCATTTCAGGCAATGGGCAGCGAGCAGCGGTTGGACTTCGCGCTCGAAGTCCGGGGCCGCACCCGCGGCGACGAGGCTGAGCAGCGCCGCACCCAGCCAGCGCAGACCGCGCGGGAAAAAACGGGGGGCGGGAGCGGGGCGGGACAGCACGGGCGGCGGACCCGAACCGTGCCCGCGGGCGCGCGGCGGAGGCAACCCTTTCCCGCCGCGCGCGGCCGGTAGGTTCCGGCGTGCGTCCGCGCCGCGGGCGGTCCACGCTGACCGGATGCCCGAGGCCGCGCCCGTCGCCCCCCAGCCCACCCGGCGGAAGCCCAGCTTCCCCATCCGGGAAGAGCTGCGCGACTACCTCCGCCGCTACCGCCGCGAGCGCGAGCTGCCCGTCACCTACGCCCGGCTCCGCGCCTTCCACGAGGTGATCCCCCTCGTCGACGAACAGGGCCAGCCCACGCTCTGGGACACCGTCATCTACGACCCGGGCGAAATGGCCGCCCTCAACGAAGGGCTCAAGGAGGTCTACGCGGCCCTCAAGGTGGACGGCGACCTCTCCGTCGTGCGCCACCTTTACGTGGACCGGGTGGACTTCTGCACCTTCGGCAACTCCACGCCCTTCCGCATCCGGATCGTCAACGCCTACAACGACAACCAGGACTACTTCTACGTGAAGCGGGCGGACGCCTCACGCGTCTACGGCTTGGAGCTCGAGCACCTGCTGTCGCCGAACCGCCTGAGTTTTCTCACGCACGGGGATACGCTAGTGGAGGAGCACGTGGCGGGCATCCCGGGGGACATCTACATCCGCGACTGGCTGGGGCGGCGGCGCGAGTTGAAGCCGATCCGGGTGGCCAAGGAGCTGGTGAAGTTCAACGAGCGCTGCTTCGTCCGTCTGCTGGGCGATATGCGCTCGTACAACTTCGTGTTCGTGGTGACGCCGGACTTCGAGGAGGCGCAGCTGCGGATCCGGGCGATGGACTTCGACCAGCAGAGCCACGACGGGCGGAAAAACTTCTACCTGCCGCAGTTCTTCAAGGACAACCTGCAGCTGGTGCAGTTCTGCACGCGGCATCTGCGGCCGGAGACGGCGAGTCAGTACCGGCGCGAGGAGCACACACTGATGCTGCAGCGGGCGGCGCTCGCCTCGGAGCGGCTCGGCCGGCTGCTCCACGGGATGGCGGAGGATCCGATCTCGCCGCCGGATAAGGTCCACCGACTGCGGGCCGCGCTGGCGGAGCATTACCAGCGGGGCGAGTACCTGCGGTGCGAATCGATGGGCGCGCTGATTCGGGAAAATCTCGAGTCGATTCGCCGCACCATCGGGCGGCCGCCGGTGCTGGAGCTCCTGCCCGAGTAGCCAGCGAGGCTACTCGATCCGGCGCTCGTCGAAGTCCATCAGGTCGGGGACGCTGCGGATGTCAGCGGCGCGGTCGGGGCAGCCCATCGCGGTGAGGGCCTCGCGGAGGAAATCGCGGCCGGCGTCGGTCATTCCCATCTGCACGTAACGGCGATTCCACGCGGGGGCGCGGACGTCGGCCGGCAGCATTCGACGGAGCCGTTCCTCGAGGTCGGCATCGCTGGTGGCGGCGAACACCGCTTGCTCAAGGTCGGCGGGATCAACGCCGAGGTGCTGGCAGAGGAAACGGTCGCAGCCGCGCTTGTAGTTCTTGGCGTAACTGGCCGGAAGACGGCCATCGCGCCGCACGATGCGGCATTTGGCGAGGACGCGCGGGAGGTGCAGCAGCCCGGTGGCGGGATGCGGCAGGTAGGGCGAGGGGAGTTCGTGGAGGATCTCGCCGCTGGAGCCAGGGATCGGTTGCGAGGGCATCGGCGGCGGAGCGCGCCCGGGCCAGGGCGGCCCGGACGACGACTCAGGGCAGATCGGTCTGGCCCATCAGGTAACGGTCGCACTCGCGCGCGGCGCCCCGGCCCTCGTTGATGGCCCACACCACGAGGCTCTGGCCGCGGCGGCAGTCGCCCGCGGCGAACACGCCCTTGAGGTTGGTCGTGTACTTCTCGTGCTCCGCCTTGAGGTTGGAGCGCGCGTCGGTCTCGAGGGCGAGCTCCTTGAGGATCGCCTGCTCCGGCCCGAGGAAGCCCATCGCCAGCAGCACGAGCTGGGCGGGGCGGGTGCGCTCGGTGCCCGGGACCTCCTGCGGTACGAACTGACCCTTGTCGTTCTTCGCCCACTTGACCTCGACCGTGACTAGCTCCTGCACGCGGCCCTGAGCGTCGCCCACAAACTTCTTCACCGTGGTGAGGTAGGTGCGCGGATCGGCGCCGAAGCGAGCGGCGGCCTCCTCTTGGCCGTAGTCGACCTTGAGCGTCTTGGGCCATTCGGGCCAAGGGTTGTCCGCCTGGCGCTCGAGCGGCGGCCGCGGGAGAATCTCGATCTGGGTGATGCTGCGGCAGCCGTGGCGGAGGGAGGTGCCGACGCAGTCCGTGCCGGTGTCGCCGCCGCCGATGACCACCACGTCCTTGCCGCGGGCGTGGATCGGCGAGTGGTCGGTGCCGCCGTTGAGCAGCGCCTTGGTGTTGGCGGTGAGGAACTCCATCGCGAAGTGGACGCCTTGGAGCTGGCGGCCCTCGATCGGGAGGTCGCGCGGCTGGGTGGCGCCGGTGCAGATCACGGTGGCGTCGTATTCCTTGAGGAAGATCTGCGGTTCGACGTTGTCGCCGACGTTCGCGTTGCAGATGAACTTGATCCCCTCTTGCTCCATCAGGCGGATGCGGCGCAGCAGCACCTCGCGCTTATCGAGCTTCATATTGGGAATCCCGTACATCAGGAGCCCGCCGGGGCGGTCGGCGCGTTCGAAGACCGTGACGGTGTGGCCAGCTTGGTTAAGCTGCGCCGCAGCGGAGAGACCGGCGGGGCCGGAGCCGATGACCGCGACCTTCTTGCCCGTGCGGGAGCGGGGGGCCTGCGGCAGCACCCAGCCCTCGTCCCAGCCCTTGTCGATGACCGAGACCTCGATGTTCTTGATCGTGACCGGCGGGGCGTTGATCCCGAGCGTGCAGGAGCCCTCGCAGGGGGCGGGGCAGACGCGACCCGTGAACTCGGGGAAGTTGTTCGTCTTGTGCAGGCGATCGAGCGCCTCCCGCCACAGGCCCCGGTAGATCAGGTCATTCCACTCGGGGATGAGGTTGTTGATCGGGCAGCCGCTGGCCATGCCGCTGATCAGCTTGCCCGAGTGGCAGAACGGAATGCCGCAGTCCATGCAGCGCGCGCCCTGCTGGCGGAGCTTCTTCTCGTCGAGGTGAAGGTGGAACTCGTTCCAGTCCTTGACGCGCTCGGCCGGGGCGCGGTCGACGGGGAGTTCGCGGAGGTATTCGATGAATCCGGTGGGCTTGCCCATGGGAGGAAGGGATCGTGGGGGGGTGGGGAGCGGTCGTTCAGTTGCCGCCGACGCGAGAGAGGTCGCGGGCGTTTTCCTCGAAGGCGGCCATCACGGCCTCGTCGCCGGTGAGGCCCTGGGCGCGGGCGCGGTCGAGGCAGGCCAGCATCCGCTTGTAGTCCTTGGGCATCACCTTGACGAAGCGCGGGACGTACGCGGCCCAGTCGGCGAGCACGGCGCGGGCGCGCTCGGAGCGGGTGTAGTCGAGGTGCTTCTGGATCATCGCACGCAAGGCGGCGATCTCGCGGGGATCCTCCAGGCGCTCGATGCCGACCATCTGGGCATTCACGCGCTTGGGGAAGTCGCCGGCCTCGTCGAGAACGTAGGCGATACCGCCCGACATCCCGGCGCCGAAGTTGCGGCCGGCGCGGCCGAGGACGACGACGTTGCCGCCGGTCATATACTCGCAGCCGTTGTCGCCGACGCCCTCGACCACGACGGTGACGCCGGAGTTGCGGACCGCGAAGCGCTCGCCTGCGAGGCCGCGGATGTAGGCCTCGCCGGCGCTGGCGCCGTAGAAGGCGACATTGCCGATGATCATGTTCTCCTCGGCGCGGAAGGGGGCCGCGGCGGGCGGGTAAATGATGAGTTTCCCGCCGGAGAGGCCCTTGCCGAAGTAGTCGTTCGCGTCGCCCTCGATGGCGAGGGTCATCCCGCGGGTGACGAAGGCGCCGAAGCTCTGGCCGGCGGAGCCGGTGAACTTCAGGCGGATCGTGTCCTCGGGGAGGCCGGCGGCACCGTGGCGGCGGGTGATCTCCCCGCTGGTGATGGTGCCGACGACGCGGTTGACGTTCCGGATGGGCAGCTCGGCGATGACCTTCTCGCCGCGGTCGATGGCCGGACGGCAGAGCTCGAGGAGCCGGGTCATATCCAGGGAGCGGTCGATGCCGTGGTCCTGCTTCTGCTGACAGAAACGGCCGACCTCGGGGCCAGCGTCGGGCTGGTAGAGGATATTGGCGAAGTCGAGGCCACGGGCCTTCCAGTGATCGACGGCGCGGTGGGCCTCGAGGCGG
>CAIOTK010000043.1 GCA_903861185.1 uncultured Opitutia bacterium | reverse complement strand
GCCCACGCGGCGTGCCCCGCCGGGAGCAGCGGCAAGGCGACCTGGATCAGGGTGTAGAGGCCGAACTTCTTGAGCACGCCGGCGTGCAGCATCGCGTTCGAGCTCGGGGCCGCCCCGTACCCGAGCGGAGCCCAAGTATGCAGGGGGAAGAGGGACACCAGCACCCCGAGGCCCACCAGCAGCAGACCGAACAGGTTGCCTTGGAGCGCCTGATCGAGAGGGAAGCGCGCGAGGTGCTCGCGCAGCGCCATCAGGTCGAAGGAGTTCGCGCCGCTCCGGGCGTAGATCGCAATCAACCCCGCGAGGGAAAGCATCGCCCCAAGGGTCAGGTAGATCGTCAACTTCATCGCCGCATACGCGCGGTCCCGCCCGCCCCAGACCCCGACCATGATGAAGGTCGGGATCAGCGCGAGCTCGTGGAAGAAGTAGAGGAAAAGCACGTCCACGCTGGCAAACACGCCCATCAGGCCACCCTGCATCACGAGCAGTAGCAGCAGGTACAGCTTGAGGCGCTCCGCCTGTGACTGCAGGGCGTACAATCCCGCGGCGAAACCCACCAGCCCGGCGAGCAGGAACAGCGGCATCGCAATGCCGTTGAGGCCCAGTTTCAGGGAGATGCCGACCGCGTCCAAGCCCGTGGAATACTGGGTAACGAACGCGTAGCCGGCCACCTTGGGCGAGGCGTCGAAGTGCCACCAGGTGTGCAGCGCCAGCAGCAGCGGCACCGCAAACGCCACGTAGGCGAGCCGCACGGACCAGCGCTTCGGCAGGCCGCAGGCGATGGCCAGCGCCGACGCCAGCGGGAAGGCGATCGCGGCCAACAGGGGATCAAAAGGCAGCGTACGCATCGGTCAGAAGGACAGGAGACCCGCCGCGAAGGCCCAGAGGACCAGCAGGCCGAACAGGAACCAGTAGGCGTAGACGTTGGCGTTGCCCACGTGCAGGGCCCGGGCCCCGAGGCCCAGCAGACCCACGACCCCGGCCAGACCGCGGACGATCAGGCCCGCGAGGAAGATTTGCTCGAGGAAATTCAGCAGCATCGCCAACCGCTGCTGCACCTTCGCCACATAGGCGCCATAGGCCCGGTCGAACGAAGCCTGCAGCCCGCCCAGCAGCCCAAACAACCCGGGGGAACGGCGCGCCAGGGCATCCTCGCCCGCCGCGGGATAGAGCAGCCACGCGCCAAGGGCACCCGCCACGAGCACCGCCACGCTGGTGAGCAAAATGACGGTGTGGTCCGCGCCCGTCGGGTGCACCACCGAATCGATCACGCCATCGAACCGGCCGCCGAGCAGCCCGCTGTAGAACCAGCCGTAGCCGCCGATCACCGATAGCACCGCGAGCAAAATCAACGGCGCGGTCAGCGCCAGCCCGCCCTCGTGCGCGTGCTCCGCACCCTCGCCGCGCGCCGTGCCAAGGAAGGTGATCCGCCAGAGCCGCACCATGTAGAAAGCGGTCAGCACCGCGGTCAGCGCCAGCACCGCGAACACCCCCGGATGCTTGGCCCAAGCGAGATACAGAATCGCATCTTTGGAGAAGAACCCGGCCAGCCCAGGCATCCCAATCAGGGCCAGCACGCCGATAGTGAAGGTCGTGAAGGTCACCGGGAGCCGCCGCACGAGGCCGCCCATCTTGAAGATATCCTGCTCGTGGTGACACGCGTGGATCACCGAACCGGCCCCGAGGAAGAGCAGCGCCTTAAAGAAAGCGTGGGTCGTCAGGTGGAACATCGCCGCCCCAACACCCGCGGAGATGAGATGGTGGTGGTCCCCGTGCGCCACCTTGAGCGAACCAAGCCCGAACGCCGCCACCATATAGCCGAGCTGCGAGAGGGTGGAGTAGGCTAGGACCTTCTTAATATCGCGCTGCGTCACCGCGCACAGCGCCGCATAGAGGGCGGTCACGGTGCCGGTCCAGAGGATCACCTCGAGCGCTGCCGGGACCATCAGGAAGTGAATGCGGCAGAGCAGATAGATGCCGGCCGCGACCATCGTGGCGGCGTGGATCAGCGCGGAGACGGGCGTCGGGCCCTCCATCGCGTCCGGAAGCCAGACGTGGAGCGGCAGCTGGGCGGACTTGCCGACGGCGCCGCAGAAGAGAAGCAGCGGCAGCCCGGCGGTGACGACCGCGCCACCCTCGACCGCCTTCGCGAGGGCGTCGAGCTGGGTCGTGCCGAACTGCGCCTGGCACCAGACGAGGCCGAGCAGGAAACCAAAGTCGCCCACGCGATTCACGATGAAGGCCTTCTTGGAGGCCTCGGCCGCGGGGGTGCGCTGGAAGTGGTGATTGATCAGCAGCCAAGAGCTGAAGCCGACCAGCTCCCAGAAGATGAAGAGCATCAGCAGCGAATCCGCGAACACGATGCCGAGCATCGAGAACATGAAGATCGCGAGCCCGCCAAAGTACCGGGCGCGATCCGGGTCCTCGTGCATATAGCCGAGTGAGAACACGTGCACGCAGAGCCCGACGATGCCCACGATGGCCAGCAGCAGGGCGGCCAGATCGTCGAACTTCATCCCCAGCGAAAGCCCGAAGGTCCCGAGCCGAAGGAGCTCGACGGACAGGGTGAAGTCGCGGGCAGGCCCGAGGGCCAGCATCAGCGACCCGCCGGCGACGATCGACGCGGCGAGGAGGGCAACGGCCGTGGCGGCACCAGGGGCGCGGCGCAGGCCAAGGGCGATGATCGCCGCCGCGAGGAGGGGCGCGAGCAAGACGCCGGAAGCAAGGAAGGCGGGGCTCATCTCAGTTGCGCAAGGAATTGAGCTCGTCCAACTGGACGGTCTGACGCCGCCGGAAGAGGGCCACGATGATGGCCAGCCCCACTGCCACCTCGGCCGCGGCCACCGTGAGGATGAAGAAGACGAAGACGTTGCCGTCCAAAATCCCGTTGTAGCGCGAGAACGCCACCAGCGCCACGGTCGAGGCGACGAGCATCAGCTCGAGGCACATAAAGACGATGAGCGTGTTGCGGCGGAGCAGAACGCCGAGGAGACCAAGGGCGAAGAGCGCCCCACTCACCAGCAGATGGCCGTCGAGCGTCGCGGGGATCATTTCACATCCTCCAATCCTTCGAACTTCTTGCTCAGCACAATCACCCCAAGCATCGCGGCGAGCAGCAGGAAGCCGAGGATCTGCACGGGCAGCAGGTAGGTGGTAAACAACTGGTAGGCGTAAGGCTTGAGGGCGCCGCCCACCCCGGGGGCAGCCGCCACGGCCTCGGAG
>CAIOTK010000042.1 GCA_903861185.1 uncultured Opitutia bacterium | reverse complement strand
CGCCCAGAAGGGCCTCGTCGGCCTCTCCGAGGACGGTGTCCGCTGGACCACCGTCAACCTCGACGCCGGGACGGTCCAGTTCTGGGGCATCGCCCACGGCGCGGGCCGCCTCGTGGTGGTGGGTGACGGCGGCACGATCTACACTTCGGTCGACGGCACGGGCTGGGCGCCGGCCACTTCGGGCGTCCCCAACGTGCTCCGCTCGGTGGCCTACGCGGACGGCTTGTTCGTCGCCACCGGCGACTCCGGGCGCGTGCTCACCTCGCCCGACGGTCTGACTTGGACCAACCGCACGCTGCCGGTGACGAACTCCTTTACCGGTGTCGCCCGCCACGCGGGGCGTTGGGTGGTCCGCTCTTTCACCACGATCTTCAGCTCGGCGGACGGTGCCACGTGGACGCGCGTGACTGCGCCTACGGCGACCAACGCGGCCACTTACCGGATGCTGTCGGTGAACGGCGTGCTGCTCGCCGGCCTCGCGGGTGGGCGGCTGCAGCTGGCGGAGGATCCCGCCGGGTGGGAGGGGTTTGTCCTCGAAAGTTCCACCCGCACCGTCCGCGCCTTCGCCGCCGGCGGGGGGCGCGTGGTCGCCGTGGGCAGCGAGGGCCTGCTCTTCTCCACCGAGGTTCCTGCGGTGGGCGAGCCGGCCTTCCCGGTGCCGACGCTCCGCCTCGAAGCCGATGCCCTGAGGGTCGCGGTCGGCAAATCCAACCCGCTCGCCGCCGCCGGCGCCGGGTACTCCCGCCTCGAGCTCTACGCCAACGGCGTGAAGGTCAGTGAGGTCCCCGGAGCCGGGGGCGCGCTCGCTTGGACTCCCGCCGCGCTCGGCACCTACTCGCTGCAGGTGCGCGGGGTGGATGCTGCCGGCGCGGGCGCGGTCTCCGCCGCGGTGCCCGCGATCGCCGGCCTCACCGGCTGGCGTTGGAACGGCCGCCACCCCACCGGCGCCGACCTCAACGCCGCCACCCGCATTGGCGACCGCTGGTGGATCGTCGGCGCCTCCGGCACCGTGCTCACGCTCGATGATCAGGGCGAGTTCACCCCGGTGGACTTTCCCACCACCCAGCACCTCACCGGCATCGCCTACGCTGGCGGCCGCTGGGTTGTCACCGGCCCCTACGTCGACGCCGCCTCCCGCGAGGAGATTGGTTCACTCTGGACCTCGACCGACGGCTACCGCTGGGCCGTCCAGTTTTCGGGCCCGCTCGACAACTTCAGCCTCAACTTCGCCGCCCACGCCGCCGGCACGTGGCTCCTCGGCAGCTCCGGCGGGCTGCTCCTCACCTCGGCCGACGCGCTGAGCTGGACCCGCCGCAACTCTGGCGTCTCGACCTCCCTTCGCGCTGCCGCTTACGGGGCCGGCACTTGGGTCGTGGTCGGCAACGGCGGGCGCATCGTCACCTCGCCCGACGGCGCGACGTGGACGACGCGCACCAGCGGGGTCACGGGCAACCTCCACGGGGTCGCCTTCGCGGAGGAGCTCTTCGTCGCCGTCGGCGCGGGGGGCGTCCTCCTCACCTCGCCTGACGGCCAAGAGTGGACGCGCCGCACCTCCGGCACGACGGCCAACCTCAACGGGGTCGCTCGCCTGCTCGGCGCTTGGGTCGCCGCCGCCGAGACCGGTGGGCCGCTCGTCTCGGCCGACGGCGTGAACTGGGACCCGGGCTCGACGAGTGGCCTTACCCTCAACGGGCTCGCGGTCGCCGGCGGCGGCCCCGGGGGCCTGCTCCTGGGCCGCGCCGGCGAGGCTTTCGCCACCAACGCCTCCCCTGCGCAGTGGCGGCGCCTCGGGAGCGGCGAGGCGAGTTCCCTCCTCGGCCTCATTTACGCTGGCGGCCGCTTTGTCGCCGTGGGCCAGAGCACCGATCCGGTCACCCGTGCCACCGTGGTTCCCGTCCAGCATTCGGCCGACGGCGTCACGTGGAGCCGGGCCGCCCCCAACGCCGCCTTTGGGAACCTCAACGAGGTCGCCTTCGGCCAAGCCCAGTACGTCGCCGTGGGCGATAGCGGCCGTATCTTCACCTCGCCGGACGCGGCGACGTGGACTGCTCGCACCTCCGGCACGACGGCCCAATTGCTGGCGATCGCGGCGGGGCCGGATCGCTTGGTCGCCGCGGGCGGCGGCGGCACCGTCCTCACCTCGGCCGACGGCGTCGCGTGGGCTGCCGGCACGTCCGGCGTCACGACCGCCCTCCACGCGGGCGCCTTTGGCGCGGGCCGCTTCGTGCTCGTCGGCGCCGGCGGCCGCATCCTGCACTCCATCGACGGCGCCGCGTGGACGGCCGCGACCAGCGGGGTCACCGGCGCTCTTCACCAAGTGGCCTTCTTCGAAGGCCCTGGCTTCCTCGCGGTGGGCGATGGCGGGACGATGCTCACCTCGCGCGACGGCGTGGATTGGTCGCCGGTGGAGACTGGCGTGGCAGATTCGATTTACGCCGTGGCGCGGACGCCCCTCGGTTATGTCGCCTCGGCCGGGAGCAACGGCGCGCTGCTCGTTTCGCCTGACGCCGCGGACTGGTCCGTGAGCGCACTACCGGTGAACCGCATCCTCCGGGGTTTAGCCGCTGGCGCGGGGGCGATGGTGGCGGTGGGAGATCAGGGCGTATCGCTCACCTACGAGCAGCGCGACACGCGACCGGCGCCCGAGATCCGCTCGGCCCCGGTTGGGCAGGCGGTGGTCCCGGGCGCGTCCGTGCGCCTGAGCGTCGCGGCGCGTGGCGCGGAAGCGGCGGTTTACCAGTGGTTCCGCGACGGCGTGGCCCTTGCCGGCGCTAACACCCCGGTGCTGGAGCTGCCGGCCTTCCGCACGGCCGATGCCGGCAGTTATACGGTCGCGATTGTCTCCCGGAGCGGCACGACGCGGAGCGCCCCGGCGGCGCTG
>CAIOTK010000041.1 GCA_903861185.1 uncultured Opitutia bacterium | reverse complement strand
GTGGTTCATCGGCAGAACCCCGCAGCCCGGGAAAAGTTACGTCGCCGGCGCGCGGCCCGCCGGGCGGCGCTCAGAAGTCGATCGCTTTGATCGTGCCGATCTTCACCTCGAACCGTTCCGCGTACGGCTTCACCCGCCGCAGATCGGTGCGCTTGAGGTCCATCGAGGCGCCGCCGGAGAAGAACAGGATCGACCAGTCCGCGTCGCCGCTGATGCCGGCGAGCGCCGGTGGCGCCTCGGGGTCGATTTGCACGAAATCCAAAGTGGCATCGCCCGCCTTCACGTTCAGCACCAGTTTGGCGCGGAACGACTCGCGCAATAGGACCGAAAGGTTCTCCAGCACCGCCCCCTCCTTACGGAGCCGCGCCTGCACCCGGAACTTCTCGGGCGGGAAGCGCTGGTTGTCGGTCCGCCGCAGCGGCAGCTCGAAGATCCAGTGCGTGGCGGTCTCGTCCGCCAACGTGGCCCCGCCGAGCTCGATCGCCTCGCCCAAGGTCGGGTAGCCACGCCGCGGCGCCGAGGGCCGCTCCGGGTCCGCTTCCTCCCCTCGCCGGCGGTACTTGGCGCGGTCGCGGTCAGACGGCTCGCGGCCGTTGATCATCACGGGCGTCCACTGCTGCTCGTAGGGCTTGGAGGGGTCGTACCGGAGGATCTGCTCCGACTTCACCTTGCCGGCCGAATCGCGCATCACGCGGTGTTCCGTGTAGGCCCAGCGGGGGAAATCGTCGGCGACGCGCTGCAGCGCGGTGGTGAGGAGCGAGAGTTCCTCGGGCGTGACGGCTCGCGGCAGCGCCCGGACCCCAGCGGGCAGAACCAGCAGGAGGAGGAGCAAGGACAACACGGCGCGGCGAGAAGGCATCGGCGAGCCTGACCTTCGCCAGCGCGGGCGAGGGGCGCAAGTCCCCGCGCGCGGAGGCAACCCAGCGCGTTTCAACGGATGGGAGTCGAGCCGCCGGATTCCGCCGTACCCCCGGGAGGCCGGAAACGGGTGGGCACCTCGCCCGCGCGACCCTGCACGACGACCTCCAACAAACTGGCGAGGGCGGCCGCGCGCGAAATCGACCGTTCGGTGGCCAGCTGGTCGGCGCGCCGCGACAGTTGCGCCGCCATCACGGCGGCCTGAGCCGGCGAGGCCCCGAGGCGCGCGCAGAGTTGGGTGAGTTGCTCCAGCTCGTTCACAGGGCGGGACTCCGACGCACGCTGGGCTGAGTGTCGCCCGGCAGGAGCAACCGCCCGTCGGGAGGCGCGTGGAGTAAGCTGATCATCGCGAGCCCGATCCATCCCCCGCGGCCGTCCGCCGCAGCACTGCGCACCTCACCCGCGAGACGATCCTCCGCTCCGCGCAGGGGGGTGCCGGGAGCCGGGGGTAGCGCCCCTTCCCCGGCGACGCGCCAGAGCTGCCGCCGCACCTGCCCCATCGCCTTGAGCCGCGCCATCACCTCCTGTCCGAGATAGCAGCCCTTCTGGAACGAGACCGCCACGCCCTCCAGACCAGCTTCCTGCGGCAGATCCGCCGGGCCAAATTCCTCCGGGATCGCCGGGATGCCCGCGTCCAGGCGCAGCAGCTTCATCTGCGCCGCATCCAATTCGCGCCCCGGCGGCGGCAGCAGCGCGGCCGCGACCTCGCGCCGGCCGACCCACTCCACGTTACCCGCGGCGAGGCGCCGGCCCGGAAACCGGAAGGCGTCCGGACCCGCGGCGGGGCCCTCGTGCACGGTCGAGAGGAGACTGAGTCCGGTCCACGCCGACGTCTGGTCCTCGAGTGTTACCTCGTCGGCGATGAGGAAGGCCTCGAGGCGGGCGAGGAGCGTGGCAGCGGGCGTAAAATAGCTGCCGACCCAAAATTCATCCGGCTCCGCGCCCCGGAGCACGAAACTATCGCCGACCACCTTGCCCTTCAGGGAGAGCCACAACCCATAGGTCGCGGCGGCACCGCCTTCCCGGAGCGGCCGGAGGTCCTGGGAGCACTGGCCCTGCAGGAACGAGAGGGCATCCGGACCTGACACGCGCAGCCAGGCGGCGGGATCCCACCGGTGCCAGGCCGGGTAAGTAGAAAAGTTGATATCTGTTAAAACCATATCCCGGAATGTTTTATAAAATATATGGTAGATTTTGCAAACTTCTCATTGACCCGGGCACCCCTGTGCCTATTCCTCTGCCCATCACTTTCAAGACTTCTCCCGCCTAGCGGGAGTTTTGGGGTAACTAAGAAAGCAAAGGCCGGCCGCTTAGGGGTAAGCGGCCGGCCACTTTTTTTATCGGTCGGAGCGCGACCCGTTTGCCCCTTGCGTGAACTGTTCAGGGGCGGCTCCGTGAGGGGATGTTCGCCGCCTTGTTTGCCGCCACCTTTTTCGCGCTGAGCGCGAGCTGCGCAAACCGGAGCCTGCGGCACTTTGGTCCGGCGCGGGCGAATTTGGGCCGCCTAGTGGTGGCGACGCTCGTGCTCGGGGCGTTCGCCCACACGGCAGGCGGAGGCCTCGGCAGCGCGAGCACGGGCTGGTTTTTACTCAGCGGGGTGATCGGGATGGGACTTGGCGACCTAGCGGTCTACGCGGCCCTGCCCCGCCTGGGTTCCCGGCTCACGGTGCTCATCGTCCAATGCCTTGCGGCGCCGCTCGCGGCCGCGGGGGAATGGCTCTGGCTAGGCACCCGAATCACCGCCCCTGAGATGCTATGGGGGACCGTAATCCTCGCGGGGGTAGCGGTAGCGCTTTCGCCGGGGCGAGGCGGCGGACCGTTGGCGGGCGGCGCGGCGGCCCTGGGTTTCGCCTTCCTTGCGGCGTGCGGCCAGGGCTTCGGCGCGCTGGTCAGCCGCAAGGGGGTGCAGGTGGCGGAGGCGGCGGGGGAACTGGTGGGGAACGCGACCTTTGGGGTAACCGCCGCCTACCAGCGAATCTTGGCGGGACTCCTCTTCACGGCGCTGTGGTTCGCGGTGCAGGGGCGTTGGGGACGCACGGCGGAGTCGCCGTGGGCACCGTACCGGCATCCGGGAGCCGCCGAGCCGCTGCGGGGCGGCTGGGTCTGGATGGTGGCGAACGGGCTGGCGGGGCCGGTCATCGGCGTCGGCTGCTACCAATGGGCACTGGCAACCACGCCAAGCGGGCTCGTGCTGCCGATCGCCGCCACCGCGCCGCTGCTGGCGATGCCGATCGCGTTCTGGCTGGAAGGTGACCGGCCCGGAAAGCGGGCGATCCTCGGTGGCCTCGTGGCGGTCGCGGGCTGCGTCGCGCTCGCCCGGGCGCGGTGAGGCGCGGCGCCCCGCGTGCACGCCACGGTTGACGCCCCGGGCGCGAGCCGGTGTGGTCGCCAGCTTCGATGCTGACGATCGCCGACGTCTCCAAGTCCTACGGCACCCGCGAGCTCTTCGCCGAGGTGTCGCTTTTCATCGCCCGCACCGACCGCCTCGGGCTGGTGGGGCCCAATGGCGCGGGCAAGTCGACCCTCTTCAATCTGATCCTCGGCGAGGAGCGGCCGGACACCGGCACGATCGAGTGGGAACGCGGGGCGGACTTCGGCTTCCTGCCGCAGGAGAGCGCGCCGGCCGGCGAAGAGACCATCCTGCACATTGCCACCAGCGGGAAGCGCCTGGAGCCCACGGAGGACGACTTCGACATCGACTACACCTTGGAGCCGCGGGCCCGGAAGATCCTCGCCGGCCTCGGGTTCCGCGAGGGCGACGCCGACCTACCGGCGAAGACCTTCTCCGGCGGCTGGGTGATGCGCGCCCACCTCGCCCGCCTGCTCGTGGCCGAGCCCGCCCTGCTGCTGCTCGACGAGCCCACCAACCACCTCGATCTCGAGGCCCTGCTCTGGTTCCAAGACTACCTGACCCGCTACCCAGGCGGCCTCGTCGTCATTTCGCACGACCGCGCGTTCCTCAACGCCCTCTGCACCGGGATGCTGGAGCTGCGCGGCGGGCGGCTCCACTACTACCACGGCAACTACGACAAATTCCTCCAGGAGAAGGAGGCCCGGAAGGACCAGCAAGCGGCGCTGTTCAAGAACCAGCAGCGCGAGATCGCCCACCTGCAGAAGTTCGTCGACCGCTTCGGCGCCAAGGCCTCGATGGCCTCCCGCGCGAAATCGAAGGAGAAGCAGATCGAGCGTCTGCAGGAGGTCGCCGTCGAGGAGCCGCAGGAGGAGCTCAAGCGGATCAACTTCCGCTTCCCGCAGCCGCCCCGCTCCGGCCTCAAGGTGATCGAGCTCGCGAAAGTCCGACAGGCCTACGGCGACCACGTCGTCTACCGCGACCTCAACTTCACCGCCGAACGCGGCCAGCGCGTCGTGCTCGTCGGCCCCAACGGCGCGGGCAAGTCCACGCTGCTCAAGATCCTCGCCGGCGTGCTCCCGATCCAAGGCGGCGAACGCGAGCTCGGCAGCAATGTGTTCACCGGCTACTTCGCCCAGAACCGCCTCGATAACCTGAAGCCGGAGCTGTCCGTCTTCGAGAACGTGATGGAGCTGCGGACGAACGAGAACCAGCTCACCGAGCAACAGGCCCGCGCGATCCTCGGCGCCTTCCTTTTCCGCAAGGACGACGTCCACAAGCCGATCGGCGTGCTCTCCGGCGGCGAGAAGTCGCGCCTCGCCCTCGCCCGCATCCTCGTAAAGCCGCCGAACCTGCTGCTGATGGACGAGCCGACCACGCACCTCGACATCGCATCGATCGATGCGCTGATCCACGCGCTCAAGTCCTACGAGGGCACGCTGATCTTCATCAGCCACGACGTGCACTTCATTCGCGCGCTCGCCGAGAACGTGCTGCACGTGCACAGCGGCCGCCTCACGCCCTACGCGGGCAACTACGACTATTACCTCGAGAAATCGCGGGCGGGCGACGCCCGCGCCGCGCTGACCGCCGGCTTCACCGACGCCCGGCCGAAACAAGCCGCCGCACCGGCTCCCGCCCCCGCGCCAGCCGCCCCGGCCCAGAAAAAAGCGTCCGCCTCGGAGGTGCGAAAATTCCGCGAGCGCGTGGGGCAACTCGAGAAGGCCGTGACGGAGCTGGAGGCGAAGCAGGCGGAGATCACCGCGGCCCTCGAGGCCCCGGAGACGTACGCCGACAAAGGCCGCTTCCACCACCTCAACCGCGAGCTCTCGGCGATCGTCGACCAGCTCGGCGAGGCCACCACCGCGTGGGAGCGAGCGGCCTCCGAGCTGCAGGAACTTGAGGGCAGCGCCTAGGCGCCGCGGGCGACTTACTCCCTGATCCGATCCGCGACCAGCGGCGGCGGCTGGACCGGGGCTTCCCCAACGGTGAAAGCGCCGGCGAGTAGTGCCCGCGCCTCGGGCAGGCCGGTCAGATCGTTCGCGTGCAGCCACGCCAGCGGCTGGCCCGCCGTGACCGCTTCCCCAACCTGCACAAGCCCAGCCACCCCGACCGCGGGATCCACCGTGTCCTCGGCGCGCGCGCGCCCCGCCCCCAACCGTAGGGCCGCAAAGGCCACGGATCGTGCGTCCACTGCGGAGACAAAGCCCGTCCGCGGCGCCAACACCGGCTCTACG
>CAIOTK010000040.1 GCA_903861185.1 uncultured Opitutia bacterium | reverse complement strand
CCGGCGACACCCGCGTGGCAGACCGCGTTCCAGTTGCTGTTGGTGTGCACCCACCACATCCCGCCCCGGGGCCCGTTGCGGATCGCGTTCAGGTAGGGATCGACGATCCGTCGGCGCAGCTCCGCCTGCAGCCGGGTGAGGCGGGCGGCGCCCAGACCCTCGCCGAACCAGCCGGCGACCGTCGCGAGGCTCCAGCCGCGCATCGCGGCGCCGAGGTCCACCTCAACCACGCGGCCGTTAAAGTTTTCGAGGTTCGCGTCGTGCGCGGGCAGGGTCCACGCCTTCTCGTCGAGGATGGCATCGACCTCCCGCTGGACGGCGGCGAGGTAGCGGCCGCGGCCGTCGAGCGCCTCGGCCCAGGCGAAGGTGGTGAGCCGATCGCGGCGGCTGTTGTAGACGGCCTCGTAGGTGGTGCGGACGCCGGTGCGGGAGTAGGTGAGGTAGAGGTCGTCAGTGACCGCGGGGGGCGCCGTGTTCACGAGGCGATCCGCCTCCGTGATTAGTTCGCGCAGCGGCAGGCGGGCGGCGAGTTCCGTCCAGGCCGCGCGGTCGGTGGCGGGGCGGCCCACCGGAGCGGGCGAGGCCGGCAGGAGCGCGGCCACCTCGGTGATCCGCACGGTGGTGGGGCGGATGGCCGCGGTTGCGAGCGAAGGGGCGACGAGCAGGAGCAGGGGGAGCAGGGCGCGGTGCATCGCGGGAGGGATCAGGCGGGGCGGAGCGTGCGGCCGTCGTTCCAGGTCAGCGAGCTCACGAGAGTAGTGCCGGGGATGCGGGGCACGCCCCGCTCGTTGGTCTCGATCAGGCGCATCAGGATGTTGCCCGCGGTGCGACCCACTTCCTCGGCTAGCACGCGGATGCCGCTGAGGCGGCCCGTCGGACGCTCCTGGTGGAAAAACGCCAAACCGATGTCTCGCGGAGGTTGGACACCCAAGCGGCGGAGAGCGCCCGGCACCTCGGGTTCCTCGGTGAGGATGACATCGGGACGGTGGCGTTCCAGCCACGCCGCGAACGGTGCTGGACCCCAGCGGTCCTCGGGGAGCAGCAGGGGCGGCACGGTTTTCCAGCGGGGATGGTGGAGCCGTTGGGCGAGGAAGAACCCGAGTCGACTGTGGCGCGTGCGGATGTCCTGGGGGGCACGTAGCACGAGGCCTGGGCGCGCGTAACCGCGGCGGTCAATCTCGGCCAGCAGGCGTTCGAGGCCGGCTGCGTGGTCGTCGACGACGCGGTGGAGCACCGGATCGGCCATCGAGTAGTCGAGGGTTACGGCCGAGAACTGAGTCCAGTCGATGTCCATCGGCGGATTGACGACGGGAAGCGGCGCTACCACGAGGCCCTGAAAGTTCTGCGTCCAGAGGATGCGGCTGAGACGGCGGCCGCCGATCAGCGGCTCGAAGAGCCAGCGGGGCTCGACGAGGTAGCCGCGCGGTCCGCAGGCGGCGGCAACCCCGGCGTAGCAGTCCGAGATGTAGCGGCTGCGGCGCCACCCGTGCCGGGTCGGGAAGGCGGTGAGGAAAGCGATCTTGGCGCGGAACGTGCCGCCCGGCTTGCGGGCCTGACGCTGGGACATCAGGGCGGACACCAGCGGGTCCGGGCGGTAGCCGAGCCCGGCCGCCGTGGCGTGCACGCGGGCGATGGTGGCCGCTGGAAGCCCCGGGTGGCGGCGCAAGGCCAGCGAGACGGTGGCTTGGGAGAGCCCGGCGGCCCGGGCGATGTCGCGCTGGGTGATCATCGCGGACGCAGGCTGGCGGCGAGGGACGCGGGGGCAACGGCGAAGACGCCGCGAAACGCCGCCGGCGCCCCCGGGGAGAGGGCGCCGGCGGGAGGGACGGACGGGAGCGTTAGAACCGGAGTTCGGTCGCCAGACGGTAGGTGCGTTTCTCACCGAAGGTG